>DATJIU010000117.1:0-25370 GCA_035492855.1 Dongiaceae bacterium | reverse complement strand
AAGGTCGAGTTCAACAGCCCGCCGGCACCGGTGACGTTCGCCCAATGGCAGACTCGCTTTGAAGCCGAGACGGGCCAGCCGCTGGGCGCTTGGGTTCACAAAACGCTCGAGCAGATTGACCTGCCACCGCTCTTTACGGCGGCCGACCTCGAGAACTGTGAGCACCTCGACGGCATGCCGGGGTTCCCCCCGTTTGTGCGGGGGCCTTATGGTTCCATGTATGTGACGAAGCCGTGGACGGTCCGGCAATATGCGGGTTTCTCCACCGCGGAGGAATCGAACGCATTTTATCGCCGGAATATCGCCGCCGGCCAGCAAGGGTTGTCCGTCGCGTTCGACCTGCCGACGCACCGCGGTTACGACTCCGACCATCCCCGCGCGTTCGCGGATGTGGGCAAGGCCGGGGTGGCCGTGGATTCCATCCTCGATATGAATGTGCTGTTCGACAGCATCCCGCTGGACCGGATTTCGGTTTCCATGACGATGAATGGCGCGGTATTGCCGGTGCTGGCGTTCTACATCGTCGCCGCTCAGGAACAGGGCGTCCCGCTCGCCAAGCTTTCCGGGACGATTCAGAATGACATCCTGAAGGAATACATGGTGCGGAACACCTACATCTATCCGCCCCGGCCCTCCATGCGAATAATTGCCGACATTTTCCGGTTCACGTCGCAGCAGATGCCGAAATTCAACTCGATCTCCATTTCCGGTTACCATATGCAGGAAGCGGGCGCCACCGCCGATCTTGAGATGGCCTACACCTTGGCGGACGGGCTGGAATATGTGCGCACCGGACTGGCGGCAGGGATTGAGATCGATGCGTTTGCGCCGCGCCTCTCGTTCTTCTGGGCGCAGGGCAAAAACTTCTTCATGGAAATTGCCAAGATGCGGGCGGCCCGCGCGCTGTGGGCCAGACTCATCCGGCAGTTCAATCCGCAGAATCCCAAATCCATGGCGTTGCGCACGCATTCGCAAACCTCCGGATGGTCGCTGACCGAGCAGGACCCATTCAACAACGTGGCGCGCACCTGCCTTGAGGCCCTGGCCGCAACCCTGGGCCACACCCAATCCCTGCACACGAATGCCCTGGATGAGGCCATTGCCCTGCCAACGGATTTCTCGGCGCGCATTGCCCGCAACACGCAGTTGGTCCTCCAGGAAGAGACAGGCATTTGCAAGGTGATTGACCCCTGGGCGGGTTCATACTTCGTGGAGGCGTTGACGCGGGAAATCATGGGCCGCGCCTGGGGACACCTCCAGGAAGTCGAACGCCTCGGCGGCATGGCCACAGCCATTGAGACGGGCCTGCCGAAGTTGCGTATTGAAGAGGCCGCGGCCCGCCGACAGGCGCACATTGATTCCGGCAAGGAGGCAATCATCGGGGTGAATCTGCTGCGGTGCGAGCAAACCGAAACACTGGAACTGCGCGAGGTGGACAACACCGCCGTGCGCGATTCACAAATCCGGCGGCTCCAGCAGTTGAAACGCGAGCGGGATAATCGCGGGGTGCAAGCCCGGCTGGATGCCTTGACAAAATCCGCCGAGACCAACGAGGGCAATTTGCTGGCGCTCGCCGTGGATGCCGCCCGGGCGCGCGCGACCCTGGGAGAAATCTCGTTCGCGCTCGAAAAACATTTCAACCGGCACAAGGCCGTCATCCGAACTGTGAGTGGAATTTATCAGGCAGAATTCGGGCTGGATCCGCAAATTGACCAGGTCCGCAAATTGACCGGCGACTTTGCCGAGCAGCAGGGGCGCCGCCCGCGCATTCTCATTGCAAAAATGGGACAGGACGGCCACGACCGCGGGGCGAAGGTGGTGGCCACCGCCTATGCGGACCTGGGTTTCGACGTGGACATAGGTCCGCTCTTCCAGCAACCGGAGGAAGCCGCCCGCATGGCAACCGAGAACGATGTGCATGTTGTGGGCATCAGTTCGCTCGCCGGCGGCCACAAGACGTTGCTGGTGCAATTGCGGGACGAACTCAAGAAATGCGGCCGCGAAGACATCATGATTGTGGTCGGCGGGGTGATTCCTCCTGTGGACTACGAGTTCCTAAAAGTCCACGGCGCAGCCGCCGTATTCGGGCCGGGCACGGCCATCCCGGATGCGGCAAAGGAAATTTTGACGCAATTGAATCAGGCGCTTAATTGATGAATGGAAACACAACCAGCCGATGCCTATCAGGTGGCCGCTACGCCCGATCGGGGCCGTCCCGGTTGCGATTGGATGCGAGCGCGTGGGGCGGCGCGACGTGGCCGAAACCGCCGATTAAGGACCGCCAGCGCATGAAATCCGCCACCTCCCCTCACGCCCCGCCGCAGCGGGCCCGACGCCTGGCGGTGGAGGACTATGTCTCGGGTGTCCTGTCGGGCGATGTGGCGTTGCTGGCCCGGGCCATCACACTGATTGAAAGCAATTTGCGGCAGGACGAAGAGCGGGCGCAACAAGTGCTTGAGCGGTTGTTGTCCCACACTGGCAAGGCGAAGCGTATTGGAATCACCGGGGTGCCCGGCGTAGGCAAGAGCACCTTCATTGAAACGTTCGGGTGCTTCCTTGTGGAACATGGGCATAAGCTCGCGGTACTGACGATTGATCCCGCCAGCGCGCGCTCCGGCGGCAGCATTCTGGGAGACAAAACGCGGATGGAAAAACTGTGTGGTTTGCCCAACGCGTTTATCCGCCCAACTTCGGCCGGGGATCACCTCGGAGGCGTGGCGCGCCGCACGCGAGAGACGATGTTGCTTTGCGAGGCGGCGGGCTTTGACGTCATCATGGTGGAGAGCGTGGGCGTGGGGCAGAGCGAGATTACGCTACACTCGATGGTGGACTTTTTCCTGTTGCTGCTGCTTCCCGGAGCCGGCGACGAATTGCAGGGTCTCAAGAAGGGCATCATGGAGATGGCGGACCTGGTGCTGATCAATAAGGCGGACGGGACCAACCGGTTGCGGGCGGAACACGCCCGGGCGGATCAGGCGGCGGCGTTGCATTGTCTGCAACCCGCCACTCCGGGCTGGAAAACTGAAGTAGCGCTCGGCTCCGGGCTCACCGGCGAGGGGGTGCCGGAAGTTTGGGCGCACATCAGAAAATTCTACGCGGAGCTTGAGCCCAAGGGGATTATCGCCCAGCGCCGGCAGCAGCAGGTGCTGGAATGGCTGGGTGCTTTGATCCATGACGAATTGCGCCGCCGGTTTGATCGGGACCCCCGCGTGATTGCCCGGTTGCCGGGGCTCCAGGAAGCCCTGCGGCACGGCGACATGACGCCGGTCAACGCTGCGAAAATTTTATTGGAAACCCACACGTCCGCAAACTCCACCCCGCCAGAAGCCAGGAAAACTCCATGATCAGAAAAATCGATCACCTTGGGATCGCCGTAAAATCACTTGATGAAGCCGTGCCTTATTATGAGCAGGCGCTGGGATTAAAATGTGAGCATCGCGAGGAAGTTCCGTCACAGAAAGTCCGCACCGCATTTTTTAGCTGCGGCGAGGTTCATCTCGAACTGCTCGAGCCCACCGCCCCGGATAGTGCCATCGCCAAGTTTCTCGAGAAGAATCCGGCGGGCGGGATTCACCACATCGCATTCGACACTGACGACGTGCCCGGTCAGCTCAAGCAGGCTGCGGATACGGGCGTGAAGTTAATCCACGATAAACCTTTCGCGGGCGCGGGCGGCAAGCTGGTCGCGTTTCTGCATCCGAAATCCACGCATGGCGTGCTGACTGAATTCTGCATGTCCCAGCCCGGCAAGGATTCGGGCAACTGTCCGCATTGATCCCCCCCCTAACCTGGAATATTTTTATGGCCACACCGAATGCAATGTTGGAGGAACTGGAACGGCGGCGCGCCCTTGCCCGCGCGGGCGGCGGCGAGGACAAACTGGAAGCCCGCCGCAAAAAAGGCGTGATGACCGCGCGCGACCGGTTGCAGGAACTGTTTCAGCCCAGCACCTTTCAGGAGTGGGGCATGCATGCCGAGCACGATTGTCATAATTTCGGGATGGAAAAGAAATCTTTGCCCGGCGATGGCGTGGTGACGGGCACCGGCTTGGTCGAGGGCCGCACTATTGCCGCCTTCAGCCAGGACTTCACGGTTGGCGGCGGGGCGCTGGGCCGGATCCACGCGAAAAAGATTTGTGATCTCATGGATTACGCGTTGAAGGCGGGTTGCCCGTTGGTCGGCTTCAACGATTCCGGTGGGGCGCGGATCCAGGAAGGTGACGATTCGCTCTCGGGTTACGGACAGGTGTTTTTCCGCAACGTGCTGCTCTCCGGCGTTGTACCGCAAATTGCGGTAGTGGCCGGCCCGTGCGCCGGCGGAGCGGCCTACTCGCCAGCGCTGATGGATTTCATCATCATGGTGCAGCGCAGCGCCAACCTGTTCATCTGCGGCCCGGAAGTGATCCAGGCGGTCACCGGGCAGAAATGCACAATGGAGGAAATCGGCAGCGCGGTGGTGAACGCCAGCGTCAGCGGCAACATCCATTTCATGGCGGAGAACGACGCCGATGCAGTGCGCATCTTGAAGCAGTTGCTGTCCTATATCCCGTCGAACAACGTGATGGACCCGCCGCACCGCCCGCTGTCGCAGGTGGACTTGAGTCTCGATCCGGGGATGAACCAGATTTTGCCGGACAATCCAAGGCAGGCGCTGGATGTCACCAAGGTCATCGCCCGGCTCGTGGATGAAGGTGATTACCTGGAAGTGATGAAGGAGTTCGCAAAGAATCTCATCATCTGTTTCGCCCGCATCCAGGGCATCGTGGTGGGCATCATTGCCAATCAACCCGCGGTCAAAGCCGGGACGCTGGACATTGATGCGTCGGACAAGGCTGCGCGGTTCATCCGTTTCTGCAACGTGTTCAACATCCCCATCGTGACGCTGGTGGATGTGCCCGGATTTCTACCGGGCTTGCAACAGGAACGCGGCGGCATTATCCGGCATGGCGCAAAGATGTTGTTTGCTTACGCCTCGGCGACAGTGCCGAAGATAACGGTGATTCTCCACAAAGCCTATGGGGGCGCCTATCTGGCGATGTGCAGTTCCGATATGGGCGCGGATGCGGTTTTTGCCTGGCCCACGGCGGAAATCGCCGTGATGGGTGCGGAAGGCGCGGTGAAAGTGCTTTATAAGCGGGAGATCACGGCCGCCGCCGACCCGAAGACGAAAGAGGCTCAGTTGGTTGCCGAATATCGCCAGTGTTTCTGCTCTCCTTATGAAGCAGCCCGAAAAGCTATGATCACCGACGTGATCAATCCGGCGGAGACCCGCGCGGTGGTGGCGCTTGCGTTGCGCAACACGTTAACCAAGCGCGAATCCCGTCCGCCGAAAAAACACGGGACCATCCCGCTCTAAGCCATGCTTGCCATCATTATAACCGCCGCCGCGCCTGATTCCAGCGGCACGCCCGTCCCGGTATCGCACTACCTGCCCTGGCAAGGCGTTGATCTGCTCGTGGTGCTGTTTGCCCTGTTCGGCCTCTGTTGTGCCAGCGCATTGCTCGGGATGTTGATTTACCGGCTTGCGGGCAAAACCCGTTCCGGAGCGGCTCGCGCCCGGTTGCCCGGCGCAGGAATCACCGACCCTCCCGTGGTCACCGCCGTCACGGAGGCCGTCAGCAAAGTGGTGGCGGAACCCTTTTGCATCGTGGAAATTCGCGCTGCAGACCTGGCTGCAGACCCGGCGGTGGGCCCGTCGAGTGCCTGGTCGATTGAAGGGCGCGTCCAACATTTTTCCTCGCACAAGGTTCGGTAAAACTGGTGAAAGGATTCCATGCTCCGAAGAATACGCGTCACGGCCGATGGGAAGCTCTATGACGTCGTGGTCCAAATTCCGGATGTCACTGCGGCTGCGCCAGCGGGACCGGCTGAGGTGGTTTGCCCCTTGTCGGGGCAGGTAACTGCAATCTCAATCGAGGTCGGCCAGCTGGTAAAGGAGGGCGCAGGCCTGATTACCATCGAGGCCATGCAGGTGCAAACGTTTGCCTTCGCTCCCCGCGCCGGGAAGGTGCTGGAAATCAAAGTGGCGGTCGGGGCCGAGGTGAATGAGGGGCAGCTCCTGGCGCTGTTAGAATAGCCGACCCTTACCGGTCTTTTTCATGAAAGCATTGACCAAACTTACCGCCGCCGAAGCGGCCCAACTCATCAACCACACCGAGACGCTCGCCGTCAGCGGTTTCACCGCTGCCGGGTGTCCCAAGGTCGTGCCCGGTGCCATCGCGGCCCGCGCCGAGGCCGAACACCTGGCGGGTCGCCCCTTCAAGATCAACCTGATCTCCGGCGCATCCACCGGGCACTCCCTTGACGGGGCGCTCGCCAGGGCGAAGGCCATCGGGTTTCGCACACCGTATCAGTCCGATCCTGATTTGCGCAAAAGCATCAACGCAGGCGAGACGCGATTCCTGGACATGCACCTTTCGCGGTTGCCGCAAGACGTGCGCTATGGATTTCTCGGACCGCTGAACTTGGCCCTGATCGAAGCCTGCGAGGTGACGGAATATGGCGAGATCGTACTCACGTCTTCCGTTGGTGCCGCGCCCACATTTTGCAACAAGGCGGAGAAAATCGTCATCGAGTTGAATCGGTATCACCCGTCATTCTTGCGCGGGGTGCATGACATTTTTGAGCCGGAAGACCCCCCGCGCCGCAGCGACATCCCGGTCTTCCGGCCCTCAGATCGCATTGGCCAACCCGTCATCCACGTTGATCCCCGCCGCATCGTCGGCGTCGTGGAAACCAACTTGCCTGATGAAACCAAGGCGTTTTCCGATGTTAGTTCCGTGACGGCCAAGATTGGCAACCATGTTGCCGACTTCCTGGCCGCCGAAGTCAGACGCGGCCTGATTCCCGCCACATTTCTTCCGGTGCAATCCGGCGTCGGTGACACCGCTAATGCCGTCCTCATGGCCTTGGCGAACCATCCCGACATTCCAGATTTCCAGATGTATACGGAAGTGATCCAGGATGCCGTGATTGCCTTGATGCGCCAAGGGCGGGTGACCTTTGCCAGTGGTTCGTCTCTCACGGTGCCTTCCGTTACCTTGGAAGGCATGTATAAGGACTGGGCTTTTTTCCGGCCCCGCCTGCTGTTGCGCCCCCAGGAAATTACGAACAATCCTGAAGTCGTACGCCGGATTGGCACGATCTCCATCAACACCGCACTGGAAGTGGATCTCGGCGGCAACGTTAACAGCACGCATGTGCTGGGTCGCAATATGATGAATGGTATCGGCGGTTCGGCGGATTTCGCACGGGCGGCCTATTTATCCATATTCACCTGCCCGTCCACGGCCAAGGGGGACAAAATCAGCACCATTGTGCCCATGGTCAGTCACTTGGACAGCAGTGAACACTCCGTCTCCATCGTAGTGACCGAACAAGGCATCGCCGATTTACGGGGGCGGGCGCCGGCTGAGCGCGCCCGGTTGATCATCGAGAATTGCGCCCATCCGGATTACCGGCCCCTGCTGCGGGATTACATCGCCCTCGCAGGGAGCGGGCACTCGCTGCAAAGTCTGGGGCAGGCTTTCGGCATGCACCTGGCCTTCGGCGCCAGTGGCGACATGCGCCACGTGAAGTGGCCAAACGGAAAATAGTGCAAAACCAGAGGCGTGGTTGTGCAGAGAAGGGGCCGGCACCGCATCAACCCACAAGCGATCTGCCAGGAGGCGAACCTCTCGGAGGTGACCTTCCACCGGTGGAAGAAGCAGTTTGGACACATGGAAGTCAATGAAGCGCGCCGGCTGAAGGAGCTGGAGCGCGAGAATACGGAGCTTAAGAAGATGCTGGCGGAGGAGTTGCTCAAGAACCGGGTGCTGTCCTTCGTATGCGAAAAAAAGCTGTGAGCCCGGCGCGGCGCCGGGCATTCGCACAGGAAGTGGTTAACACTGGAATATGCTCTCAGCGGCGGGCGTGCCGGTTTCTGAAGTTGTCGCGTTCCACTATCGGGGGCGGCCACCCACACCAGCGGAAGAACAGTTAAGGAAACGGCTGCTGGAGCTGTCGACGGAACATCCCCGCTACGGGTATCGGCGGATCGCGGCGTTGCTGTGCCGGGAAGGTTGGCGCGTGGGCAAGCGCCACATTCAACGGTTGCGGCGTGATGCTGGACTGCGCGTGCCCCCGACGAAACGCAAGCTAGTGCGGCGCGGGGTATCGACGGGTTTGCCAACGACGGCGACGCATCGGAACCATGTATGGACTTGGGACTTCATTGCTGACTCAACCGTGCGTGGTGGGTCGTTGAAGATGTTGACGATCCTGGACGAATACCCGCGGGAGTGCCACGTGCTGTGGGCGGAGCGGGCCTTGAAGGCCAAGGATGTGCTGCACTGGCTGCAGAAGGCCGTGGCGCAACATGGCGCGCCGGAGTATCTACGGAGCGATAACGGCCCGGAGTTCATCGCGAAGCTCGTGCAGCGGTGGTTGAAAACGAACCGGATCAAGACGATCTACATTGAGCCGGGGAGTCCGTGGCAGAACGGCTTTGTGGAAAGCTTTCACGGGCGGTTTCGGGACGAATGCTTGAACCGGGAGCAACTGTGGACACTGACGGAAGCACTGGTGGTGGTGGGCGACTTCCGGAAGAAATACAACGAGATCAGGCCGCACAGCCGGCTGGGCTACGAGAGCCCGGCGGCATTTGCGGCGCGGAGCCGTCCATTCCCAGATCCGGGTCGGGCTTCGCCCTCCCTTCACTGGGAATGGACAAAGAAACAACGAAAACCTAAACTCAAACCAATGCTTGGACTAACACAGCAGTGGTCCAGAAAGTTGAGCCCGGTCAGTCGTATTGAAAGTTGACGTATCAGGCAGAATTCTTCAGTCTGCATGTTACTGGGCCTGTAGCTCAATGGTTAGAGCAGAGCACTCATAATGCTTTGGTTCTCGGTTCGAATCCGAGCAGGCCCACCATCCCTTGGATTCGTGAGTCCCCATTTTTCGGTTCCTCCCAAATGGACGAATTCGTTCAATTTCAGAAGCGTTTTTTTGGACTTTTGGGCTAAATATGGACCGCATGGTTTCTAAAACGATCGCGCCAATTTCTGGTGCAACCCTGAAGAATTAATGGTGCTATTTCGAGCGCAATCCGCTGGCTCGGATTTTGCGTTCTCGTCGTGTTTCGCGTTCTCAAAATCGGGAGGATGAAACCTGAAAAATCCACACAACAATCCCCGGCATATTCCTTTCCATGTCCGCACCGCAAAAAGGGTACAGAAAGGGTACAGACGGTTTTGGTTTGTTTTCTAAACAGCTAAACATTAAATGGATAGAAAAACGCGACCAGCAGATTATGAGTCGCCTGCTCTAACCGCTGAGCTACGGGCCCGAAATTGTCCGGAGCATTTTGCCCGGTGGCCTCAAGGGGACAAGTTTATTTCGCGGCCGCTTCCGATGCCGGCCGGTAGAGCACCACCACGTTACCCACCCGGGTGACCAGATGGCTGTTGCTGCGCGCCGCCAGTTGCGGGGTCAGTTCCTTTTTCTGCTCCTTGAGGTCGGCGAACTTCACTTTGAGTAACGGATGATTTTGAAAGGCGGCGTCCAGGGCGGCGAAGAATTCCGGCGTCAGGCCTTCCTTGCCGACCTTGAGCAGCGGCTTGAGCTGCTGGGCGCGGGCCTTGAGGTCACGGAGCATGGCATTGTTGAGCGGCAACATGACCGCAGTATGCGCCAAACCGGCGGCGAGGGCAGGAAAAAAAGCGGCCGGACCAGCCGCCGGCCCCGGAAAGGCTCGACGCTGCCGGTCGCTTCGCGTTAACCTGTGCGCATGAGCAAGGCCAAGAAGCTCCTGCATACACGCTACCGGGTGAATGATCTGGAGCGGACCATCCGCTTTTACCGCGAAGTTCTGGGACTGGAGGAAGTGCGCCGGCACAAGTCGCCGCGCGGTTCGGAACTGGTTTTTCTCAAGGCCCCGGAAAGCGCGGAGCTCATTGAAATCTGTTCATATCCGGCCGCGGGGTCCGTGGCGGTTCAGCCAGACCTGACCCATCTGGCGTTTGAGGTGGACAGTCTGGTGGAGTTTGAGCGGCATCTGGCCGGGTTGGGCTTGAAATATTCCGACGGTCCCACCCGCACTTCCACCGGCACACTGTTCGCTTTCATTGATGCTCCCGAAGGTTACGAGATTGAATTGATCGAAGCCGCTCCGGGGCCGCGTTGAACCGCGGTGGTGCCGGGAACCGCTCCGCATGATATTTCGCGCCCGTCAGTTCAAGTTCACCTTCCCCCGGCCGGCGCTGGTCATGGGGGTGGTCAATGTGACGCCGGATTCGTTTTCCGACGGCGGCAAATTTCAGGACCCGGCGGCGGCGGTGGCCCATGGCCTGGAATTGGTAGTCCAGGGGGCGGACCTTCTGGACATCGGCGGGGAATCCACCCGGCCGGGCGCCACCCCGGTGTCCGAAGCGGAGGAGCTCAACCGGGTGTTGCCGGTGATTGCGGAACTGGTGCGGCGGGTGAACGTGCCGCTCTCGGTGGACACCGTCAAACCGGAGGTGGCCCGGGCGGCCGTGGCGGCGGGTGCGAGCATCATCAATGACATTGCGGCCAACCGCTCCCGTCCGGAAATGTGGCGGGTGGTGGCGGAAACCGGCGCGGGCTACATCTGCATGCACATGCGCGGCACGCCGCAAACCATGCACTTGGACCCGCAATACGATGACGTGGTGGCGGAAGTTTTGGAGTTTTTTACCGACCGGCGGCGGCGGTTGGCAGTGGCGGGAGTCGAACTGGAACAGGTGGTGTGGGACGTGGGCATCGGCTTTGGCAAGACGCCGGAGCACAATTTGAAGTTGCTCGCAGCGCTGGGCCGTTTTACAAAATTAGAGCGCCCGCTGTTACTGGGGATTTCCCGCAAAACCTTTCTCGGCAAACTGACCGGGGCGGCACTGCCGGACCGGTTGCCGGCGGCGCTGGCGGTGACGGCGCTGGCGGTGGCCGCCGGCGTGCAAATGTTCCGCACGCATGATGTGGCGGAGACGGTGCGGGCGGTCCGCATGGCGGAAGCGGTGCAGGCACAGGCAAACCCAAAATGATCTGGCATTATCTGGCAATGGCGTGGCGTCCGGCCGTGGAGATTGCGATCCTCACGGTCGTGATCTATGCCGCCTTGCGCTTTGTGCGGGGCACGCGGGGCGCCTCGGTGGTGACCGGGTTCCTCATCCTGCTGCTCGCGTTTGCGCTGCTGACCACGGCCCTCGATTTGAAGGTGCTGCGCTGGCTGGTGGGCACCTTCTCCACGTTTATCGTGGTGGCGGGCCTGGTGATTTTTCAGCCGGAACTCCGGCGCATGCTGGCGGAACTCGGCAACCTGCCGCTGTTCAACACCGCGCACGATCAGCGCGAAAACATCGAGGTTATCATCCAGACCGTGGAACGGCTGGCGGATGTACGGATCGGCGCGCTGATTGCCATCGAACAGTCCATCCAGGTGCACGAGGCGGTGGAGTCGGGCATCCCGGTCAATTGCGAGGCCACGCCGGAAATGCTGGAAACCATTTTCTTTCCCAACAACGCCATTCACGACGGCGGGGTCATCATCAAGGGCGACCGCATTGCCTATGCGGCGTGTATTTTTCCGCTGACGCAACGCCAGGATTTGAACAAGTCGCTCGGCACGCGACATCGCGCGGCCATCGGGTTGAGCGAGGAGACGGATGCGCTGGTGGTGGTGGTGTCCGAGGAAACGGGCGCCGTCTCCTACGCTTACAAGGGCCAGTTTGTGCGCGGGGTCAGCCTGGAGGCGCTGCGGGCGTTTCTGACTTCGGTGCTGGTCAATCCGGTCAAGACCCGGAGCTGGATTCAATGGATGCGCTCGTTTGCTTCCTACCGGACAGCGGCCGGTTCGGCAACGGACCACCCGCCCGTCAAATAACTATGCCCCTGCGCGACCTAGTTTTCAAAGACATCTGGCTGAAGCTCTTTTCCTTGGGGCTGGCGGTGCTGATTTGGGTGACGGTCTCGTTTGCCATTCGCAAGGAGAACGAACAGCAGACCGGCGTCTTCAGCTATTTGCCCAAGAAAGCCATCACCCTGCCGGTGCTGGTGGTGTCGGCGGCCGCGGATGTGCGGGAGTTTCGCGTCCATCCCGACGCCGTGACTGTGACCGTCCGCGGGGAACAGGACGACCTCGACAAGCTCCAGGACCGCGATATACGGGTGACGGTGGATCTCACCGACATCACCGCCACCAGCGGCGCCCGCATGCCTGTGACCGTCTCCACGCCGCCGGGCGTGGTGCTGGTAAACGTCTCGCCCCGGACGGTGGATGTGGTGGTGCCGCCCACCAAAATCCCGGCCGAATAATTTATCATGACCACACCCACCAAACGCATCTTCGGCACGGACGGCGTCCGTGGCACGGCCAACATTGAACCGGTAACGGCGGAAGTGGCGCTCAAACTGGGCCGGGCCGCGGCCCATGTGTTCAAGCACCTGGAACACCAGGCGCGGGGCCACCGCGGCAAGCACCAGATCGTCATCGGCAAGGATACCCGGCTCTCCGGTTACATGCTGGAAAACGCCATCTCCTCCGGCATCCTCTCCATGGGCGTGGACGTGCTGTTCATCGGGCCGCTGCCCACGCCGGGCGTCGCTTATGCCACCCGCAGCCTGCGCGCTGATGCCGGCATTGTCATCACCGCCTCGCACAATCCCTATGCCGACAACGGCATCAAGTTTTTTCAGGCCGATGGCTACAAGCTGGATGACAAGGTTGAGGATGACATCGAGGAGCTCGTGTTCACCGGCGCCATCGAGAACATCCGGCCCACCGCCGAGGCCATCGGCAAGGCGGTGCGTATCGATGATGCCCTGGGCCGCTATATTGAATATGCCAAGACCAGCTTTCCCCGGGGCATGACGCTGGAAGGCATGCGCATCGTGGTGGACTGCGCCAACGGTGCGGCCTACAAATCCACGCCGTGCGTGCTGCGGGAACTGGGCGCGGAAGTCATCGTCTATGGCAACCAGCCCAACGGCATGAACATCAACCTGGATTGCGGTTCCATGCATCCGGAACTGGTGTGCCGCAAGGTGGTGGAACACCAGGCCCACTTCGGCCTCGCGCATGACGGCGACGCCGACCGCCTCCTGCTCTGCGATGAAAACGGCAAGCTGATTGATGGCGACGACATCATGGCCATCGCCGCGCTGGATATGTTGCGCCAGGGCACGCTGGCCCACCAGACGCTGGTGACCACCGTAATGAGCAACGCCGGTCTGGACGTGGCGGTTACCGCCGCCGGCGGCAAGATCATCCGCACCGCCGTGGGCGACAAGAACGTGATTGATGAGATGCTCCGCGGCGGGTTCAACCTCGGCGGCGAGCAGAGCGGGCACATGATCTTCCGCGATTTCAGCACCACCGGCGACGGCCTGGTGAGCGCCCTGCAAATGCTGCAGGCGATGAAAAATTCCAACCAGCCGCTCAGCCAGCTGGCCCGTTGCTGGACGCGCTATCCGCAACTCGTCACCAATGTGAAGGTGCGCGAGAAGAAACCCTTCGAGCAACTGGACGGCGTGCTGGACCTCGTGAAACAGGCCGAGGCCGCGGTGACGCCGGAAGGCGGCCGGGTGCTGCTGCGCTATTCCGGCACCGAGCCCAAGGCGCGCCTGCTCATCGAAGGCCGCGACCAGGCCGTGCTGGAAAAATGGTCCCAGCAAATCATCGGCAGCCTTAAGCGGCAGCTCGGCGCCTGACCGTGCGCCGGTTACGGCACCGGCGTATAGGTGTCAATCAGACTTCGCACCTGCAGGGCCTTGGTGAATTCCGCCTTGGTCATCGGCTGGGCCGGGGTGACCAGAATTTTCACCGGAGCATCCGCCGCGACGTGTACGAAGTTGTCCGAATACTTCGCATCGCCCGCCAGACTCAGCCATGTCCACAACGCCGGATGCGCGGCGGTGAGCGTGACCTGGAAGCCCTGTTTGGTCTGGCGGACCTTGGCCTGCAACTGCGGCGGCACGAGTTTCACATCCTTGGGCGGAGCCAGCAGAACCAAATTATCGGAAACCTTTTTGCCCGCCACTTCCAGTTGCAACCACGTGAGCAGGTTGGTGACGCCGTATTTGTCCGCCAGGGCTGACAGGTCCAGCAGTTTGACCGGCAGGCTTTGCTGCGCGGGCACGGTGAGGGATGCCGAACCGGTGAGCAGCGGATGGCCCGCCGGGTCCGTAACCTTCCAGGTGACCTTGCCGGCGCGGGCTTTGAGTTCATCGCTGGTGACGAAGATTTGCACTGTGCGGTTGGTGGCGTCTTCGAGGCCGCTGACGAGCAGCGGCGCGTAGAAGTGGCGGGCCATATATTGCAGGGCCTTCCAGCGGCCGTAATAATCCACCGAGGACCAGCTCGCCACGGGCCAGCAATCATTGTATTGCCAGAAGATGCACCCCATGGATTGCGGCATGTGCTCGCGCCAGAATTCCGCGCCGGTCTTGATGCCGTAGCCCTGCAAAATCTGGCTCAGCCACAGCGCGCTGTCGAAATCCTTCGGCGCATTGAAATAATACGCGGTCATGTCCTGGATTTTTTTATTGCCGTTACCGGCGGAACGCTGATGCCAGTCCATCGCCGGCGAGAGCAGCGAGGTACGGTCCTCCGGCGCGGTATAGGCATCCACCGTGCGTGGCTCGGGGAACGATTGGAAACCGAACTCGCTCATGAAACCTTGCTGGGTGCGGTAGGCCGAGAACGGCTTGCCCCCATGCCACACCTGCCAGTAATGCTGGTCGCCTACCTCGGGGCTGCCGGGCACGTAGTTCGCCTGCGGGTCCAGGTCATGCACCTCGGTGCCGATGAGTTCGCGGAACAGCTTGTCGTAATCCGCGCGGCCCATGCTTTCGTCTGACCACTGGTCCTTGACCATGAGGCTGATTTCGTTGTTGCCGCACCACACGCCGATGCACGGGTGCTGCCGCAACCGGCGGACGTTGTCGCGGATTTCCTGGCGCACATTCTCCATGAACGCGGGATCAAACGCCGGATAACTGGAGCAGGCAAACTTCATGTCCGTCCACACCAGCAGGCCCATTTCATCGCACGCATCATACAGGGCGTCCTCCTCGTAATAACCGCCGCCCCAGAGCCGCATGCTGTTCATGTTCACCGCCACGGCGTCGGCTACGTACCGGCGCAGTTCTGCCGGGGTCACGCGGTTGGGAAACGGATCGGCGGGAATCCAGTTTGCGCCCTTGGCAAAGAAGGGCACGCCATTGACTGCAAACCGCAGCGAGTGTTCCTTGTCGCCCGGCAGCAGTTGCACCGTGCGCAGGCCGATGCGTTTGGTGGTGTGGTCCAGCACCGTGCCACTGGCAGTGCGCAACTCCACCTGCACGTCGTAGAGCGGCTGTTTGCCCAGGCCCGCGGGCCACCACAATTGCGGATGGGTCACGACCAGTTCCGCGCGCCCCTGGCCCCGGTCCAGGTTGATGGTGGCGCTCGCTACATTCTTGTTTTTGAAACGGACTGACACGGCGGCCTGCAACGGCTCGCGCCGGACCGTTTCCGCGCCGATGGTTACGCTCAAGCCAACCTGGTTGGAGCGGGAATGGTCCTGCTGAATTAGCACGTCATCCAGGCGGGCGGTATCGAACATCACCAATTCAATGTTGCGCCAGATGCCGCAGGTGATGAGCACTGGACCCCAATCCCAGCCGAAGTTACACGGCTCCTTGCGCACCCACGCGCGACCGGTCGGTTCATGCGGCCCCGACCATTCATAAAGTTTGCGCGCGGTGTTCTGTTCCTTCATATAGGGCAGGGGGGAGGTGAAGGCGATTTCGATGGCGTTCTCCCCGGCGTGCAACAGCGGCTTCACATCATATTCCCAGGTGCGGAACATGTTGTCGGTGTGCGCCAGGTGCTGGCCGTTGACGGTGAGGTCGGCCAGGGTATCGAGCCCTTCGCAGCGCAGCAACACGCGGTCGTAGGTGAGATCGGCGGCGGCCACCACAAAGGTGCGACGATAGGTCCAGTTGGTTTCGCCCACCCATTGCACCAGCTTCTCATTGTCGCGATAAAAGGGATCGGGAATCTTGCCGGCGGCGAGCAGGTCGGTGTGGATGCAACCCGGCACCGTGGCGGGCAGCCAGGCGTCGCTGCCGGTGGCCGCCACCTGCCAGAGGCCGTCCAGGCTCAACTGCCGCAGCTCGGCCGCCGGGGCGGTGACCGCGCCAAACAGCAGGCAGAGCCAGATCAGAAACAGCCAACGAGGAAACCGGGATTCCGAAAGACGGATGCTGGGTGCGGCGGGCATGATATTGAACGGGTTAAGGTTGAATGGTTATTTCTACATGGGGGACGCAATGCCGTGCAACTGTTTTTCCGATGCAATCGGAGGCTGCCGGAGTAATCTGGCCGGTCGTCCGCATGGCCCGGGATCCCTGCGCCACCCCCCAAACGAAGCCAAACGAAGCCAATTTGGTGCGCCGCCATAAATTAATGCAAATGCATAAAAATAAGAAAGATATGATTTGTTGTTGCTCCAAAAAATTTGGGTTCGTTTGGTAATTTCATGTTTTTGTCCGGCCATCCGCGAGCAAGGCAGAATGAAGAATTCCGAATGAAGCAAAAGTGCGGAGCGCGGAGTGCGCCGCCCGCCTTGCGCCAGCTGTAGCCAGGATCGGCATAAAAGTGGTTTGATTTGGTTTGATTGGGCCGGATAACTGGTGTTGGGGAGCATGCCCGCCCCGGGCGCTGCCGGCTGCGCCCCGCGGTTGGCAGTTGCGCGTGGACCTGGTTCCAGGCGTTGGGATGTTTTCGCCCGCCACGGGTTTTCCGCGAGGGCGCGGAAAACGACGCCCGCGGCGGGCGCGCTCCCCACGGCGTTCCGGTTTCTGGAATAATTGCGGCATTGGAAATTCGGCGTTCGGCGTTGTCTCGGGGCATAACCCGACGGCCCGGCGGGATGCCGGTCCTGCTTGAATCGGGCCACAGGCCCGACGCTACACCGGCCCAAGGGCCGGCTCTGGTTGCATATTTTTGCATACCGGCGAGCATTCTAACACCCTCCCGGAAAGCAGGTGGTTTAATGGTGAACTCAATTTTTTGAGTCAAAAAATGAGGGTTTAGAAGTTTAAACCGGTTCCGGGAGAACGGGTTGGAAATTTGGAAAATTCAAAAATCGCAAAATCGTTGTTAAAACAAAATGCACGAGGAACCACAAAGCAACCAAGAAACCCGGGATGGCCGCCGGGCCGGCGGGAGTGCGCCCCGTCCTCGGGCGCAGCAATGTTTCAATGGGTGCGCGCGATGTAATGTATCGAAAAAATTTTCCAATCCGTCTTCGGGCAACAACGTTACCCGCCGATCCGAGCGGCGCCAGGCCTTTGCGGCGACCCGAATGGTCCCCGTGGAGCCGGTGACGAGGAACCGCGACTGCGGAACAGCGGGCGCCAACCTTGTCCGCCATTGAATCGCCCGTTCCGGGGTGTGCTACCTTAGGGTTGCAGACTGGCGCGATAGAATCTCTTTGACGGCAGGGGGATATCGGGGTCGCCCCACACGTAAGGGCTTTCCCATGGCACCAAGTTCGTTCGGGTGATCCAGCTTTCCTCTGCCAGGCCGTTCTTGGATTCAATGCTGTAAGTTTTTCCCGTGGGGCCATAGATCTCCACGGTCCCGGGCAAAGTAAGGTGCAGCCAAATGACCGGATCCGATTGCACAATTGCTTCCTGAAACCCGACAGCCACAAAAGTTCCATCGCCGAAACAAATGTCCCGGGGCAGGCAGGCCGCTGCCGCCAGAGTCCAGGCACTGCCCAAGGTGCCGTACTCCATCCCGCCTGACCCTCCAGTTACGAAGCAGCCGTTGCCAAAGGCGACTGCCGCTGGCCGGAAAACGGTCACCGGGGCTTGTTGGACCCAATTGCTGGCATCGGCTGAAATGAAAGTGCGCAAGTCGGTGTCAATGCATAGAAACACGCCGGCGCCAAAACCAATGGTGTAAATTCCTTGATCGGTTCCTGAAGGTCGCTCGAACCAGTTGGTGCCATCCATGGAAATCACATTGGTCCCCGGGTTGCCCGCAAAAATGAACCGGCCATCTCCAGTTGCGAGGGAGGCGGCTCGAAGCGTCAGACCGGGGTTCTGCGCCGCCCAGGAAAACCCGTCCGGGGAAGTCAAAATCAGATTGTTACCGGCAGCGACAAACAAGCCGCCGCCATAGCGGACCGAATAGAGATGCACCGTCACACCCGAAGCTTGCGTGGTCCAATTCGTGCCATCGGGCGATGAGATAATGGTTCCCAAATCTCCTACCGCCACGTACCGGCTGTTGCCATAAGCGATACTTTCGAGCAGCACGGTGGTCCCCGAGGTTTGTTGGCTCCATTGTTCACCCGTGTCGGAAGTTTCAACGGTACCGTTTATGCCGACCGTAACGAACCTCCCGTTGCCAAAACATACGCCTTGCAGATACCCGGTCCCCGAACCCGGTTGCCGGATGTGCCAGGTGTCAAGGGGATGGCCCCAGGCGCAGCGACTGCCTGGGGCGAGCGCAAGCGCCACCACCAAAAACTGGAGGCACGGGGTGAGCGGTTTCATTTGGCTCCGGTCGAACGCCGGGAATGAGGGACGGCGGTTGGCTCCGGCGACGGGCTAGGTCTGCTTGACATATTGTGCGGGGTTGGCGTTGAAGTCACCTGACTTGCCTCGGGGTATGCTCAGGCTACGCCAAGAGCTGGCAGCGTAGTGCTTAGCAACATATACAATCTGCCCAACGTGGTATGAATAGTGAGTAAGCTGCCGATTGATCGCCTGTAAAACACTAAGCGGCTCGCCACGAATGGTAACAGTCTTCTCAAGGTCGGCATCGCCAAGCGGCTCAAGTGCAGAAAACAAAGCCCCCCAACCCGACTCCCACCGGCCAACAAGTATCTGCTGCGTGTCAGTCGCGGTAATCTCGAACTCAGCATCACGATTGCGGCCGGGCTTCTCGCCATCGGTGGTCAGGAAATCTGTCCAGCGGGAAAGCAAATTACCTCCAACGTGCTTAACTATAACCGCAATGCTATTATCATTCCCCGACGGTGTGGCGAAGAACTGCTCAGGCGTGACTTGCGCGAATGCGCTATCGGCAAGCCTCTTCAGGCGCTTGAACTCGCGAATTGAGAGCTGAATATAGGACTCGTTTGGCATAAATTGCCTAACGGACAAAAGCTGAGCCACCGCCGAACTGACGCGTGGCCAACCCAACGCTTCCCGGCAAACCGAGTGCGCTATCGGCGGTTGGCTCCAGCGTAGTGTTAGGTGTCGGTCGAAATCTCATCCCAATCCTGTCCACAATAACCAATCAGCCAGTTAAGTGCATAGTGACGCTCCTGAACAACGCCAGGATGATACCCATGCGGCACCGGACGACTGAAAAGCTGCGCATCACGCACAGCCCAATGTATCTGATAAATGCTCTCGTTTGCGTCGCGAATCTCCGCGTCAGAGCGCAAGTGTGCTACCGATAACCACTCAGCAACTGGGCCAGCTAGTGGTGGTAAAACGCGCCTCAAAACCTGAACATCATAAAGGCCGGTCGGAGTCGGTAACTCTGAAACCAAGCCAAGTGACCATAAAAGCGGCGCGAGTGCTTCGGCTCGCCACGTCGCGTTGATAAGCTGCTTCTGTGTCGGTGTGCCTGACTGTAAAAAAGACAACTCCTGCGGACTCACCGAATCCCAAAGCCTCTCTCGCTGCAACCAACTAACAAGCTCGCCGCGTGACTCTCCGTGGCCTGCGGCAATGACTGCATAAAGCACCAAACATCGCCGTGCGACCTCATCGGCGCTGCGTATCATCTCCTGCTCTTGGATGTCATCCGGCATAACATGTGACTACTGACATGACACCTAACAGATAATGGACGGTTGCTTTTGCAGCCTATCCTGGGCCGGGAACAGCCTATCCCTTTGCATGGTTCAATGCCTAAACCGGGCTGAAACCTTTGTCCATTATATAATTGGTTGCATCAGCACTCCGCAAACGGCTGCAGCTGCGCGGCGCTCCCTCTCCGAAAACGGGGAGCTTCGCCGCGCCCGGGTTCATTCGGGAAAATTCGCGGCATTCGCGTCAGCCTCCGGCTCGGGAGCCTTTCGCCGCGCCAGCATCGGGATTTTTTAGGGCGTAGCGGTGATGGGAAACCACTCCCCCCTGCCGGCGTAAAAGCCGGGCCCAAGTTGCGGTTCCGATTCACGCGCCGTTGCCGGGCAGGTGCCGGCTTGTCGCCAATGGACCGCAAAGAAGCGGCTGCGAACACGCGCGGGAACCTTTTCCTCCCCCGGGCCTCCCATTACCTGAAAGGACGTGAGCCGGCATGAAAATTGTCGTGGCAGGCTCCCGGTGTGACACCGGTGCGGCCCCGATTTTTCGGATTCGCTTCCGAACCGTTTGAGTCATCCGCCACATCACATTTGCGCCGGAAGACGGACGTTTGCAACCCGGCGCCACCGAATAAAGGACGAACATGAACACACTGACAAATATGAGAGCATGGAGCCGCTGGCAGCGGATCATTTGGTTTCTAAGCATCGTCGGCGTCGGCGCGACGGGTTTCGTGCACGCGCAGAGCGCCTACACGGAGCAGGATCTCGTTTCGGACATTCCGGGTCGGGCCGCCAACACGGACACAAATCTACTTAATCCGTGGGGCCTCGCCTTCAGCGCGACCGGGCCGTTTTGGATATCCGACAATCATAGCGGACTTTCGACGATCTATAACAGCGCGGGTACCCCACAGGCGCTTATTGTCACCGTGCCACCGCCCACCGGCAATCCGCCTCCGGCGGCCCCCACGGGGTTGGTGTTCAACAGCACGACCAACTTTATCGTGGCGTCCAATGCGCCCGCGAAATTCATCTTTGCCACCGAGGACGGTACCATTTCCGCCTGGGCCAGCGGGACCGATGCCGTGCTGGAGGCGGATAATTCCACGGCGGGCGCCATTTACAAGGGGCTGGCCCTGGGGAATGCCGCCGGCAGCAATTATCTTTACGCGACCGATTTTCATAACGGCAAAGTGGATGTGTTTGACGCCGCGTTCAGTCCCGTCGCCTGGCCGGGCGCCTTCACCGACCCCAACCTGCCGCCGGGGTTTGCGCCGTTCGGCATCGCAGTGCTCGGGACGAATGTGTTCGTGACGTACGCCCTGCAGGACGATGCTGCGGAGGATGACGTGCCCGGACCGGGCAACGGTTACGTGGATACCTACGATACCAGCGGCAATTTATTGCGGCGCTTCGCCGCGAATGGCGCCCTGAATTCGCCCTGGGGCCTGGCGGTGGCCCCGGCCAACTTCGGCCTGTTTGCCGGCGAGTTGCTGATCGGCAATTTTGGGGATGGCACCATCAACGCTTTTGACCCGGTCAGCGGACTCCGGGTCGGCACGCTCCAGGACACCAACGGCGCGCCGATAGCGATTGAAGGGCTGTGGGATTTGAAGTTCGGCAATGGCGGCAATGGCGGCGTCACGAACAAACTGTATTTTACCGCCGGCATTGCCGCCGGGGGCGCGCTGGAGGATCACGGCTTGTTTGGGAGTCTGGCGGCAGCGGTTCCGCAGCCCCAAGCCCCCGCCACGACCAATGTCATTGTGGGCGTTGGCGGTGCCTTGCGGTTTTCGCCCGCCGTGGTTTCCATCAAAACGGGCGACCAGATTATCTGGACCTGGCAGGGCAATTTCCACTCCACGACCGGCGGCACCAACGGTGTGGCCAGCGGCCTGTGGGACTCCGGAGTCTCGAGCGCGCCGCACACATTTACCAACAGTTTCCCGGCCGCCGGAGACTTCTCCTATTATTGCTCGGTCCACTCCAGCCTGGGTATGACCGGCGCGGTTCTGGTGGCAGGGGCAGACTTGCCGCCGGCGGTGGTCCTCTTCAATCCGGCGGCCGGCACCGTTTTCGCCGCTCCGGCAGACGTGACGTTGCGGGCGGCGGCAGGAGACAGCGACGGTTCGCTGACCAACGTGGAATTCCAGGTCAACGGGACCGTCCTGGCGGATCAGACGGCCTTTCCGTATTCGGCGGTCGCCAGCAATCTCCCCGCGGGTGATTACACGCTCACGGTTATTGCCACCGACAACACCGGGCTGACCGCCACCAATTCCGCGAACATAAGTGTGGTCACTCCGGGCGTGACCACGTTGAGTGGCGCGGCTTTTGTGGCGCCGGATAACTTCCAATTGAGCTATTCGGCCAGCGCCGGTCTGACGTACCTGATTCAAATGTCCACCAATTTGGGCGGCGACAATTGGGTCACCCTGGCCACCAACACGGCGGCCAGCAATTCCGCCGTTTTCCTGGACCTGCACGCCACCAACAGCCCGGCGTTTTACCGCGTGGGCCGGCTGCCGAATCCTTGAGCCGCGGGGCGACAAGCGACGGATTCACCAGAGTCATGAATGTTCCATTCCTGAAACTACGCGCGGGGGCAGGGATCGCCCTGATTGCTGCCCTGGCGGCCGCGTTTAACGCGCCGGCGGCGGATGAGGTTCCGCCGCCGGACCGCGACGCGGCGGCGGTTCGCACCTTTGCCGGGACGGGCGTGGTTCAGGAAGTGGGCAGCAACGAGCAAACCATTGTCATCCGGCACGAGGCGATTTCCAATTACATGGTCGCCATGACGATGCCGTTTCAGGTGAAAGCGGCAACGGAATTGGCCGGGGTACTGCGGGGCGACAAGATCACGTTTCAACTGCACGTCACGGCAGACGACAGTTGGGTCAGCGACATCGAACGCATCGGAACGGTTGCCCTGCCGGCCCTGACGGCCCCCGCCGCCAGCCCCGCGGTGGCCGCGCCCGGACCCAATCCGTTGCTCGATTACAAATTCACCAACGAGCTCGGCCAGGCCGTCAGTTTGAATGATTTCCGCGGGCAGGTGCTGGCCCTCACGTTCTTTTACACCCGCTGCCCGCTGCCAAATGCCTGTCCGCGGCTCTCGCGAAATTTTGAGGAAGCCGCGCAGAAGCTCGCGGCGTTGCCCCGGGCGCCGGCCCGCTGGCATTGCCTTTCCATTTCCTTCGACCCAGGATATGACACGCCGGCCACGCTGAAAGCCTACGGCGAAAGCTACCATTACGACCCGGAACACTGGAGCTTTCTGACGGGGTCGCCGGACAAAATCGGCGAACTGGCGCGGGCCTGCGGCATGGAGTACGCGCCGGACGGCGGGACGATTCAGCACAATTTCCGCACGCTCATCATTGATGCCGCCGGCCACCTGCAAATGGTGTTCCCGATGGGTGGAGATTTATCGGATCAAATTGTCGCCCAAATCCTCCAGGCAGCAGCCGCTACGAATGTCGTCGCAAAAGCTGGCGGCCCATGAAATGCCAGGACGTCAGGGCGTCTTCCATTTTGGCGTGAACGAAATGGTTGGCGTGGGCGAAGCCCCATTGCTCACATCGTACGGAATCACACACTGCCGGCCGGGTATGGTTGAAAGATGAAAATTGTCGAACTCGGTAACCGTTCCGTCGGCATTGGTCCGCGCAAAGATGAAATCGATCTTGAGGTTGGTACCGTCAACCCGCTGGGCGGTGGCGGAACAACCTTTGCCTCCGCCCAGATTGAACTGCCTGGGCGTACCTTCGGTGAACTCAATCACTCCCAAATCTTTTGCGCCGGCTGACACATGCGCCGGCACCGACCTTTTGCAACCGGTGACCAGTGCCGCCATCAAAGTGACGCCGATGATGATTTGTGGTATGCGCATATAAAATGGAGAACAATGCCTAACAGATAATGGACGGCTGCTCTTGCAGTCTATCCCTTTGCATGGTGCAATGCCTAAACTGGCCTGAAATCTTTGTCCATTATATAATTGAGTGCGCCCGCGCCCTCGTGAAGGGCTTCAGCGCCACTGCAACTTCGCCCACCGAAAGCCGAGCGCCGCCGGCCCAAGCGGCGGGTTGTCTCCGGCGTTGCCATTTGCCCCCGCAATCCCTAGAGTGTCGGACGCGAAACGCCCGTAGCATGGCTGAATACCAAGTCAAATTTGAGGTCTTTGAAGGCCCGCTGGACCTGCTCCTCTACCTGATCAAGAAGGAGGAGGTGGACATCTATGAGGTGAACCTCACCAAGCTGGCCACCCAGTTCATCGAGTACATCGACATGATGCGGGAGCTGGACCTGGAGATCGCCGGGGAATTCCTGGTGATGGCCTCCACGCTCATGTTCATCAAGAGCCGGGAGCTGTTGCCGGTGGACCAGCAGGTCGTCGTGGAAGGCGAGGAGGACGAGACTGACCCGCGCTGGGAACTCATCCGCCAGCTCGTGGAATACAAGAAGTTCAAGGACGCCGCCGCGCGGTTGCTGGAGCTGGAAACGGCGCAGGAAAATGTCTTTCCCCGGGTGCCGGTCAAAATTGAATTTGAAGCCGCGACCACGTCCCGGGCCGAGGCCTCCATCTTCGACCTGCTGGGCGCGGTGAACAGCATCCTCAAGCGCGTGGCCAAAAAGGAGGACAGCCGCGACATCTTTGAGGAGAAGTGGAGCGTCAGCGAAAAAATTGAGCACCTGCGCGGCATCCTCACCAGCCGCGATCAGGTGAAGTTTTCCGAACTGTTCGCGGCGGCCACCAGCCGCTCGGAGGTCATCTGCACCTTTCTGGCGCTGCTGGAACTCATCCGGCTCAAGCAACTGGTCTGCCTGCAAACAGGGGCGTTTGAAGACATTGACATCCGCCGTGCCGCACTGCCGGAGGTCGCCGCTCCAACCGAACCGGCAGCTCCAACCGCGCCGGTCGCCCCGGAACCGCCCGTCGAAAATCCGCAATCTGTCTAGTCCGCATGGAACTCAAATTCATTCTCGAATCGCTGTTGTTTTCCGCCCAAAAGCCGATGCGGCCCAAGGAACTCCGCGACGTGCTGGTCAATGCCGCCGCCGCCGAGGACGCCCCGCCGGAGGCCAAGGCCCTGAAAAAGGTCAAGGAGGTGGACCTCATCAACGCGCTGGAAGACCTGGCCCGCGATCACGTGACCGCCGGGCGCAGTTACCGGCTCGTGTGCATTGCTGAAAGCTGGCAGTTCGTCACCCAGCCGGAGTACGGCCCGTGGTTGCGCGCGCTGGTGGGCGTGAAAATACGGCCGCCGCGCCTTTCCGCGCCCGCGTTGGAAACGCTGGCGATCATCGCCTACCGCCAGCCGGTCACCCGCGCCGAGGTGGAGCAGATTCGCGGTGTGGCGGTGGATGGCGTGATGCAAACGCTCGTGGAACGCGGCCTGGTGGAATCCACCGGGCGGGCCGAAGTGGTAGGCCGCCCGCAGATTTACGGCACCACAGCGTTGTTCCTGGAATACTTTGGCTTGCGCAGTCTGGAAGACCTGCCGGCCGCCGATGAATTGCGGCGCATCCCGGTGACGAAGCCGGAGACGCTGGT
>DATJIU010000116.1:0-2627 GCA_035492855.1 Dongiaceae bacterium | reverse complement strand
AATCGCCGCCCCAACGCTGCAAGATGTTGTTGGTGGCCTTGGTGTCCATGAAGGCCAGCCAGCGTTGCATCATCGGGAAGTTTTCCTCCAGAATCCGCGTGTCGCCGTAGCGGTGGTAGATTTCCTCGGGCAGAGTAATGCAAAACCCGCTCCAGCCGGGGCCGCCGCCGCCGGAGTAAGTCGGGGCGGTGTAGGGAATGTCGCCATCCGGTTGCTGCACATCCCGCCAGTCCTGCGCCCACTTGGTGTAAAACGCTCCCAGGCTGAAATTGTCCAGCGCAGTGTCCATGGTGGCGTGGGCATCGCCGCCATAACCGCGCCGCTCCCGTTGCGGGCAATCCACCACATAATCGCCGAGGCTCAGATTCTCAAACGTCCAGAGGGCGGTTTGGTAGATGCGGTTCAGGAGGGGATCGTTGCATTCGAATTCGCCCACCCGTTGATAATCTGTGCGGATCAGCCAGCCGCGAATCTGGTCCAGTGTCGGTGCGGTCTTCAGACCGGAGATTTGCACCCAGCGCCCGACCGCATAATTGAAGCGATTGCAAAACGTGCCTTTGCCACTCGGGCCGATGACGTACGTACTGTGCAGATTATGCGTCATGGCTTCCTCGGCGCGTTCGGAGAATTGAAACTCCACCCGGTCGCCAGGCGCGCCGGTCAGCGGCACTTCCACCCAACCGGCAAAATTCACGCCCAGGTCCACGCGGTAAACCCCGGGCTTTACTTCCTGCATGCCGAGCGGTTTGATTGGTTTAACCCGGCGATTGGGCAGCGCCTCCATGGCGGAGAGTTTCAGGTCGGGATGGTACACCGTCACTGCCGGCCACGCGGCGTCGTCACAGGAGGCGGCATCCCAATCCGGCAGTTCATTGCGGGCATCGTATGCTTCGCCGCCGAAATTATTGGCATCCCAGTTGCCCAACAAAGTGTTTGGGCTCGGATGTGTTTTCCAGGTGGCATCCGTGACAATTTGCCGGGTTTGTCCGTCCTTGAATCGCAGTTCGGCCTGCGCCAGCACCAGCGGACCGCAGGGTTTGTCCTCCGTTTGATAGGGTGGAAAAATGGACCACGCGGTGCCCAGCCAGATCCCGATGGCATTCCGGCCGCGCCGCAGAAATTTGGTGATGTCATAAGTGACATAGCGGGCCCGCACGCGGTAATCGGTGGTGCCGGGCGCCAGCACGGTGTCGTCCACTTTATGGCCGTTTACATAAAGTTCGTGATAACCCACGGATGCCACATAAATCACCGCCTGCGCCGGCCTGGCGGGTAACTCAAAGGTTTTGCGCAACCACGGGTCGGGCGGGTTCCCGGAACGGGCCCGGTCAGCTTCCGGGCGGATGGCGTTGGTGGCACCGATCCAGGCGGCGTGCCAATCCTCCGGATGCAACAGCCCCATGCTCCATTGCCTCGGGGCGCTCCAGCGGGACCATTGGCCGGTTTCATCTGCCACCCGCACGACCCAATAACAGACCTGGCCGGATGCCAAGGGCTTGCCCGCGTATATCAAGTTCACTGACTGGTCGGAAGTCACCTGGCCTGAATCCCACAAATCTGCCTTGCCGATCGCCAGCAATTTTTTGTTGCTAGCGACGAGGATCTGATAAGCCGTCTGGCTTTGGCCACGTTGCTTCGGATGCGTAGCGGTCAGTTTCCAGCTTAACCGGGGCTGGGCCACATCGAGCCCCAACGGTTCGGCGAGATACTCACACGTCAGGGCCTGGGGCTTAACGGAACAGCCAGCAGCAGCAGCCCGGAGTGTGACGCCATCCGTAATGGCGAAAAGCACCACGGCAAACCATGACAGCAGAATCCATCCGCGCTCGAATTTCAGCATATGCGATGTCAGCTTAGCTTATTTTTCCACGGCCGACAAAAACTGTTCCGGCGTCCGCCCGCCTTCACTGAGTAGGGTGACCTTGGTCCAGGGTTTGTCTGGCACGCCTTGGGCGACCTCACGCCATTCGGCCACCACCTGCTGCTTGGATTCCGGCAACGGCCAGGCGGCATGGGCAGCCGCACATTCCTGGCGCAAGGCATCCCAGCGCGACAACCAGACATAGCGTACCGACAGATGCCCTTGCCGCACCCGCGCCAGCAGTTCGGGATGGCTGGCCACGGCCGCCTCCGCCTGCTGCCAGAGCTTTTCTGCTTCCGCCAGCGTTTGGAAATGCAGGAAGGCGGCATCCGTTGGCGTGTAGCACGTGAGGTTGTAATCCTGTGCCGCCTGGTCGAGCAGAACCAGGTATTGTCCGATGGGCCGGGCTGCCGGGCCGTAATAGCCTTCCAAAAATTCGCGGATGAGCGCCCGGTCATCCTGGTGTGGATTCCAGAGGAGTTGCGCCAGCACCCACGCGCGCATCTCGGACATCTCTGAGCCATTCGACTGGTAAGCGCCCTCCTCAAAAACGCCTTTCACGTGATGCTCCTGGAAGAAGCGCAGGTTGGGGCCCAGGGCAAACCAGTTGGGAAACGGCTGCACATAATGCGCGAAGTCGGTGACGTAATCCCACACGTAGAGCCGGTCGGTCAGCTTGGACCAACCCCGGATGTCCTCGGCAAATTTGGCGTTGGGGGGCGCGTCGAGCGGCACATGAAAATTGCACTCAATACTGCACAGTCGC
>DATJIU010000115.1:0-5691 GCA_035492855.1 Dongiaceae bacterium | reverse complement strand
TACTCCGATGCCGGGGTTACTGATGGCGCCGCCACCGGGTTTGCCTACGACTATCAGCAATTGGACCTGTTCTCGTTTACGTTGAACAGCACCACCACCTATACCTTTACGGATCAGAAAACCGGAGCGCATTTTGACGGCACCCTTTCCGGGACGATCAGCCAGGTGGAATTCTTGCGCGACAACGAATCGGCTTCCAATCCCAGCAATGGGCAGGATTTCAAGTTCAACACGCTGCAAATCACCACCTCGGTACCTGAGCCGACTGCCTTGGCGCTTGGCGGTCTGGGTTGCGGCCTGCTGCTGTGGGGACGCCGCCAGAAGGTCACACGCTGAAAGGTGTCGTTAGAAGGTCGGAAAATAAAATAACCGTTTTTTGTTTAATATGCTTAAATCTGTGTTTTCGGGAAGAATCGTCAGTTGCTTTTGTTTGATTGTGGCGTTAAGTCTGATGGAACGCGCTGGTGCGCAAATAATTACGAACGCCTATGATGAGGCGGGTAATTATGCCGCCAACGGCAACTTCTACACGGGAGACAATCTGGGCACGGGCTTTGGTGCCTGGACCATTACCGACGGCGATCAATCGCTAGCGGCCAATGAGGCGGCGCAGTACGGCCAGTACTCCTTTACTCTGGCCAATTCTGCGGCCAACGCGCTGGCCACGGCCAACCGGCCATTCGGCAACGCGTTGCCTGTGGGCGGCTCGTTCTCCGTCCGGCTGCGGCTAAATCACCTGGACTCCTCCAGCAACACCAATGGCTTCGAACTGCAGGATGCCAGCGGGAATGTCTTGTTCAGCTACTGGCATCAAGGCGGCGATAATGCCAACGGCTGGTATACCGACGCGGCGGGGGTGGGCGTGGCTACCAACTTCACTTACAACTTCTCGACGTTCAGCAGCTTCACCTTCACTTTGGACACCGCCAACACTTACACATTCAAGGACATCAATACCGGCGCCAGCTTTTCCGGCACCCTATCCGGGGCGGCGATCACCCAGGTGACATTTTTCCGGGCCAATGGAGGCACGGATGCCAGCGACGGCCAGGACTTGAACTTCAACGCGCTGGCCATCACCACCCTGGGGGCCAAGCCAGTATTTGCGGAACAACCCAAGACCAGCGCAGCCATTGCGGGCGGCAGCCTCAACCTCACGGCTCTGGCCACCAGCAACTTGGGCACACCAGCCTACCAGTGGTATTTCACCAACGGTCCCATTGTGGGCGCGACCGCTACCAACTTGATGCTGACCAACGTGGCGGTGACCAATGCGGGCAACTATTATGTGGTGGCTTCCAACGCCGCGGGTGTGGCCACCAGCGCCGTGGCCGTGGTCACCATCATTCCGTTCGGTTTCACCAACGCCTACGACGTGGCTGCCAACTACAGCGGCTTCACCGGCAACCAGGGTTTTGGCTTTGGCCCCTGGACCGTGAGCACAGCGGGCGGGGGCAGCTATATCGGCGGCGGCAACCTGCCGTTGTTTGCCATCTGGAACAGCACCGCCTTTGCCCAGTCCACCGCCGTGCGCCCGTTCAACGCGGCCTTGCCGGTGGGCGGCTCCTTATTGGTGCAACTCCAGATGAACAACCTCGATACCGGCAGCAACACCAACAGCCTGGAACTCCAGGACGCGAACGGCAACGTGCTGTTCAGCTATTACCACGTCGGCGGCGACAATAATGATGGCTGGTACACCGATGCCAATGGCACCGGCGTCGCCACCGGATTTGCCTATGATTATTCGCAGGTGGACGCCTTTGCGTTCACCCTGACCAGTGCCACCACCTATACCTTCACCGACTTGGCCACCGGCGCCAGCTTCAGCGGTACCCTGTCCGGCGCGCCCATCACCCAGGTGACCTTCCTCCGGGCCAACGGCGACAGTTCGCCGGGCAATGGCCAGGACTTCAAGTTCACCGGCCTGACCATCCTGTCGCCGAATGGCAATCCGCCGCAGTTCAGCGTGCAACCGCAATACAACGGCGGGCTCGTCGGCAGCACCATCAATCTGACGGGCACGGCCGTCAGCAGCAGCGGTTCGGTAACCTATCAATGGTATTATGGCGACACCCTGCTCGCAGGCGCCACCAACGCCACGCTAACGTTAACTAACGTGGCCTTGGGCAATTCGGGCGGCTACCGGCTGGTGGCGGCCAACAACTTCGGTGCGAGCACCAGTATCGTCTCGGTCGTCACGGTCTATGTGGATAACTCCCGCCTGCTCGCGCATGAAGGCTTCGATTATGATGGCAGTCCCACCGCCATTGATGGCACTTCCCAGAACGGCGGCTTCGGCTGGAACGGCCCCTGGCAAATCGTCTCCGGCACGGGCGGTTACATCAATCCCGGTAGCCTGGTGGGCGATGTCAATGTGCCGCCCGGGTACGATGCGCTCGCAGTGGGCAATTCCTACTACAACTATGGCAGCAGCCGCACCGGCCGCTGGCTGGATTGCTCCACCAACGGAGTCATCGCCAGCCGGGGTTATCTTGATGCCGCCGGCAATATCGGGGCGCCGGGCAAGACGCTCTACGTCAGCTTCCTGATGCAGCCGGATGTCACGGGCAAATTCTACGAGTTCGAATTCCACCGCGCCGACCTCGGCGATCCCGGCCGGATTGGCGGGGTGGGGAACGACACCAGCACCAACGAAGTCTTCTTCCGCCAGCCCAATGGCACCTTTGTGGACCTGGGCGTGGGCGATTCGTTTGAAGACGCTTCGGTGGGCAATCATGCCGTGGATTTTTATGTCGTGCGCATTGACTTCCAACCTGGCCATGCCGACAACGTGAGCGTGTACCGCAATCCGACTTCGCTGATGGAGCCGGCCATCCCCACGGTGACGCTGACCAATGTGGGCAACATGTCCTTCAACGGGATCAGCTTTGGCGCGTTCGGCAATTATGTGGCCATGGATGAAGTCCGTTTGGGCGCCACTTGGGCCGATGCCCTGGGCATGCCGGCGGCCAACCGGATGCTGGCACCGCTCAAATCGGGCGGCACCTGGACGGTTCAGTTCGCCGGCAATCCCTCGTTTACCTACCGGGTGCAACGCGCTCCGGCGGTCACCGGGCCTTGGACTGATCTGGGCACGGCCACTCCCGCGGAGAATGGATTGGGATCTTTTGCTGATCCCACCGCACCAACGGGGCAGGCTTACTATCGGGTGGTGACACCTTAATCGGGAAAGAGGGGTTGGAAGGGATAAAACACCCTGGCGCTGCCTCCAAGTGACGCCAGGGTTTTTGTTTCCCCGACGACACCCCCGAATGCCGTTGCTTATTCGGTGCCGCGTTTGGCGGCGAGATCCTGCCGGGCCAGGTACTTGTTGATGGCTTCCACCCGGCACCGCACGTGAAGCTTTTCGTAGATTTTGCGGAGATGCGCCCGGACCGTATCCTTGGCAATGTTCAACTGGTCGCCAATTTCTTTGTTGCTCAATCCATTCGAAAGGAGCATCAGGACCTCTTCCTCCCGCAGGCTTAATTTCTCGGCGTCCGTGGTGGGCGACTTGTGCTCGTGAAATGCCTCCACCACCATGCGCGCAATTTCCCCGCTCATGGGCGAGCCGCCCGAACGCACCTCCGCAATGGCCTCCAGAATCGCTTCCGGGTTGGAACGTTTCAGCAGGTAGCCGCACGCCCCCGCTTTGAGCGATTGGAACAAGGCCTCGGGATTGCGGAAAATGGTGAGCATGATCACTTGCAATCCGGGCAGCTCCTGTTTCAGCCGCGCGGTGCAGGCAATGCCCGATTCACCGGGCAGGTTGATATCCATCAGCACCACATCGGGAAGATGCCGCGGGATTTCGTGCAATGCGGTTTTGGCATCCGCACACACGCACACGCAGCGATGGCCCGGCGCGGTATCAATAATCTCGCGCAATGACCGCGAGACATCGGCGTCATCTTCCACAATGCCGACGGTGGTAAGCTTGGATGCGGTGGACGCGCTGGCGGACCTGGTTTCCGGCATAAAAAATGGCTTATCTGAATGCCGGCCCTGATTTTCTCCGGGAAATCCCGGCGCGGGCAGACAGCGGCCTATTTTACGGGAGAGGCCGACCCCAAGACAATAGTCCTGTCAGCCTATTGCCGGGGGATCAGGAAGTTTCTAATTTGGAGGCCATTTCACCGTGGCGGGCCGAAATTTGGTTTCTGCGCGGTGGAAGTGCGTTCATTAATCCATGAATCCTAACTGCGTTCCGCTTCGCCTGATATCACAAGGCATTCGCCAACAAACATTTGAATTCCGGCGCCGTCCGGGCCGGCTCCGCTTTTTAATGGGGTTTGCCGGACTGGGGCTGCTGGCCTTTGGAGCCCAGGCTGCCGTGGACAAGGTTTCCCCGACCCAATCCGGCGTAATGGTCCAATTGGGAACGGCGCAGGTGGAACTGGCGGCGGCCAGTCCGGAAATTCTGCGCTTAAGCGTCCGTTATGATTCGCAAACCGGCCCAATTCCCAGTTCGTTCTTGAGCCAGACCAATCAGGCCGCCGGGACGGGCAAAATCATCGAGGCCGATGGCTGGGTGGGAATCAAAACCAAGGCGGGAAAATTGTTGCTGGATCCCCGTACCGGGGAGTGGACCTTGCTCGGGACCGATGATGTCACGCTCATTCCCAAGGGCAAAATCGGCGAACTCGACCACTCGGTTTCGGCCAAGCACCAACAGATCAGAATCCGGCTGGGTTGGAATCCGCAAAAGCCTGTTGCCGTTTACGGGTGCGGCAATGGTGTCCCCAATCTCGTGCAGACGGCGGCGCATACCGGCGTTTCGGACGGTGGCGCCACGATTCCTTATTACTGGTCTCCGGCGGGCTATGCCGTGCTTGCCGTCACGGCGGATGACAACCAGTCGGCCAGTTGGCGGGCGGCGGGCAATCGCGAAGCGGTGACGTGGACCTTTCCCGGTTCCCGGGCGGACTTATATTTGATGCCGGCGGCGACGCTGCAAGATGCCGCCAAAGCCTATGCCCGGTTGACCGGGTTTGCGCCCGTGCCGCCCCGGTGGACCTTCGGGTATTTGCAAAGTCGTTGGGGCTGGACCAACCGTCAGGATGTGGCGGCGGCGTTGGACCGTTTTCACGAACTGAACATTCCCGTGGATGCGTTCATTTTCGATTTTGAGTGGTACACCCGCAAGCCGGATTACGAACTGGCCGACGCAGGGGAGGCAGGGTTTGCGGACTTTGGCTGGAACCCGCAACTGTTTCCCGACCTGCGCGAAGAGATTAAAGAATTGAAGGCGCGGGACGTGCGCTTTGTGGGCATCCGCAAGCCGCGTCTGGGCGATGCCCAACTGCTCCAAATGGTACGGTCCAATCGCTGGGATCTGCGCTCGCAAGGGTATAAAAACGTCCCGGCCCGTGACTTGGATTTTCTCAATGCCGACCTCCGGGAGTGGTACATCAAGTCATCCGCCGGTCTGTATGATGCCGGCGTGGCGGCTTGGTGGAACGATGAGGGTGAAGCCACCTACACGACCTATTATTACTGGAATTTGGCCGAACGGGCCGCCCTGGATCGCTACCGGCCCAATGCCCGGCTATGGACGTTAAATCGCGCTTTCTCGCCGGGCACGCAACGGTTTGGCGCCGCGGCCTGGACCGGCGACATCAATTCCTCCTGGGAAACGCTGGCGGCGACTCCGGCCAACCTCTTGAACTGGAGCCTGAGCGGCATGCC
>DATJIU010000114.1:0-6045 GCA_035492855.1 Dongiaceae bacterium | reverse complement strand
CCTCGGCTTGTTTGGCCATTGCACGCTTCATGCTGTCCGGCAGGGCCACGTCCTTGACCTCCACGGCGGTCACCTTGACGCCCCACGGGTCGGTTTGGCGATCAATGATTTCCTGCAATTGCTGGTTGATCTTGTCGCGATGCGAGAGCAATTCATCCATTTCGGCCTGACCAATGACGCCGCGGAGGGAAGTTTGCGCAATGAGGGAGGTGGCCTTCCAATAATTTTCCACCTTGATGACCGCCGCCACTGGGTCGAGTACCCGGAAATACACCACGGCATCCACCGTCACCGGAACGTTGTCCCGGGTCATGGTTTCCTGCTTGGCGACATCAATGGTCACCACGCGGAGGTCCATCTTGACCATGCGGTCCACGATGGGGATGAGGAAAATGAGGCCCGGGCCTTTGGCGCCGCGCAAATTGCCCAGCCGGAAAATGACGCCGCGCTCGTATTCCCGGAGGATCCGCACCATCTGCGGCAACGCAATGGCCGCGATAACGATTATCGTGATGATCCACGGTCCAAGCTTGGTCAGGCCATTCATTAATTGATCCACGTTCATAGAGTTCCCTTAGTTTTTGGATTTTACCGTGAGCGTCAACCCTTGCACCGCCAAAACCTCGACGAGTTGATCCGGCTCCACCGGGGTTTCGCTGACCGCCCACCAATATTCGCCCTCGAACCACACCCGTCCGGCTTGGGCATCCACCCGGGTAATCGTCCGGGCTGTCTTTCCGGGCATCGCTTCCCGTCCCATGGTGGTGCGCTGCATTTGCGCCCGCAAACCGGCCCCCACCACAAAGAAAAAGAACGCCGCCGTCAACAACACGCCGGGAATGATGTACCCCAGGGAAAGCTGGAATCCCGGCCCGGCGTGGTCGAACAGCATGATCGCCCCCAGGAAGAAGGCGATGATGCCGCCGCCGGTCAGAATGCCGTGGGTCGGGGCGAAAATATCAATGATGAACAGCAGGACGGCCAGCCCAATCAGGGCAAACCCCGCGAGGTTCACCGGCAGCACCGCTGCCATGTAGAGCATGAGAATCAGCGCAATCGCCCCGGTCACGCCCGGAAGAATCGCGCCGGGATGGCTGAGTTCGCCAATGAGCCCGTACATGGCCACGAGCATCAGCAGGAACATCACCTCCGGCCGCCAGAGGGCCTGAAAGATTTTTTCCCGCAAGATCATCGGAATTTCCACCACCGTCGCCCCCGCCGTAGCCAGTTGGTGCCCTCCGATTTCGCGACCATCAATCTGGCGCAGCAGGTCGGGCACATCAGGGGCGATGAGGTCAATAACCTTGGTATCCAGCGCCTTTTCGGCGGTAATGGCGGCGCTTTGGGTGACGGCGGCGCGGGCCCATTCCACGTTGCGCCCGCGTTTCTCGGCAATGGTCTCAATGAAACTCGCCCCGTAGTTCTCGAGTTTCTGGCGCATGACCTCGTCCGGCTGACTTGCCCCGCCGCTGACGGGATTCATGGATACGGGATGCGCCGCGCCAATGCTGGTATTGGGTGCCATGGCCGCCACATCCGCCGCGAGGGTGATGAAGCAGCCCGCACTGCCGGCACTGGCGCCCGAGGGTGATACATACACGACGGTGGGCACCGGCGAGGCGTAGAATTTTTGGACGATTTCCTTGGTGGAATCCAGCAACCCGCCGGGGGTGTCGAGCTGGATGACCAGGCAGGCATCGTGGCGGGCGCCAGCCACGTCAAGAGCGCGGGACACATAACTGGCCGTGGCCGGGCCAATCGGCCCATTAATACGAATCAATCCCACGTCCGCCGCCGGCAAGGATGCCGCCGTGAGCGCCAGACCGCCTGCCAGGATGAACCACCAGCGTTTCATAGCTTTCTCACCGTCTTAAGCTTACCAAATAAATACCCTCCTGCAACCCCAATCGGCCCCGGCGGGGAGTGTTCTATTGATTTCCGGGGATAATGTGGTAATTCAAAACCACGTGACCCAGCCGAGTTTGCTGCTCCTCATCCCGGCCTATAACGAAGAACGACGCATCGAACCGGTGCTGCGGGACTATGCCCTTTATTTCCAACGCCACTACTCCGGCAAATTCCAGCTCTTCGTGGTGCTCAACGGCTGCAAGGATGACACCATCGGCGTGGTGCGGCGGGTGGCGCGCGAATTTCCGGCCATCAGCGCGCTGGAGTTCACCGAGGCCATTGGCAAGGGCGGCGCGCTCATCGAGGGCCTGCGGCTGGCCCCGCTGGCAGACCTCATCGGATACGTGGATGCCGATGGCGCCACTCCGCCTGCCGCGTTCCACGATCTGGTCAAACGCATCAGCGAGGCGGATTGCGTGATCGGTTCGCGCTGGCTGCCCGGGGCCGTGCTGCACATCGAGCAAAGCAGCAAGCGCCAGTTCGCCAGCCGCGTGTTTCATTTCATCGTGCAGAGCTTTTTCTGGATGAACATCCGCGACACCCAGTGTGGCGCCAAGGTGATGAAGCGCGGCGCCGTGGAAAAAATTCATTCCTCGCTGCGCATCGCCGACATGGCGTTTGACATCAACCTGCTCTACTCGCTGAAGCGCGCCGGCTACCGCATCCTGGAAGTGCCCACCGAATGGACGGACAAAACCGGCTCCAAGGTGAACCTCTTCCGCACCTCGCTGGTGATGTTTCTTTCCGTCGTGCGCATCCGGCTGATTTATTCGCCCTTTTACAAATGGCTGCGGCCATTGCGGCCCCTGGAAGGCTGGATTTACACCAAGCTGCGCGCGCCCCAGCCCCGTTCCTCCAACGAGGACCCGAAACAGCCCAAAAAAGAACCGGCTCCGGAGGAGGATTCAAAAAAGTAACGTCCCGCGCCGGGACGGGCGTCATCAGGCGGGGCGCTTTTCCTTGATGACCCACGCGAAGAGCGCGCAGGCGCCAAAAAGCAGCAGGTTGAAAAACGCGAGTGTTTGCAGCACCACTTCCAGCCGGCCCGGAAAATGATGCAGCATCAGCGGCAGGCCAAAACCATACGCCACGGCCAAAAGCACCATAAACGGCACCACCGCAAAGCGGCCCCGGGCCAGCAAATCGTTGGCGAGCACATTGGCCATGGCCAGGGGAATCATGGCCACCGCGTACCAGGGAATCAGGGCCATGGCCGAGGCCACGTCGCCACTCTCATAAATGACCTTGACCACCAGCGGCCCGAACAGCCAGAGGCCGACCCCTCCGCAAACCGCCAGGGCGGCGGTGCCCAGCACCACCAGGCCGGACAGGTTGCTCCGCTCCTTTTTGACCCGGCTGTGGACGATTTTGGGGAACATCACCGTGGCCAGCGGCATGACCAGCCAGAGCAATCCGCGAGACAAAGTGCCGGCGGCGGCATAAGGCTTCAGCGCCTCGCCATCAAAGAACGCCTTGGCGAACATCGTGTCGGAAGTGAACATGAACTGGCACGCGCCGAAGCCCAGCATCAGGGGCACAATTTGCACCAGCAATGGCCGCACGGGAAAGGCCTCCCCCGGCCCGCCCCACAAATGCCGCGAGCGCCAGATGGCAATGCCCGCCTGCAGCCCCAGGCCGCCCAGCGCCCCGGCCATCATGCCGGTGGACTGGCTGGCAAGCCCAATCACCAAAATCGTCGCCAACATCAACCGTCCGGCGCCACCAAAAATCAGCGACCAGCCCAAACCGAAGAAGTCCTGGTCGCCCTGAAGAATGCCCGAAAACAAGGGCATCCAAACCGCCACCAGTAGCACTGGCAGCGTGACCCAGATGCCCACGGTGTTCGGCAATTCCCAACTGGCGGCGATGTCGTGCTGAAAATAGAGAATCACCACAGCGGCCAGCGCCCAGAGAATGAAGGACCACAGCCACGTCATCCGGATCATGCTCGCCAGTTGCCGCTGGCGGTTCAGCGCCACCGCCTGGGCGGTTTGCTGCGCAAAGACCATCTGCAAGGGCGTGGTCGGAATGCACGCGGTCACCATGAGCAACGTCACGAAGATGCTGTATTCTGCGGCGGTAATCCGTTTGTTCAGGATATGCACCCCCAGCGTCATGAAGCCGCCGATGATGTTGGCCATCATCAGCCAACCGCTTTGGCGGAAAAAGGCGGCATGCTCCGAAGGTTTGGCGACGGGCGCGGCAACGGTGGCGGTTTCAGACATGCGGGTTGGACAATAGGGCTTGCCGATGGTTCAAGAAAGGCAATTTACGCCGCCGTGATTGACCGGAACCATTCTACAAACTTCGGGATGCCGGCCTCAATTTTCACCTTGGGCTGATACCCCAGCTTGGCCCGCGCCTTCGAGACGTCCGCATAGGTGATCGGCACGTCGCCCGGCTGCGGCGGTTTGCGGTCAATGACGGCCGACCGGCCCAGCTGCGTCTCCAGCAATTCAATGAGCCGGCTCAACTTCACCGTTTGCGATTCGCCCAGGTTGAAGATTTCAAAGCCAAACTCGTGGCGCGTGCAGGCCTCGATGCCATCCACAATGTCATCAATGTAGGTATAATCCCGCGCCGTGGAGCCGTCGCCAAACACGGGAATCGGTTTGCCGGCGCTGATGAGTTTGGCGAACTTGTGAATCGCCAGGTCCGGACGCTGCCGCGGCCCGTACACCGTGAAGAACCGGAGCATGATGATATCCAACCCGTAGATGTGGTGGTACACATGCCCGAGCGCCTCGCAGGCCAGCTTGCTTGCCGCGTAAGGTGAAATGGCGGAAAAAATGGGATCGCTTTCCGAAAACGGCGTTTTGGCATTCACGCCATACACCGAGGAAGAGGACGCAATGGTAACTTTTTTGCAGCCGGATTTCCGGGCGGCCTCGAGGATGTTCACCGTGCCTTCCACATTCACCCGCTGATACAAGGCCGGCTCTTCGAGACTGGGCCGCACCCCCGCCCGCGCAGCGAGATGGATGATCTGGTCGAACTTCACGCCGCCGATGAGTTCGTTCACCGTGGCCGCATCGGTCAAATCGCCCTGCACAAACTCAAACGGCTTGGCCAGCGCCTGCATTTCCCGGATGTTCCGCTGCTTGATCTGCGGATCGTAGAATGCGTTGAGGTCATCCAGCACCCAGACGGCATGACCGGAATGCAGCAACCGTTCGCAAACATGCGACCCAATGAAACCCGCGCCGCCCGTGACGAGAAAATTCATGCGCGCAACTTAGCAAACCCCCGCCGCCGCTGTCGAGGCGCGAGCACCGCGGCCGGAGGGCGCCATTCGGACGCGAAGCTCCCCTACCCGGCTTTACGGCGCGAAAGAAGGCAGCTCATTTCCGGTGATGGGATTTTTGGGCACCGCCTGGAGATAATCCGGCACCAGGTCCGCCGCCGCGGCGGGACGATGTCCTTTGTCCAGGGTATAGGCCCGCTCTGCCAAGGCGAGCAGGACCTGCCGTTCACTCAACAGTCCTTTGTGGAAACGGTCCAGCCCCTTGCGATAAGCTTCGGTCATAGCCCTTTGGTTCATGGCCCGCCGCCACTGATTGGCCAAACCGGGAAAAGTCCGGCCGGACCAGTTCTGCTCCTGCTGCATGACATCCTCCCACGATTGCCGCCGGGCATCCAGAGTCTCCAGCGTTTGCGCAGCTTCGCGACAGGTTTTGGCATCCAACTGGGGCGTCAGTTTCTGCAAATGTGCCGTGCCAATGGCCTCGCAGGCTGTGCCGACCAGTTGGTCAATGATCAGCCCGCCCCGCGCGGACTCCACTCCCAAACGGATAATGTCCAAGTAGGACCGGGCGGCATCTGCCGGACGCTTTTCCGCCATGGCCCAAAGGCCTTCCACCGTGAATGCCTGCGCGAGTTTTTTCACCTGCGGCAGTTCGTCCGTAATGTGCCGGGTTACGGCAGTTTCAGAAAACCCTTGGGGCACCTGGCATTGATTGCCCAACGCGGAGCGGGCGCGCGCCAAGGCGCTCGCATTGGTTGCCGCGACAGCGCGCAGCAGCGCCAAACCAGCCACTTCATAATCGTCGGTGCCCAATGATACCAGATTGCCAGCCGCGATCAGTCCATCATAACCGTTGGGATTCGGTAGCGTTTGCAAGGGTAACAAGCGCGGCG
>DATJIU010000113.1:0-40301 GCA_035492855.1 Dongiaceae bacterium | reverse complement strand
TGCAGTTCCTGACGGAAGATGTCCAGCCCGCTGTCGCCGCCCAAGGCAGGCGGCACCTGGTAATCGGCGATGGCATACGGCGAGCCGAGAATGTCTTCGGGCTGCCAGTCGGGCAGGAGGAAATTGTAAGCCTTGAGCAGGTCGGCGTGTTTGAACGCCTCGGCGCGGGTGCGCGGTCCGACGGTCCACACGCCCATGAGCCAGATGTGGGTGAAGCCCTGGCGCTGCCAGGCATCCAGTTCCGCGGGCGGCACGTTGGCCAGGGTCACCGGCATGCCGTCATGCCGTTGCGCCAGCTCCCGCAGCCAGCAGCGGGTATTGATTTCGTAGAGGAACGGATGCGTCATGGCTGGTTTGGTCGCGCCGGCCGGCCAGGCCGCCCGCCAGAACAATTAACTGTTCAGCACCTTCATGGCTTTTTTGGGATCGGACACGCGCATGATCATCAGCCCGCGTTTGGCGTCCGGCGGCGTGGCGCAATAGCAATACTCGATGTTGATCTTGGCGGCCGAGAGCCTGTGGGCGATGCGGGAAAGCGAACCGGGTTTGTTGTCGCCATCGAACATGAGCACGTCGTCCTCCACCACAATGGCGTGGTGTTCCTCAAAGACATCGATCGCCCGGCGGTAATCGCTGACCACGAGCCGCACCACGCTATGATCCACCGTGTCGCTGGTGGAAATGGCGTAGATATTTATCTTGGCCTTGCCCAGGGCATCGGCCAGCCGGGCCAGGGTGCCGGGCGTGTTTTCCAAAAAAAGGGCGAGTTGTTTGGCGAGCTGCATAGCGAACCTCCGGGTTACAAATTGCGAACGTTGATGAATTTCATGTCCACCCGGCGCGAAGCTAGCAAAGTCCCGGGCGGCTGCCAAAGTATTTTGCACCCGGTGCATTCCGGGATTGAATTTTTGCGGGACTGCTGATTTGTTGGTGGGGTGGGTGGGGCATGAATTCCGAATTGTCCAACAACACCCCCGCCGGCTTTTCCGAAACCCAGCGGGCCGCCCTGCTGACGCTGCTTACCGACGAGGACCCGGGCGTTTACCAGGCCATCCGCGACAAAATCCTGGCCTGCGGCCCCCACACCTGTGAATGGTTGCGTCCGCACGTATTGAGCCGCGACCCGGTGCTGCGCCGGCGCACGCAGGAGATTATCGACCGTTTTGCCCGCGACAGCGCCGACAGCCGGTTTCTGGCCTTTTGTGTGCAACATCACGGAGCGGCCTTCGACCTGGAACAGGGCGTCTGGTTGCTGGCGCAGACGCGGCATCCCGAGGCCAACTGCGAAGCCTACCAGGCGCTGCTGGACAGTTACGCAACGGACCTGAAGGAATCCATTCCCCCGGCGGTGCGGGCTGGTCAGGTGCTGACCACCCTCAACGACTTTCTGTTTGAGCGGCTGGGTTATCAGGGCGATGAATCGGATTATTATCACCCGGACAACAGCTACCTGAACCGGGTCATGGACCGCCGCCGGGGCAATCCCATCAGTCTCAGTTTGGTGTACCTGTTTCTGGCGCGGCGGTTGCGGCTGCCGGTGACGGGCATCGGGTTGCCGGGCCATTTCCTCTGCCGCTTCCAAAACTCCGCCGAGGAGATTTATATTGATGTGTTTCACCGGGGCCGGTTTCTCACCAAGAACGACTGCCTGCATCACCTGGTCAAAAGCCATTATCCCTTGGACCAGGCGTATCTCAGCCCGGCCACGCCGCACCAGATCCTGACCCGGATTTGCGCCAACCTGCACCAGAGCTACTTGCGACTGGAACAGGCCGAGGAAGCCCGGCGGTTGGAGCGCTACGTCATTGCCTTGGCGCGGTAAAAAACGCCTTCCGGCTTTTAATTGCTTGTATTCGGCCGGGTTTCCTTCTCTAATGCAATCGTTCCCAGCCCTTTGAATTAAAGCCGTTTCCGTTTTGGCCGATAAGAAACCGCGCTTTGACGCCCAACGCTTCAATTTCATCGGACCATGCTGAAGCGACACGGTCCCGTTCGACCTCTCCGTGGCGCTCCCGAGGGGTGGTTTATTTGCTGGCGGCGGTCATGACGGGGGCGGTCATGCCACTGTACTTGCTCCTCGTCTTCAACCCGGAAGGGCCGCCTTCCATCATGATCTTCCTGTTTCCGATCATCCTGAGCGGCTATCTGGGCGGGTTGGGACCGGGATTGCTGGCCACGGCGATTGCGACGCTGGAGACTGATTATTTCCTGCTGACGCCGTACCACTCCTTCGTCTTGGACCGGTCCATTGACCTGCTCCGGCTGGGGGCGTTTGTGGGCGTGGGCCTCTTTAGCAGCGGGTTGAGCGAAGCACTGCACCGCTCCCGGAGGCGCGTCGAGGCCAGCGAACGGTTGCAGCGCGTGACGCTGGCCAGCATTGGGGACGCTGTCATCACCACGGACAACCAGGGCCGGGTTACTTTCCTGAACGCCGTGGCCGAGCATCTGACCGGCTGGCCGCAGGCCGAAGCGCTGGGCCAACCGCTCACCGCCGTGTTTCAGATCATCAACCATGATACCCGCCAGCCGGTAAGCAACCCCGTGGAAAAGGTGTTGCGGGAAGGCAAGATCGTGGGGCTGGCCAACCACACCGTGCTCATCGCGCGCGATGGCCGCGAACTGCCGATTGATGACAGTGCCGCGCCGATTCAACAGCCCGACGGCACCATCTGCGGGGTGGTGCTGGTCTTCAGTGACCGTTCCGAGCAGGCAGCGGCGGAAGCCGCCCGGCAGCGTTCGGAGTACCTGGCCAGCCAGAGCCGCGACACCATCCTGCTCGTCCGGGGCTCCGACCGGCGGATTTTGGAAGGCAATGCCGCTGCGGCGGAGATGTATGGCTACACCCATGAGGAACTGATGCAGCTCAAAATCACCGACGTGCTCTGCGAACTGGACGAAGACTTGATTGTCCGCCGCATGGATGGCGCGGAAGGCAAAGGCACCCTGTTTGAAACCACGCATCGCCGGAAAGATGGCACGACGTTTCCCGTGGAAGTCAGCCTGCAAAGCACCACGCTGGGCAAAGACCGCGTGCTGGTAAGTGTCATCCGCGACATTACCGAGCGCCGGCGTTCGGAGGAAACCATCCGGCACATAGACGAATTGCTCCAGCTCACCGGGGAAATGGCCAAGGTGGGCGGCTGGGAATTTGATGCCGCCACGTTGCAGGTAACCTGGACGGATGAAGTGGCCCGGCTGCACGACCTCAACCCGGGCAAGCAAATGGATGTGGCCAAGGGGGTGAATTATTTCATTGGCGAATCGCGCCAGAAGGTCGCGGCCGCCATTCAGGCCGCCTTGAAATCCGCCACGCCTTATGATCTGGAACTGGAGTTGTTGACCGCCAAAGGCGTCCGCAAATGGGTACGGGCCAAAGGCATTCCGGTCACCGAAAACGGCCGGGTGACCAAGGTCAAGGGCATCATCCAGGATATCACCGAACGCAAGGAAGCGGAAAGCGCGCTGCAGGAATCGCAGGCACTGTATCACTCATTGGTGGAGCAGGTGCCGGTCGGCATTTATCGCAAGGATGCCACGGGCAGGTTTGTTTTTGTCAACCCGGTCTTCTGCGAGTTGCGCGGCCTGACGGCCGATCACTTTCTCGGCAAATTGCCGGAGGAACTGCCCGGCTCGGAAAAAAACATCAAGCTTCAGGGAGCGGAGCATCATGCGCACATCATGCAGACCGGGGAGACGGTGGAAGCCATGGATGAATACCACCGCGGCGACGGGCAAGTCCTGTATTTTCACGTGGTCAAAACCCCGGTGTTTGACGCGGCGGGAAAAATCATCGGCACCCAGGGCGCGGTGTTGGATGTCACGGCGCATCGCCTGGCGGAAGCCAGCACGAACCGGCTGGCCGCCGCGGTGGAACAGGCGGCCGAGGACATCCTTATCACTGATGCCGCCGGTAAAATTGAATATGTCAACCCGGCGTTTGAGCACACCACGGGTTACAGCCGGCAGGAGGTGCTGGGGCAAACGCCGCGCCTCCTCAAAAGCGGCCGGCATGATGCCGCCTATTACCAGGAAATGTGGGCCACCCTCACCCGGGGGGAAGTCTGGTTCGGCCACTTCATCAACAAGAAAAAGGACGGCACCTTGATTGAGGAGAAGGCCACCATCTCCCCCATTCGCGATGCCTCCGGCAAAATCACCAACTACGTGGGCGTCCGTCGCGATGTCACCCGGGAGGTGGCGCTGGAAGCCCAGCTCCGGCATGCGCAAAAAATGGAATCGGTGGGCCAGCTGGCGGGCGGCATCGCCCACGATTTCAACAACCTCCTGACGGTCATCCAGGGAAACTCGCAGTTGTTGCTGGACCCGGAAACGACCGCGGCGGAGGCCATGGAATATTCCCGGCAGATTTTCAATGCCTCCGAGCGGGCCGCCCGGCTCACCCGGCAGTTGCTGCTATTTAGCCGCCGCCAGACGATGCAGCCGGTTTCGCTGGACCTGAACCGCGTGGTCGGCCAGATGCTGCACATGTTGCAGCGGACCCTGGGGGAGGACATCGCGCTCATTTCCAACTGCGCGCCCGACCTGCCGGTCATCCGCGCGGATGTGGGTATGATTGAACAGGTGGTCTTGAACCTGGCCATCAATTCCCGGGATGCCATGCCTTCGGGGGGCCGGTTGATCCTGACCACGAGTGTCGAGGATTTTGAAGCCGCCCAGGTCAGAAGCCTGCCCCAAATCGCCGCCGGCACCTTTGTGGTGCTGACGGTCACCGACACGGGTTGCGGCATTCCCGCTGAAAGTCTGCCGCACATTTTTGAACCGTTCTATACCACCAAGGAAGTCGGCAAGGGGACCGGGCTGGGACTGGCCACCGTGTACGGCATCGTGGAACAACATCAAGGCTGGATTGATGTCGCCAGCGCTCCCGGAAAAGGCACCACCTTCCGGGTGTATTTCCCCGCCACCAACCTGCCCAAAATGTCCGGCAGTTCCCCGCCGGAACTGAGCACCCTGCCGCGCGGCACCGAAACCATCCTGGTGGCGGAGGATGAACCGGCATTGCGCACCATCGTGGTGAACACCTTGCGCCGCTGCGGTTACACCATTCTCCAGGCGGCCAACGGGGCCGAGGCCCTGCAAGTTTGGCGGGCGCAAAAAAACGCCATCCAACTGCTGCTCACCGACATTGTCATGCCGGGCGGTCTGACCGGGTTTGATCTGGCCCAACAACTGCAAAACGAACAACCCCGGCTCAAGATTGTTTATTCCAGCGGTTACAGCGATGATCTCGGCGGTTACCGGGCCACCCTGGCGGAAGGGGAAAATTACCTGCAAAAACCCTACACGCCACAGACCCTGGCGCGGATTGTTCGCCGCCGGCTGGATGCCGCCTGACCTGGCTGCTCCGCGGCGCCCTTAGATGGCGCGGAACTGACGCAAGGATATGAAGGGATCCACCCGGGCGAGCAGGAAATTGGCCCAGCGGCCCCGGAGGCGTTGCCAGAAAGAACGGGAGCGGAGCCACTCCTCCAGGTGAATCCGGCGGCATTGGAGCAAAGCCGCGTTAAAAACCTCGCGGGCCTGCAACGCCGTGTCCCGATCCTTGAACCGCAGCATCAGTTCATAATTCAACTTGAGGCTGCGCACATCGAGGTTGGCCGAGCCCACGTACACGACGTGGTCGCAGACAATCAGTTTGGCGTGCAAAATCTGCGGCTGGTACTCATAAATTTCCACCCCGGCCCGCAGCAGGCGGCGGTACCAGTTGCGCGCGGCCAGTTGCGAAACCAGCACATCGGACTTGCCCGCCAGAATCAGACGCACGCGGCCCCCGTGGCGGGCAATCCGCATGAGGTCGCGCCGCAACCGCCGCGGCGGCAGAAAATAGGCGGTGATGATGGAGACCTCCCGGGCCCGCGCCAGGTCATGCCGCAGCGCGTGTTGAATGGGGCTGGGGCCGCTGCCGGGCTGACTGAAACACAGTTCCCCGCGGCTGGCCGGTTTTTGCCGGCGCAGCTTCTTGAACACCCGCAATCGCAGCAGCGGCTTGTGCGCGAAATCCGCCAACGCAAACATTTCATCGAATGATTTCATCAACCCCGCCACGAGTTCCCCCTCAAACCGGATGCCCAGGTCATACCAGCCCCGGGTGATGCCATCGCCGTCATATTCATCGGCCAGGTTAAACCCTCCCACAAACGCCACGCGCCCGTCACAGATCAGCAACTTGCGATGATCGCGCACTCCGAATCGCCAGAGCCGAAGCGGATTGAAAAAACGCACCTCACCCCCAGCCGCCCGCAACGGGTCGAAAAAGTTGTCCGGCAACAGCCACGACCCCAAAGCATCGGCCAAAACCGTGACCCGCACTCCCCGTTGCGCCGCCGCAATCAGGGCCAGCAGAAACTGCCGTCCCACCCGGCCATCCTCAAAGATGTAGGTTTCCAGGAGCACCGTCCGGCGGGCGTCGGCAATGGCCTCCAGCATGGCGGGAAAGGCTTTCTCTCCCGCGCACAACCATTGCAACGCGATGGCTTTGGGCGCGGCCATACGGGCAAACTAATCCAGCTGCCCCAACTTGGCGAGCGGAGTTTGGGCCGCAAACAATGCGAAACAGGGTTTGATTTTTCCGGAATTAGTTTCAAATTATTCTACCGTTTGAGAATCTATAACGATATGCGAATCTGGTCGAAATTTCTGATCATCGCCGGGTTGAGCCTGCTGGGCCCCCGGGCTTTTGCCGCCCACACGGAAGCCCGGCTGCTGCTGGCGGACAGCCAGGCCCGTCCGGGCGAAACGGTAATGGCCGGCATCCAGCTGCGCATGGAACCCCTGTGGCACACCTACTGGCGCAATCCGGGCGATTCCGGCATGGCCACGACCGTGGAATGGCAACTGCCCCCAGGAGTCACCGCCGGAGAAATTCAATGGCCGGCCCCGGAAAAAGTGGCCGCCAGCGACCTGACCACCTACAACTATGAAAACGAGGTGGTACTGCTGGTGCCATTGACGCTGGCTTCCAACTTGCCCCCGGGACCGCTCGACCTGAAGGCTCATGTTTCCTGGCTGGAATGCCAGGAACAGTGTTTGCCGGCGGATCAGGAGGTAACGGCTTCATTAACCGTAGCCCCGGAAACCAAACCTTCGGCAAATGCCGCAGTGCTGGCCGACTGGCTGAAAAAAATGCCCCTCGACGGCTCGGCGCTGGGAGTGACCGCGCACTGGGAAGCGGCCATCAGTACCAATTCCCGGCCGGTGGTGCTGGAATGGTCCGCCAATACCGCGCCACCGGCGGCCGATTTTTTTGCCTACGCATCCGACAATTACGAAACCGCTCCAACCACCAAACTGCTTTCCTCCGCCAATGGCAAAGTTCGCCTGCAAACCACCATCACCAAAACCGGCGGCGACTGGCCCAAGGAAATTCCCGGCCTGTTAATCGTCGGCACCGGTGGCAAGCCTGACGCCTACACGGTCAATGTTCCGGTAACCGATGCCGGACCTGCCGCAGCCGGCAGCCCCGCAACCACCGATTCCGGCGCCATCCCGACAGCGGCGGCAGCCGCCGAATCGTTGTGGGTGATGCTCGGTCTGGCGTTCCTCGGCGGCCTCATTCTGAACATCATGCCGTGCGTCTTCCCGGTCATTGCCTTGAAGATTTTGGGATTTGTCCAGCATCGGGAAGCGGCGCCGGGCCGGGTGTTCCGCCTGGGGCTGGTTTATTCCCTGGGCGTGCTGGTGTCGTTCATGGTGCTGGCGGGTTTGGTCATCGGAGTGCAACAAGCCGGGGGCGCGGCGAGTTGGGGCATGCAGTTGCAGAATCCGCAATTCTCGCTGGCGCTGTTGACGCTGGTGTTGCTGGTGGCGTTGAACCTGTTTGGCGTCTTTGAAGTCACCCTGAGCGGCCGGGCCATGAATGCCGCCGGGTCACTGACTGCAAAGGAAGGGACGGCCGGAGCGTTTTTCAATGGCGTGCTGGCCACGGCACTCGCCACTCCCTGCACCGCCCCCTTCCTGGCGCCGGCTTTGGGCTTCGCCTTTGCCCAGCCACCGGCCATCATTGTGCTGTTTTTTGCCGTGATCGCCGCAGGTCTTTCCACCCCCTATCTGATCCTCAGTTGGAAACCGGCCTGGCTGAAATTCCTGCCCCGGCCCGGCGCGTGGATGGAGAAATTCAAAATCGCCATGGGCTTTCCCATGCTGGCCACGGCCATCTGGCTGTTTTCCTTCACCGCCAAACGCTTCGGGGCGGATGGGCCGCTGTGGGTGGGTTTGTTTTTGGTGGTGACGGCATTGGCGGCATGGGTCTGGGGCGAGTTCGTGCAACGCGGGCGCCGGCACAAGGGCCTGGCCTGGGCCATCACGTTGCTTTTGCTGGGCACGGGCTATGGTTATGCCTTGGAGGGACAGTTGCATTGGCGCACTCCCGCCGGTGCGGGTGCCGCCGCCGCGACCACCATCAGTCGCGATGGGCTCACCTGGCAAAAATGGAGTCCTGAGGCCGTGGCCCAAGCCCGGGCTGCCGGGCATCCGGTGCTGGTAGATTTCACCGCCGACTGGTGTCTCACCTGCCAGTTGAACAAACGGTCGAGCATTGAGGTCCCCGAAGTGGAAGCCCGGTTGCGCGACCTGAAGGCGGTGACCTTGATCGGTGACAATACCGACAAGGATCCGGCGATCATCGCAGAACTGAAGAAGTTCGAGCGCGCCGGGGTGCCGTTGGTGCTGGTGTATCCCCGCAACACCGCCCGCCCGCCGCTGGTGTTGCCCGCCTTCCTGACCAAAGGCATTATGCTGGACGCTTTGAATACCGCCGCCGAATGACGGGCCCCAGCCGGAGGAATGGTTCAGTAGCTGGCAATCCCATCGTTTCCATCATTGCCAAAAACCGGGCAAACCCGCTAAATAGGCGGTGATGTCACCGGTTGCGCAACAACTTAGCCAGGCCCGCATGACCCAGGGGCTGACGGTTTCCCAGGTTGCCGAAGTCACCAAGATTCGGACGGACCACATTGAGGCGTTGGAAATGGGAAACTACGAGGTCTTTTCCGCCCCGGTGTACATCCGCGGATTTGTCCGCACCTATTCCCGGTTGCTGAAGCTGGATGAAGCCAGCTTGCTGGCCGCCCTGGATGCCGAACTGCACCGCTCGGACAAATTCAGCGAACCGCCACCGCTCACCGACCGGCCCCACACGTTGTTGGACAAACTCACGCTGTTGCTGGCAAAGGCAAGCTGGCGGCGCAGCCGGACTGCCGCGGGCTTGATATTGGTACTGCTGGTGGTGTTCGCGGGTTACTACGGCTGGCGGCGCTTTCACAAACCGGCCGATCCCCTGGCCGGCTTGGCGCCGGGACTGTACCAGCCGCCGGCAAACACGGGAGATTACCTGCCGGTGCCGCCGGCAAAATGATCATTTCACGACCGCGCCCATAGCGCGTGGCCGCAGTAAGCCGTCAGCCAGCATGCGCTGACATAAATCCCGGCCAGTACGTCATCCACCGTCACTCCCCAACCGCCCGGCAAGGCCTGGCTCTGCCGCACCGGCCAGGGTTTGAGGACATCGAAGAAGCGGAACGCCAGGAACCCCGCCACCGCCAGCGGCCAAGTGCGAGCGGAAAAGAATTCGGCCAGCAGCGGCATCTGGCCGGTGTGATAAAGCTGCAGGCCCACGGCGGCGGCAAAGCATACCGGGATGGCGCAGATTTCATCCAACACCACTGAGCCCGGGTCGGTTTGCTGCAAAATTTTTTCAGCCTTGCCGCAGCACCAGACGGATGCGGCGATGCCGGCCAGAGTGCCCGCCACATAAATCCAGACGTTGCCGGCCGCCAGCAGCAGCGCGAACCAGCCGAACCCCACCACCGACCCAAACGTACCGGGAGCGAACGGGGCGCGTCCGCTGCCAAATCCCTGTGCCACCCAAAGAAGCAGCCGGTCCATGCTTACATGTCCTGCAGGTAGAGTTGCCGGTTGCGCCAGAGATACAGGCAGCCGGACAGCACCGTCAAAAATACCGCTGCCCATTTGGCCAGTTCGGCAAACCGCGCCACCCAGGGCTTCCCCCAGAGCGGCCAGCCAAATGCCAGTTCGCCCCAATGCCCCCATTGCCCGTAGCTGATTAACACCAACAGGGCAATGATGGCCACAATTTGGGAAATGGTCTTGTGCTTGCCGTAACCTTCGGCCGCGAGCACCACATTCTTGGAGGCTGCCAGCAGCCGCAACCCGGTGATGGCCAGTTCGCGGGATACAATGACCACGACCATCCATGCCGGCATGAGGCGCATCTCCACGAAGGAGATGAACGCGGTGCAGGTCAGGATTTTGTCCGCCAGCGGATCCATCAGGATGCCAAAGTTGGTAATGAGCTTGCGCTCGCGGGCAATTTTGCCGTCGAGAAAATCCGTCACGCCCCCGGCGCTGAACAGCACCAGCGCCACCGTTTCATGATATTTGAAACTGGAATAAATGACGGCCAGAAAGGCGCCGGTCAGCAAAAACCGGGAAACGGTGAGTTTATTGGGAAGATTCATGGTACGGCCACCGTTTCCCGTCCGGGTCAAAAACCCATTTTCTGGAGCTGGGTCTGCAACTCCATTTGGAAGGACTTGATGTCCTCCGCAGTAGGCTTGTAGCCGGCCAAATCAGGCTGCAATCCCAAGCGGCCCATTTCATCCAGGTACCAGGTGGCGCGCTGACCGTCGCTGAAAGTGACCTTGCCACTGACCAACGCCCCGGGCCGCGCCAGGCTGTCGAGGACCACCGAAACGTGGCCGCCGGGCAATGGCGGCACCGCCGTTTCCGGAAGTGGCTCCGGAGCTGTTTTGAGCGGCGCTGCCGGCGGAGGCGGGAGGATCGCTTCTGTTTTGGGCGGCTCCGGGTCCTTGGGCATCAACTTGAGGTCATCCACCAAAAAGCGGACCTCCATATAGGTCAGGTGGACGCCGAATTCCGTCTCCAGGCGTTTCTGAACCTCGGAAAGTTTGAGTCCGGCATGGAGCCATGCCGCCACCTGTTTTTTTTGTGTATCGTCCAAATTCATCGGTATTTGTCAGTTCCGGCAGAGTGTGGCCCATTCAGCGGAGGCAATTCAACCTGAAAACGGAACGACCCTTTCCCCGGTCAGCCGACTGCGGGGGCAAAGACCATGATGCTCAGCGGTGGCAGGGTAAATTCCGCCGACCACGGATGATTGTGGCAAATACGGGAAACGGCCTGCACCGCGCCGGCATTGCCCATGCCGCTACCCCCGTAGAGCGGGGCATCGCTGTTCAGCAGTTCCCGCCATTCGCCCGCCCGGGGCAGGCCCACCCGGTAATTCAGCCGCGGCACGGGCGTGAGATTCAGGAGCACGGCGCATTCCGCTCCGGTCTCGGGGTCCCGGCGCAGGAAGGACAGCACACTGTTGTCGTGGTCGGCGCAGTCAATCCAGCTGAACCCCTGCGGGTCAAAGTCGCCGCGCCAGAGCGCCGGCAGCATGCGGTACAACCGGTTCAGATCCATGACCAGCCGCTGCGTCCCGGCATGATACGGCCCCGCCTGCAATAGCCACCAGTCCAGTTCCTGGTCCGCGTTCCACTCGCTGCTCTGGCCAAATTCACCGCCCATGAACAGCAATTTTTTGCCGGGGAAAAACCATTGGTACCCCAGCAGCACCCGGAGGTTGGCAAAGCGTTGCCAGTCATCGCCCGCCATACGCCCCAACAGCGATCCTTTGCCATGCACCACTTCGTCGTGCGAGAGCGGCAGCACAAAATTCTCGTGATAATGATAGAGCATCGCGAAGGTGAGATCGTTCTGGTGGTATTTGCGGTGCACCGGTTCGTGCCGAAAATATCCCAGCGTGTCGTGCATCCAGCCCATGTTCCACTTGAGGGAGAAACCCAGTCCGCCCAGGTGCGGGGGCCGGGTCACCAGCGGCCAGGCCGTGGATTCCTCGGCAATGGTCAGCACCCCGGGATGCTCGGTATGGGTGAGATAATTGAACTGCTTCAGGAATTCAATGGCTTCCAAGTTTTCGCGGCCCCCGTACCGGTTGGGAATCCATTCCCCTTCCTTGCGGGAATAATCGAGATACAGCATGGAGGCCACCGCATCCACGCGAAGTCCGTCCACATGGAAGCGTTCGCACCAGAACAGCGCGTTGGCCAGAAGATAGTTGACCACTTCGTGGCGGCCGTAGTTGAAAATCAGCGTGCCCCAGTCCTGATGCGCCCCCTTGCGCGGGTCTTCATGCTCGTACAGCGCTGTGCCGTCGAACCGCGCCAATGCCCATTCGTCGCGCGGGAAATGCGCCGGCACCCAGTCAATGATCACGCCGATGCCAGCCTCATGCAAGGCATTGACCAGATATTGAAAATCGTCCGGCGTGCCGTACCGGCAGGTGGGCGCATAAAAACCTGTCACCTGGTAGCCCCACGACGGATAATAGCCGTGCTCGGCCACCGGCAGAAATTCCACATGGGTGAATCCCAACTGCTGCACGTATGCAATCAACGGCGCCGCCAGTTCCCGGTAGCTGAACGATTCGGAGGCGTTTTTCTTCTTCCAGGAACCAAGATGTACTTCGTAGATGCTGCAAGCGGCGCGCAGGTTGTTCTGACTGCGGCGGCGCTGCATCCATTCCCCGTCGGTCCACCGGAACTTGGTGCCATTCCAAACAATGGTGGCGTTCTTGGGCGCGGCCTCGAAATAAAATCCGTACGGATCGGTTTTTAGCACAATGCCGCCCGAGGCATTGAGAATCTCATACTTGTAATGCGCGCCCTCTCCCACCCCGGGCACAAAGATTTCCCACACCCCCGAACTGCCCAGCATGCGCATCATGTGCCGCCGGCCATCCCACTGATTGAAGTCGCCCACGACACTGACGCGTTGCGCGTTGGGCGCCCACACGGCGAAACTCGTTCCGGGAACACCATCAATGACCCTGAGTTGCGCGCCCAGCTTGTCATAGATGCGCCGTTCATCACCCTTGCCAAACAGGAACAAGTCCGCGTCGCCGAGCGTGGGCAGAAAAGAATACGCATCACGCTGCTGGCGCACGTTCCCCTGCCCGTCGGTGATGACCAAATCGTAGGCATACACCTCCCGCGCAGCGTGCGTGACCCCTTCAAACACATCGGAGCGCGGCAGCCGTTTCAGCTTGAACTTGGGATGATCCTCACCGCGCGCGGGATGCACTTCCACGGATTTGGCATCCGGCACAATCGCCCGGGCCACCAAGCCCGAACCATCGCCCAAGGGATGCATTCCCAGCAACTGGTGGGGAGCAGAATTTTTGACCTGAACCAGGCTTTGCAATTCGGCGGCGTTGAGAATCATGGCGTCGCCAGTATGCCAGACAACGGAAGGAAAGACACTAAAACCCCACTTGCCGAAGCAAATTTGTCAGGGAAAGAAACGGTCCAGTTGGGCAGCCAGCAATGCCAACGCCCCCTCCGTCCAAACCACATAATCCGCCAAAGCCATTTTCTCCGGCACCGGCCACTGGGCGGCCTGGCGTTGCCGGATTTGCTCCGGGGTCCAGCCACGTTGCCCCAAGCGCTGTTGCTGGGTGTCCCCCGTGCAGGCGACGCAAATAATGGCGTCAAAGTCCGGGGCCGCATTGGTTTCGTACAGCAGAGGAATCACCACCACGGCGGCGGGGCGTCCCTCCGTTCGCCAGGCGTCCAGCTGTGCCTGCCAGGAACTGCGGATGCGCGGATGCAGAATGGCCTCCAGCTTTTGGCGGGCGGAGGCATCGGCAAAAACGATGTGCGCCAGTTCGCTCCGACACAATTGCCCGGTAGCGTCCACCAAATGGGAACCAAACGCGGATTGGATTTCAGCGAGAGCCGGCTGGCCCGGTTGGACCAGCTGGTGTGCGAGCAGGTCAGTGTCCACCACCGGCACGCCGCGGCTGCGGATCAATTCCGTCAGCGCCGACTTGCCCATGCCCACCCCGCCGGTAATGCCCCAGACTTTCATCGCGTTTCATCATGCGATGAAAACCCGGCGGCCACCAATCCAAAACTTCCCGGGGGACAGGCTGGGAGGTAACCGTTTTTAAGGTGTCGCAGGAACGATCGCCCGATAGAACCGGGCCTTGATGCTTGGATCAATCGAGCCGGAGATTTGAATCGAGCCACCGGTAGCCACGTTGGTGGAAATGGTCTGCCAATTTTTCAGGTCAGTGGAAACCTGCACCCAATAGGTCTGATTAATTTGTCCGGTGACTTGGAGGTTGAAATTGCCGTTGCCAAGCAACTTCACCTTGAGATAGGCCGGCGCCGTGGCATCGGGAATCACCGTGAGTGGCAAGTTCAGGTCATCCAAGAACGCCGTATCCAACCCGCTGGAACCGCTGGAATCCTTGGCATAACGCCATTCCAAGGTATGGGTCCCGGGATTGGCGACATTGTAAACATACGGACGCCAGACGATGTCCCCGGACCATTGCTGCACCAAGGCCCCATCCACGAAGAATTGCAAATTATCCCAAGGCGATTCCGAACTGACCTGCAGTTCAAAGCTGATGGGACCGGCCTGCAAATCCTTGGTCAGCATCAGGGAGCTGGTCTGATTGTCCCCAATGGCCCCGGCCTGGGCGGCGAATTTGCCGGTGGCCACGCTGTTGGTTTGCACCACCCAGGGCGCATCACCCCCAGTGGTCCAATTCAGCGCGGAGAAATCGCCGGACTCAAAGCCGTCGGTAAACATGATGGGAACGAAATGGGCTGTGACATTCATGTTGCGGGTCACAGTGAGCGAAAGCGGATTGTTTTGCGAGACCGCGTCACCGCTCCAGGAGTCAAACACATAACCTGAAGCCGGCAGTGCCGTGATGGTCACCGTGGTATTGCTGGCCGCATCCAGAGCGGTCGGATCCGTAGTTCCACCGGTCGTGGATCCAATGGCCACGTGATAAATGGTTCCGGGAGTGAAACTGTAACTGAGCACGGCATTGGTGCCGGAGACTCCGCCATAACCATCCAGCGCGATGTGATAAACCACATTAGAATGCACCGCCACCGTCAAACTGCTGTAGCCTCCCGGAGCGCTGGGATAAGCGTCGTCGTTGGCTGCCACCGGCGTCAGGTCGCTGACCACGTCGCCGGTATAAACCGCGAGCAACGTATCAAAATCTGAATTGAAGGTGGAAAGGCTCAAGGCCCCGTCAGTTGCCGGCTGGAACTTCCACCAAACCGATTTGCCACCGCTGTTGCCGGCATGATCCGGTTCGTCGGCTTCCTTGGTGGCGTTGACCGTATTGGCGCTGTTGGTGCCCGAGTCGCCACTCAACGCAATCGCTTGGGCAAAGAAGTCATTCGGAGCGCTGATCACCAGATAGTTAAGCTCCAGCACGGCGCTGGTTGAGAGGTTGCCCGCCTCATCCATGGCTTGCACGGTGATGGTATTGAATCCCGCACCCAAATTGACCAGGACATTCCAATTGGTGGTGCCGTTGGCAAGGTATGCGTTGTGGCCATTGACTGAAACCAACACGGAACGAATTCCGGATGTATTAAGCCCCAGATCAACCGCAGTGCCGGAGACCCGCACCGGGCTGTTCGTTACCGTCTGGCCGCTTTGCGGACTGGCAATCGTCACTTGTGGTGCCGTGGTATCGGCCACCCCTCCGGGAACAACGTGCAGCCAGACTGTCCCCAGTGCGTTGGTGCTGGCACTGGCCACGGCAATCCGGTACGCGGTGCCGGCGTGGGCCGCAAAACTCAGGCGCGCGGGCTTGCCCTGTGTCAGGGTACTGTTGGTGGCCGCCACCGAAGTCAGACTGATCAACGTATTGTTGGTATAGACGGCAAGGACGTTTTCCACCCGGCTGCCGGTGGTATCCACCAGTATATTGGTACTAACCGTCGGGGTAAAACTCCACCAAAGTGAAGCGGCCACCTTGGCATCGCCACCGTGCAACGGTTCGTCGATTTCCAGCGTGGCAAAGCGGTTATTAGCCTCATAGCTGCCTCCGGCGGCTGGAACTTTGGTGGCGTTGGCAAAATTGTCGTTCGGCGGCAACGCGACGATATCGTAGTAAAATTGATTGGTGACGCCGATTTCGTTGGTGGCGGTGGCACTCACCGTCATCACCAGACTGGCCGGGGCATTGGGAGCGTCAAAAGAGGCGGTGTAGATGCCATCGCCACCCACGGCATCAGGGCCGGTGCCATCGTCCAAAGCCACCAAGTTGGTACCATTGATCGTGGCGGTAACCGTGGCATTGGTCACGCGGTACACATCCAGAACATTAATGGCTATGGTTTGGTTGGTGTTGGCAATCAGAGCCGAACCGGAATCCGGCGACACCGTCAAGGTCAGGAATCCGTTCCGCAACTCCGGCAGGCTTAACACCTCGATCAAATTGGTTCCCGCAGGAGTACCCCAGCCCGTGCACAAATCGTAACCGGATACCGCCCGATATTTTGTCGGACTGTCCGGGCTGAAATTATTGCCCGTTTTGATATCATGGAAACAGGCGGCATAATTTGTAGTCCGGCCAATGTTGTTATAGAGGCTCGGATTGATAAACCCAACCGGGGCAAATCCGTTGGCAGCCGCCTCCTGATTGATCAAAGCCATCAGCCCACCCCACAGCGGCGCGGCACAACTGGTCCCGCCCAAAACGCCGTACTGCCCATTATAAGCAAAGATAAACACATTGTCACCGGTAAGAGCCACATCGGGGACATTGCGTCCCGTGGTGGACCCACCATTGGCCCCCATATCAATCCCCTGCTGCCAGTCCGGGATGGAAAAATAGTCGCTAACCCCACCGCTGCTACCAACTCCGCCGCCCCAGTTCCACACCGTTTCCGAAGCCCACTTGCCTCCCGGCCCGGTGGTGGAAAGCGTGGTGCCCCCCACCTGGGTGATATTCGGGCTGGCGGAGGGCGTGCCAAATTGGAAGGGATCATCCAAAAAACCGGCTGGAAACGCATCGCTGTCGCCAGAGGCATTGAAGAAAGACTGGCCTTGGGCGGCCATCTGCTGGAAGATTTGTTCCGTGGTGGCATTGGGCCCACCTTTCCATCCCCAAGAGCAACTGACCTGCCGGGCGGCATTGTCGGTGGCAATTTGGTTCAGCACGTCATTGGGGTGAAAATTGAAGGGGTCGCCTTCATAAACCATGATCAAATCCACTCCCGGAGCCATGGCGATAACCATGTCGATGTCCAAAGTGACCTCAACATCCCCGCCCGTGCCGGCTGGGGTGCCCGAAAATCCGTTAATGAGAATGTTGGTAAGCGGCACACTGGTCCGCCCGGCCAGGGCTTCATAACTGGCGATGTCATCGGGATAATAACCTTCAAACTGGACCAAGGCCACCTTTTGCCCCTTCCCGGTCTGAGTCACCCCGGGCAAATAGGCATTGCGAAAGTCGTCACCCACATAACCTCCGCCGGGAGCTGAACCCAGCTTGGGTTGCACGTTGCCGGGCAAATCAACTGGTTTCCACTGATATTTGGGATGGGGCCGGCTGTAGCTGCTCAAGCCGCTGACGTCCAAAATCGGCAGACTGGCCGGAACCGAAGGGGCCGTGTCCGGAGCGTAGAAAGTCCCTTTCTCCGCGGGTCGCGGATAGACGCGCAGGGTCACTCCAAATGCGTTTTCCACGTTGGCTGCCGGGCCAGTCACATCCACGACCATCCGGTTGGCATAGATTTTCTTGACCGTCAACCCATGACTCTGGGCAAAATCCATGACCGCCTGATAATCCGCCTCGGACGGTCCGAAACGTGAAGCAAACTCGGCCGTGCTCAGAAAGTGCCGGTAGTTGGGACTCGACGGATCGTACACATCCTTCAGGAAACTGGTGAGCCCTGCGGAATCACGGAGGGGCAATCCAATGGCGAGGTTGATTTGATTGGTGGCCGGCACCTCTCCTTGGGCGGTCAAAGCGCTTACCACTGCCGGCACGCTTCCTGGCAAAGTCCGCATTTGGGGGGCCGCAGTAACGGCGGGAGCCAACAGGAAAGCCATGCCCATGGCGGCGACGCACCCAATCCCCCATGCTTTTCTGGCATTCAATGACCGAATCTTCATGATTTTTTCGCTTGCGTAAAATTTCCCGTCACGATGCCGCGACTGCCACGGGCGGCACTCCCAACCTTATCAATAGACTACGCGGTAGAATCGCTGAGCTCCGCTCACCGGCGCGTTGGTATCCACCACAGAAACATTTTTGCTCGTGGTCGCCCCGTTGGTATAGGTGGTCAGCGTCTGCCAAGTCGTCCAATTGGTGCTGTACTGCACCGTGTAAGCGGTCGCCGGGGCCGCCAGCCAGGAAATGGTGAATCCAGCTTGCACCGGCGGATTGGCCGGGGTCAGGGCGCCGGTCAGAACCAGCCCGAACGGGTCGGAATCATAATAGTTCGGAATGCCATTGCCATTGGAATCAATGATCTTGCTGAAGCGCAGCGCCCGGTTCACTTTCACTGTCTGGCCGTTGATTACCACGTCCACCGAACTGTTGGGGCCGGCGAAACTGCTCACCCAGCGCAAGTGGCCCCCAAACTGGCCATTCAGATATTCCTCCGCCGATTGGGCAATCCCCTTGCTATTCGGTGGAATCGGGAAGCCGGAACTCAGCTTGGCGGCGGCGTAATAAATGATCAGGTTCGGATTGATCTCAATTTCGTTGGTGTAATCTGCCAGTTGTGACAGATCGAGATAATCCACATAGAGGGCATTGCTCACACTGCTGCCGTCGAATACAAACAAGGGCGGGAAGAGGTCCTCGGCGCCCCCCGGCACCAAGCTCAACCGGCCCAAGGCCAGATTGTTTGCATAACCGGAGTTGTCGCTGCCCCGGTCCTGGGCCGGCCAGGTATGATCCACTTCCGGACCAAAGTCGGCGGCGTCGCTTTCCACCGCAGTGCCGAGCAAATCGCCATTGGCGGCGGCCGGAGCAAATGTTTTCACCACAAACCCGTCGCCACACGTAATGCTGTTGCTGGCCCCCGAACCACTGTCGTACAGCTTGTTTGTGACCGTCAAATAAAGCCGGGTGGTGGTCGCGATGGCGGCCTGATTCAATTTGAGATTGTTGACATGCATCGAAATGTCATTGCCCGCAGTCACCACCCCGGCCAGTACCGCACAATCCTGAGCATTGACATCAAGACTGCCGCTTACCGTGGTTTGGCCTCCCAATTCGCAATAAACGCTCTTAATGAATTCACCCCAGGCAACCACACTGCCTCGGTTGACAAAGGAGAGATAGCTGGACGGCCCTCCCACCACATTAGTCGGGAAATCATCCCCGAAATGTGCCTCACTGAGCACGGAGAAAGCCCCATTGTTAGTAAAATAAAGGAGATTTGGAGCATTGGTGTACAGCCAGTCATACACCGCAACAGTCACTGGGTCTCCGAAGAAATTGGGCAATTGCTTGTAGGACAGGTTCAGGTTACCATTGATGGTTAGCGACTTACCATCAATCAAAAGCGACTGTACCACCGTCATGTTATCATCCAGCACCACGTTGGTGCTGTGGGTCACCAAATCAAAGACGGTAACCGGCAAAGTGGTGTTAAGTGCAGTGGCATCTACCATCAGACAGTGTAATCCCAAGCTGAAAACATTGGTAAAATCCAAATTGGTTTGCACAAACATGGTCACATTCGTCGGGTCCCCGGTCACGGGGTCATTGGTGGAGATTGTCACCTGAGTGTAATTGTTGGTGAATTCAGTGATCACTGAGGCGGTATTGCTCCACATCCCGCTCCACATCAGGATATCCCCCGTAAGCCGGTTGACATTGGTATTGGCCAGACTGGTGAGGCGCAGATTGCCATTCGTGGATCCCAAGTTATAGCTGAGATTTTCACAATCCACGACGGCATGAGCACTGCCCACAAGATGGCGGGAATTGATAATTACTTCACCCTCTCCGCGAATCCGGCTGCTGGACATATCCAAGCTGTCGGCATAAACCCGGATGCGGCCCGGATAATTCGTAATCGTTCCGGAAGGAATTCCCGGGGCCCGGCTTATCAGGCTATCCACCGCTGCTCCGTATCCGGCATAGGGCGATGCCAAGGCAACCGTATTGGACATGGTAAGCGGATCATATAGAAAATCAGGTCCGGGGAATCCCGCACCCGAAGCGCCTAAATCTCTGATGTTACGCTGCAACAAATAATTCGCCGGCCGACCCGTACCATCATTCAAGTTGATCAAAACTCCCGTATTGGTCTCCGCCGAAAGGGTATCTTGCAAATAAAGTGTGGAAACCTCGGGCTGCCCCGAAGTCAAATTGGTCAGGGGAACCGAAATTGCCATATTCAGTCGCCGGAACAGATTTGTCAAAATTGTACTCTGACTGAACCCCATGTTCACCGAGAAAAGATTGGCGTTTGGCACCCCCACAAATATGGCCTGCCTGACCTCGTTGGAGATCACGAAAACTCGGTTGTTGGTGGTGCTGCCATCCATGTTGGTCGTGGTAATAAACGTGAATCCCCCCGTGGCATTAGTATAGGAAGCCGCCGCATTGGCAACAAATCCGATTTGGGTAGGACCGCCAGAAACCCCGTGAGGTGGAGAAATGGCCACGATACCATCCCAAAGCCCGGTCGTGTCAAAATCCATGTTGGTCTGCCCCCAATAAAGGTCATAGATTCCCACATCCGGAGAAAAGGTCCCATTGGTGAAATTCTCACTTCCTGTAGCACTGGCTTCGATGGGAGTCACCGTTAACGCACCGCGGCTCAGATTAAGGTTGGTGCCGGTGAGCTGCAGCCAACCGCCAGCCCCCACTTCCAGCTGCCCTTGGTTCAAGATATTTGTAGCCCAGACAAAAAAACGGCTGGGCACCGCTGTGCCAAATTCAGTTGTGTCTAACGCCGAGACCACACCGGAAACGCGATTTACAAAATACGATGCAGGTCGCCGCACCCCCAAGTTGGCCGGGGAGTAATTGAAGTCCCACCCACCATAACTGATCATGTTCCCGGAATTGGTAACATTCAAGGTATCCGAAGATTCCCAAGGTTGAAAAACAAACCACTCAAGGGTTCCGGTATTGACAATATTGGTCGCATCAATCTGCGGCCAAGGCGCCGTGTTAGCGCCGGTGTTCAAGTACGTACCTACCGCCTGGCCAAAACTGGTACTGGCAAACTGCACTCCGCCCCAAATCACGAGCACAGCCAATTGGGCCCGCAGCTGCATTACTCGGTGTATAAAACTTGGTTTCATCAAAATACTAGGGGTTGATTCTTATGGAGTAACTCCAATCCACATGATGCGCCGGGATGGCGGAATCGCTGAGGCGCACAATAATGTCAAAGATTCCGGTGAGATCGCCGGTCGGTACACCGGTGATCGTGCCATTGGGATTCAAAGTCAGACCGTTGGGCAGGGCCATGGAACTGGAAGCCAAAGACCAGCTTACTGGCGTGGTCCATCCATAAGTGGTCGGCACTGTTACCGTGAATCCGGAGAACCCATTGGCATAATTATCCCCCACTTTCCCATCCGGCAAATCCGGACCGGCAGGAGATACTGAAATCAAAATCTGGTTTTCCAGGTTGGCGATGGAGGTGCCATTGGGATAAACCACCGGGGCATTCGTCGAGCCGTCAAAGGAACCCCAAATCCCCATTGACGTTTGATTAGCCTCGGCAATTTTAAAAGTGTAGGCATTGGCAAAAGTGTTGAAGTAGATTGGCCCCACTTTATTAAAGGCTATTTCCGTGCGCTCCACGTTGGTTGAGCCTGAGACAATGGTTCCCGGCCCGGCCAATTGAGCCAGAACATTATTGGTATCAAAAACGATATTTCTGGAAACCATGGTGTTGCCGGGATCACCCGCAGGTCCGACCGCATGATCGAATGCGGTGAACAGAATATCCGGTTGGGTGCTAATTCTCTGGATGTGCTGCTTGGTCGCTACCCCATTGGTGATAGCAACCAAGGTATAATCATTCGTCACCGGTTCGTAGCTCTGCACCTGACCGATCAGGGAATCGAAATTTTGGCGGGCGAAGCGGATGGCCTCAATTCCCCGGCGCAAAGCGGCGGTATTGGTCGGGCAGGTGACCGGTTTGACGATGAAGGCGTGTTGCAGGTACGAGTAAATCAGGCTCTGCGAAAACTCTTCGTTGAGGAGGTTGGTGGTGCCAATGGCATTGGTGGCCACCGCCAGAGTATTGGTTACGTACACCGTGGTCACCAACTGAGTGGCCACAATGGATACCCCGCAAAGATTGGTGGGAATGATGAAGAAATCCCCAAAATTACCATTCGTCAGAAAGAGAGCACTCTGGGCAATGTTGGTACAAATACTCCCGGGCGTAGACCAAGGCCCACAGGCAGCTCCGGAAATATTGGTTGTCAGAATGGACACCAACCCGTTGGTATAATACGGCAACGCGTTGGTGTAATAGGGTCCGGTCAGCACGTTGCCAAACGTGTGATGAAACCAAGTCGCCACGTTAGTCGTATAATTGGTGGCAAGTACCAACCGCGCCGGGGTGCCGGCGGGGTCATACGGAGAGTTGGTAAAATACGCAAAGGTGTTGGTGGTGACCACGTTGGTAAAAAATGGCACCGTCGTGGAAATGACCAGGCCTGGATAGAGGGCGGATAGCGCAGCGGCATCGTTGGTAAGCGCCTGAACCGAAAACAAATGATAATCGGAAGTGAACTGCAACTGCGGCGTGCTGTTGGTTATCACGGTCACCGTGTCAAAGCCGGCGTCTTCGTAGTTGACGTTTCCGGCCTGCATGAGATAGCGCAACCCCCCCACATCATCCCGGGTCAATCCCATGAAATATCTTCCGGGTATCAGCCCAGCGATTTGATTATTGCCGAAACGGTCACCAAGGCCCGCGACCGAAGTAAATGCAATTGAAAGGGGATCCACCTGAAATTCGACGGCATCCGCGAGCCATTGGGGAGGACTGGTGCAGTTCTCGATGATTTCATACGTGTAGAGGGTGCCGTTGACAAAGCTGGAATATTGCAGGTCGTTGAGCGAAGATATTACCGGATCGAAGTTTCGCTTAATGACAGTATACTCCATGCTCCCGGGACACTGACCACCAGGTGGCAGAAAGCGATCATGTAAACACCAGACATAGCGTTCCGGTTCCGCCAATCCCAATTGTTCCGCCAATGATGTCATCGTCATCGACTTCAAGTCCAGCATCAGGAGAGTCTGGGCAGCATAATTTTCCCGCAGAGTATTGAGCGGAAAATTAGAAAGATCCGCCGGGTAATCCGACAAATTGGTCTTGGCCAAATCATTGTAAACGGAAATGGCTTTTTCAACCTCCGCAATGCCCCGATCTCCAAAAAACTCAATGAAGTTGGCGTCAAAGGCATAGTTTAAGATCGGCGTATTGCGCCGATATTCCTCGCCAATGTTCTTGGGGGTGCCGATGTCCGTACCCGTACCATTGCCATCCAGACCGTAGGCGATTGTCGGAACCTGCCAAGCGTCGCCGTATAACCCTCCACCTAGCCCAGGTCCCAAAAGGGCGAATGACCACGCCGAGTTGGCCCCGGCCACCACTACCGCCACTGCGCAAATGAATTTCAAAAATCTCGACATAGGAAGACTTCGTTTAGCGTAGCAATACCACTTGATAGAAGGCGGAACTGCCATCGCCCACATATTTCGAATCCACCACTCCGACAGCATAGCGCGGCCCGCCCACATTGGTCCAGGGACCGTTCATGCTGGGCGCCGTCTGGACCTGATAGACCTGGCCGGGTTGCGTATTCCAGGAAAGGAACAGCCCCTTGTCGGTGGACTGGAGTTGCGTCCGCAACCAAGTGGTGGGATCCAACGGGTTGCCGCCAGTGAGGTACACATAGGCCAGAGTGGGGCCTCCGGGCACCAAGGGCGTATTGGCCGCCGGCCAAGCCGTACCGTAAGGATAATATTGCACGATCCAATCCACGGGAATGCCGCCATAGGTGGCCGCGCTAAACGTGGTATTGGTAGCCGAGCCCGACAGCGGGGAACGGCGGCCATTGGTTAACACGTAAGCCAACCGGAAGCTGTGCGTACTGCCGGGGGTCAATCCGGTCATGGTCCACCAAATGTTGGTGGTCACCGCAGTGGGGTCAACCGCACCATCGGCATAAATCTCATAATTGGCGATGTCATAACCGCCGATATCCGGCCAGGCCAGACTCAAATTGGTTGCGCTGAGCACGGTAACGTACGGGGTTGGCGCCACCGCCAAAGTCTGCTGGGTATTCACATATCGTTGGGCTTTCAAATCAAAACTGTTAGCCCCCCCGACAAACGTGGTCCAGACCGCGAGGAGTCTTCCGCTCTCATCGCCCGCAACCGAGGGTTCCACCTGGTCGCTCAACGTGGTGCTGTTCACACAGAACTCACCCCCCGAAGGCGAGCCATTATCTTGCAGGAGCTGGCCAAACACCCCCTTGCCCGACCCATCCTGACCCAAGCTGCTCCAAACTTCCAGGTAACCGCCTACGGAATGGGCAATCTGCGGCGCAAACTGATCGCCGTAGGTCCAAGTGTTGACGCAACGGGCCACTCCACCCACGCCGGTATTGGAGAAGACGCGGGCAAAAACATCCCAACTGTTGGTCGTGGGCGAGTTGGGGGTAAATTCGCCCCAGGCAATCGCAAACTCGCCGTTGGCCCCGGCAGCAATGCTGGGATTGGCACAAATATTTGACCCGGTATTGACCAAAAACTCATTTCCCAGAGCCGCACCGGTCGCATCAAAGAACCGGGCATAGATGTCAACCGAGGCGGTTGGGAGCGCCTGCGGCTGAGTCAGAGCACCGCTGCCTTGGGCCACCGAGCGCTGCTGCTCCGAAACCCAAGCCACCACAAATCTCCCGTTCGACAACGCGGCCACGACGGGAGTCCGCTGATTGTAGGAAGTAAATTGATTGACGGCGAAAACATTGCCGACCTTCTCGCCCGTTGCGGAAAGCAATTGACCATAAACATCCTGCATGCGGGAAGCATTGGCCTGGTCGAAGTTGCCCCAAACGGCCACCACGTTGCCGTTGGTCAGCACCGCCACATGCGAATCAACTTGGAAACCACCGGCCATATCGTACACCGGAATGTCATTGGCGGTAGTCCATGTATTGCTGGAAGACAGAAATCGGGCATAGATGCGCTGAAAGCCGGAGGGACCGCCCTGCCAGACAAATGCCGCACCCCCATTTTGCAACACTTGGACGCTGGGTTTTTCCTGATCGCCTGCCGTTTGGGTGTTGACGCGAAAGCTGCTGTAGGTTCCCGAGAGGCCGCCATTCAGCCGCAACGCGCTAACCCCTTCACCCTCGCCATCGGTATAATTGTCATCCCACACCAAAAATCCCCCGCTCTGATTAAAGCTCGCCTGCGGATGCACCTGATCCCCCACAACGTAACCCAGCGGCGCATACTCCCCGGCTTGGGGGGAATAGGCAGAATCCGCCTTCACCAGCGTGGGACTGGCCGCTGCCAAACAACAAAATACAACTACTCCACGGACCTGCAGCGATAGTGACATAAAATTCGTTAAATACTAATCGCAGTTATTGATGGTTTCAAGTTTCGCATTCTTAACAAATCCCGGCTCAACAGCTTGCAAACTGCGGGTGACGGAATTTATTGTTGCACCGGGGCGATCGGACGCTGTAGCGGGAACGAATTCCGGCTAAAGGGCATCTCCTCGTCTGAGTGCATCCGGTTGCCGGCAGGATCAATGATCGTCGGCGTCACAAAAATAACCAGATTCTTCTTCTTGCTTTCGTTGGATTCGCTCCGGAACAGGCGGCCGAGCAGAGGCAGGTCGCCAATCACGGGCACCTTGTCCTTGGTGCGGGTGACACTGCTGCTGATAAGCCCGCCCATCACTACGGTCTGGCCGTCCCATACCACCAAGGTGGTGGTGATCTGACGGGTCCGGAAGTGCGGGAGTGGCACGCTCTGGATTAAAGGAGATCCCTGGCTGCCTTGAGCCTGAACAGAGAAAGAGGACTGGTCATAGCCAATGAATTCGGTGACCGTGGGGATGATGGTCATCTGAACGGTGTATTCATCCGCAGACACGTACGGAATCACATCCAACATCGGGCCGAACGGCAGGGCCTGAGAAGTGGGCTGAATGGTGGAACCCACCGCGCCAGTCCCACCCGTGGAGACGGTGGTGCCTGTGCCACCGCTACCGCCGCTGCCCGTCTGGTTGGCGTTCAAGCCGGTAATAATGGTCTCCACGTCGGTGACTTCAATATGCGCCTGACGACCGCTCACCGTGGTCACCGAGGGAGCGCTCAGAACATCCACCCCACCCCGCTGTTCCAAGGCAGTAATGGCCACCCGGAACTGGGGATCGGTCAAAATGCCGGTCACCGTACCCACCACGGGGGCCCCCAGTGAATTACGCAACCCCCCCGTAATCAACTGATCGGTCGTGGAAGCAGGAATTGGCGGATTTGGGAAGATGGTGCTGGCCCCGTTGTTGCCATTGGGGTCACTGCCGCTATATGACGGCGCCGTGCCACCCTGAAAGCCTACCGAACCGCTGTTACCCGCCGTATTGCCAAGGAACCAGTCAAAACCCAAAGCCCGCGAGTCATCTTGGTTGACTTCGGCGATCTTGGCCCGGATGTTCACCTGGGGCGGGGTCACATTCAGGGTCTGAATGGCCTGCTCGATAATATCCAAGTCCTGCATGGTGGCGCGGACGAACAAGATGCCCTTACGATCATTGAAGAACAGGGCCTTCTGGTTGGCATTCCCACCGCCATTGGCGCCCAAAGCCGCCTGGTCCCGCGCCCCACCCGCGCCGTTCTGCGCCAGCGTAGTGCCGAAATCCACACCCGCCGCGGTAAAGAAGGCCCGCACCGCAGTATTGACAGTTTCCGTGAAATTGGTCTTGGTGACGAAGCTGATACCATCGCCCGTGGTGCCATTGCCGCCGCTTTGGCCACCACCGCCGCCGCCATTCTGCCCACCGCCGCCCGCCACAGTCACCCGCGCGATCAAGGCCGAACTGCTGCCGGTACCGTTCTGACCGTTGCCACTGCTGCTGCCGCCACCGCTGCCGCCGCTGCCGCTGTTGCCGGTCTGAATGTCACCGAAGCTAAGTGCTCCGACGCTCTCCAAGCCTTGGTAGAACGTGTTCGGATCCACCTTGAAGGTCCGCGTGTAAAGCGGTTCCGCCTCGGGCGTCTTCACCGAGAACACAATGGCATAATCTTCAACGGAGTACTTGATGGGCTTTTCCGCGGTCTTGACAATGGCGTCCAAGACATCTGCCAACCGGACATTATCCAGTGCCGGGTTGATTTTGATGCGGATGCTGCCCACATCCACGGGCTCGGCCGCCGGCAACGCCACCGCCGCAGGCAATCCGGTGTTGGGGTCCGTAGCTCCGGGAGCCACCCCAGCCGACTGGCTGGCGTTGTCGGTCATGATGATGAAATTAATGCCTTCCTTGTCCGGGTCGCGTTTCTTGGCTTCTTCGCTCAAATTCTTGATGACTTCCGAGAGCTCCAGACCATCATACTTGACCTCGTTGAGTTCAATGCGATTGAGCTTGGAGACGATTTTTTGCCGGCCGGCCCCGGTATGGATAAGATTCGTGCGGGCGTAGGGATTGGGCACGGGGAGCATCTCACGCTGCACATCCGGCACCCAGGCGTTTTCGATTTCCACCACCTGTTTGCGGGCGTCCACTTCGCGCTGCCGGCTGGCTGCGGAGAAGCGCGCCTCCTGGATCAGATTCATGTAATACGCCCCAGCCTTGTTGTTGGGATCTTCTTTAATGGCCTCTTCGAGCTTGGCTTCCGCTTCGTCCCACTTGCCCAACTCATAAAGCAGTTTGCCATCCTGAACGAGCGTGGCAGCAGTAGTCTTGTTGGTAATCAGACCCGGCACCTCGGCCAACACGGCATCACTGGGAATGCGGCCCACTTGGGCAGCCAGCAACGCGTCGTTTTTTTCCTTCATGGCCAGCAACACCTGGTTTTTGGGATCCACCGACAGGGCTGCCTGGAATTGGGTATCGGCCTCCTTGTACTGGCCGAGCTTCTGCGCCTGCAACGCGAAATTGGAACGAATCCGTACCACCCCGTTCACTGCTGTGCGGGTCTCGCTGTCCACCCCGCTGCCAATGCTCCGGCACAGGTCCACGCAGTGCTGGTAAATCTTTACGGCGCCCATCGGGTCCTTGCGCTGCTCGGCCTGAACCGCTTCGCCCAGTTTCTCCCGCAGCTCGATGGTCAGCGCCTGACGGCGCACCGCTTCGTGCACGGCGGCTTCCGTGTCACCGCCCGAAGTGGCAACCTGGGCCGGCAACGGCAGGGTGGCGGTGATGATGATGGCGAGACTTAGCGGGAGGTAGGCGGCTCTGATCATGGGATTAAACATCTTAAGTCGTTTGGGGATGCAAAAAATGGCGCACGTGGGTTTTCGTTGCATTACAGGTCGGGACTATACTGGATCGTCGTTTTCTTGCCGGTTGATTTGGCCGAAACTACTATTTCAAAATGGTTGGTGGCAACGAGATTTATTGAGGCTATGGTAAACTCATCTCCGGCAAAAAGCAATTTGTCTCCCACACGCCGGGCAGTCCACCCGCGGTTTTCGGGCTCATACCGCAGGTCGGCGCTGTAACCATCCACCTGCTGATAGGCCTGGGATTTCGAAATGGTCAACTTCTTTCCCGAATCATTCAAGACAAGATTTAACTGCGGATCATCAGGCGTTCCCTTGGCGGATTCCAAGGTGAAGAAGTCAGTTTTTTGGCCCAAATCCACATAGCTGGAAGTCTTGCGGCGTTTGCGCGGATCCGGATCGGCGTCGCGGGTGACGCCGATGAGGTAATTGGACCCGGAGGCCCCCACGGACTCGAACGAAATCGTGGTGTACAACGGGTTGAGCTTGAGCACAGACATCGCCTTGGGTCCGATTTCATCCCCGTTTTGCACTTTGATCAGGTGACCGTCGGAAGCTTTTTCCCACTGCACAGGATTGAACAGATTGTGCGGCTTGGAAAAGTCCAGCTCCGGATGCTTTTGCAGCTGGTCAAAACTGGCCTGGTAGCCGCTGAGGTCCAGCGGGGGCAACGGCTTGATGGGAGGATTCAATATGGCATTGCGCCGGTTGGCCAGATCTTCCTTCTCCTGGGCAATGTAGAAGGGCAACAATGCCACTGCCACCGCCAAGCCGAGCAGCACCAAGCCCAGCAAAACCTTTTCGTAATGTTTCTTGATGAAATCCATGAAAACTATTTGGCGGGGGGAATTAACTTCACGACATCCAATACCAGGGTGACTTTCAAGAGCTGTTCGTCAATGACCGAGGACAGTCCGCCCCGGGTGGCTGGCGCCGCTGCCGCCGGTGGGTAGGCGCCCGGCGGCGGATATAAACCCCGCGTACGGCCAATCATCGCCCGGGCATTCTCCGCCGCGCGCGACACCCCGCCATATGGCATGGGATAGCCTTCCACCGGTTGATTCAGCCCGGCAGCTTCGCCCAACGGCGCGCCCCCCGCCGGGGCGACATGAATTTCTTTTATGATGAACCCGTGGTCCGAATAGGAATAGCTGGTCAGCACATCAGCCAACTCCGGCGTGAAACACCGGAAGGTAACTTCGTATGGGGTCAACACCGCCAGATTGTTGGTGATGCAGGCCATCTCGATATAGTCCGACATCTCCTTGTCATCCGGGGAAACCCGCACGCGGCGGATGCTGTCCATCGAGTTGACCTTGGCCTGGAACAGCACCTCGGAAATGGCCTTGACCTCGCCCAACTGAACTGCGAGCGGCGCCAGGCTGCCCGGGGCGAAATTCATGGTGTTCTTGATGGAGGTGAAAGAAAAATCATAGTGCGGCGGCAGGGTCACACTGCCCGTATTGGCATCCCGCTGCAACTGGTCGATGGTTTCCCGCAACGCCGAGGCAAAGTCGTAATCGCTGATGGGCTTCTGGTTGTTGGGGATCGCCGGGATGGGCTGGAAAAACTGGCCCGCCTTGTTGATGAAATCCAGCAGTTCCTGCCGCTGCTGCTGGGCGGCGGCGACATTGTCGACCTTGGCATTTCCCGGATGCGGTTTCTGGCTGTTTAACTGATCCAGTTCGGCGTAGGCCGCGCTCAGTTTCTCCTTGGCACTGTTGTTCGCCTGGTTCCGGGAGAACAGGTAAAAACCCGCCGCGGCCAGCAGGCCCACGGCCACAATGCTGCCGATCACGAAGAATAAATTACGTTTTATCCAGGCCATGCTACGGTTTCAAGGGGCGCTTGAGTTTGACGGTGATACCGAAGGTGAAGGTCCCCGGCGGCTCATCCTCGCTGACGTTGCCGGTAAACGCGGTGCCATCGCTGACAAACAGCGGATCTGCCTGCAATTCGGTCAGCACGGCAAAGGCAATGTCGGCCTTGGCGGTGGACCCCAGGCTAACCGCCCGGCAGGTAAGGGTAATGCTGTTAATTTCATTGGTGCCGCCCGTGGCGGCGGGAATCCCTTCCAGACTGGTTGCGGCATCCGGCGGCGCCTGGTCGACCGTCGGGGCGGAATTCATATGTTGCGCATTGTAAGCTTCACGGCTCATGCCCTCGGCTGGCAGGGGGCTCGCCTCTGCCCGCCGCCGCATGGGCACCGGCATCGGTATGGCCGGCATCTCCGCGCCAGGCCCGTTCAATCCGGCACCCAGTGGCGTACCCGCGTCAAACCGTTCAATCCAGACACCCACATCGGCGTTGAGCTTGCGCTTGGTGGCTTCTTCGGCCCGCATCAAATCCTTGCGCATGCTGGTGAGCGTATCCGCCCAATAAAACCGGTCCGCCATCCAGAGCGAAACCTGCTCGGCGCTTTCTTTGGTCTGCTCCATGGCGTGGTACACGCGCTTAAACTTGTCGGCCCGCGCCTGAATGGGCGTGATCTTTTCCTGCAAGGTGGCCAGTTCGCCCTGCTTGACGTTGGCCAGTTTTTCAAACAGCAGGCCGCAGGCGCAGACCACCAGCACGAGACTGAACACGGTGGCGATCAGGTAGGGCTTCTTTTGGTTGAAGCTCTGCCAGCGCAGCGTGCTATCGGGCATTAAATTCAATTCCACCGGGCAGTGCGCCAGGTTGCGCAGGCCCAAACCGATGACCTCGCCCAAGGAGTGCGCCACCCGGGCGAGTTCCTCGAGGTTAATGGCCGGGTCAATCTGCACATTGCGCAACGGATTGAAGTATTCGACGGGAATGTTCAGCTTTTCGGCGAAGAACTGGGCCGTGTACGGCATGATGGAGGCCCCGCCGGAGAGGAACAACCGCTGCGGCGCCGACCCGCCCTGCTGCCCGCGGTAAAACTGCATGGTCTGGTTGACCTGGATGTGCAGGCGGGTCATGAACTGCCGGGCAATCTTGGAAATGGCCGCCTGGTGCGGGTTCTCCGGCTCTTCATAGGCCCCGCCCAAACTCACAAAACCCTCGGCTATCTTGATTTTTTCCGCCTCCGGGAAGGCCAGCTTGGCTTCGCTGGCAAAGTCCTGGGTTATGGAATTGGCGCCGATGTTGATGCTACGGGAGAATACCTTGCCCTTTTCAAAGAACAGCAGGTTGCTGGTCTTGGCCCCGATGTCCAACAACATGGTGCAGTCTTCCAAATCGCCGTAATTGTAGCGAAAGGCATTGCAGAGTGCCGCGGGGGAAACATCCGCCAGTTGCAGCCGCAGCTTGGAGGATTCGGCGACATTGAACAACCGTTCCACCACGTCGGCCTTGATGGCCACGAGGAGCACTTCCAGTTCCCCGCTGGGCAGGGCGCCCATGATCTGGTAGTCCCAGACCACCTCTTCCAACGGGAAGGGCACGTTTTGCTGGGCCTCGTACTGGATGATCTGGGTAACCTTGTTGGATTCGACGGGAGGCAGCTTGACAAACTTGGAGAAAACCTGAAAGCCAGGGGCGCAGACGTTGACGTCCTTGGCCTTAATCCCCTTCTCGGCCAGCATTTTCTGGAGCGCCTTTAGAATGAGTGGCGCCCGGGTGGCTTCCTGGCCGCCCTCTGCGCCCAGCGGCTCGATCCCATACTGCTTGAGTTTCAAGCCGCCGGATTCATCAACTTCGAACTCGGCCAGCTTCACACTGCCCGCGCCAAAATCAACCGCCAAGAATGACTTCAAATTCAGCATTACAAAATCAAAAATCTACCCGGTTTAACCGCCGGTGGCGGTTTGCTTAACTTTATCGGCGTAGCCCGTGCTAGTTACTTCATCTCGGTCCGCCGGTCAAATGGAAATTCGGCAATTTTTCACAATTCAACTCAATTAATGACTGGCAGAACCGCACTTATCACCCACATTCATGGGGGTAAAACCCGCCTTCACGTCGTTGCGGCCCTGATTTGAAAAAACCGCCTGGGCCCGCATCGCAAAAAAATGGCGGCGGGCGGGCCGGTTTCAAACCTTGCCGCGGAAATAAGCAATCGTTTCGGTCAACCCTTCCGCCAGTGCCACCCGCGGCGTCCAGTCCAGATGTTTTTTCGCCAGCGTAATGTTGGGCTGGCGCTGTTTGGGATCATCCTGGGGTAGCGGCCGGTAAACCACCTTGCTGCGCGAACCGGTGGCGCGGATGATTTCCCGGGCGAATCCCAGCATGGTCATTTCGGTGGGGTTGCCAATATTGACCGGCAGGTCATAGTCGCACATCATGAGCCGGTAGATGCCTTCGATCAAATCGGAGACGTAGCAAAAACTGCGCGTCTGCTTGCCTTCACCGAAAACGGTCACCGGCTTGTTTTTCAACGCCTGGCTGATGAAGGCCGGCACCACCCGGCCGTCGTTCAGGCGCATCCGGGGCCCATAGGTGTTGAAGATGCGCACAATCCGGGTGACCACGCCATGCTCCCGGTGGTAGGCCATGGTCAGGGCCTCGGCAAACCGTTTGGCCTCGTCGTAACAGCCGCGGGGTCCGATGGTGTTGACGTTGCCCCAGTAGTCCTCCGTCTGCGGATGCACCAAGGGGTCGCCGTAAATCTCGGAGGTGGAGGCCAGCAAAAAGCGGGCTTTCTTGTATTTGGCCAGACCCAACGCCTTGTGGGTGCCAAGGGAGCCCACCTTCAGTGTCTGAATAGGCAGTTCCAGGTAATCAATCGGGCTGGCGGGCGAGGCAAAATGCCATACATAATCCACCGCCGGTTCCAGGAAAATAAACTCGGTGACGTCCTGCTGGATGAATTTGAAATTGGGATTGCCGCCGAGGTGCGCGATGTTGTCCACCGTGCCAGTGACAAAGTTGTCGATGCCGATCACCCGATGACCGCGCGCCAGCAACAGGTCGGTGAGGTGTGACCCCAGAAAACCGGCGGCGCCGGTGACCACAGAGGTGAATTGTCGGGTTGCCGCACGAGATTTCTTGGCCATGGATTCTGATTGCTGATTTGCGATTTGCGGGCGCAGTGTGGCTTTCCCGGGCCAAATAGGCAATTCACAATTTCATTTGGCCCCGGTGCCGGCAAACACCGCAGGGATGGTACGCACGAGAATGGCAAAATCCAGCCATAACGACCAGTTGTCGATGTATTCCAGGTCCAGCCGGACCCAGTCTTTGAAATCCACGATTTGATTACGACCGCGAACCTGCCACAGGCAGGTGAGCCCGGGTTTGACACTGAGCCGGCGGCGGTGGGCCACATCGTCGAACCGCGCCACCTCATGCACGGGCAGCGGCCGGGGCCCCACCAGGCTCATTTCCCCGCGGAGCACGTTGAAGAGTTGGGGCAGTTCATCCAGACTGTACTTGCGCAGAAACCGGCCGACCCGGGTGACCCGGGGATCGTTGGTAACCTTGAACACGGGGCCGGACATCTCGTTCAGCGCCGCCAGTTCCTGCTGCAGTTGCTCGGCATTGGTGACCATGGTCCGGAATTTGTACATGGTAAACGGCCGGCCGTTGAGCCCGGCGCGCTGCTGCCGGAAGAGCACCGGGCCGCGGGAGGTCACCTTGATGACGAGAGCGATGAGCACCAGCAACCAGGATATCAGCAGCACCCCCACCAAAGCGCCCAGCAGGTCAATGACCTGTTTCAGCAACCCCTGCCAGGAGGCCTCCGGCGCGGAACGGAATACCATCACCGGCCGGCCAAACAGTTCATCCAGGCTCGTGCGGGAAATTTGGGTCTGGAAGAAATCCGCCACCAGCCAGGCTTCCACCCCTTCCACTTCGCAGGCGCGAATGGCCGCTTCCATCTGCTCGAAATAAGCCTGCCGGGCGCTCAGAATGACGCCATTGACGGAGTATTCATGCAGCAACTCCACCAGCCGGGCCACCGGCGTGGAACCGAGTTCCAGTTCCGCCAGCACTTCAATGCCCTCTTCGGGACGCTTGCGGATTTCCTTGCGCATGCGCGAGGTTTCCTCGGACGTGCCCATCAGGATGAAGCGGCGGCGGATTTGTTTCTGGGTAAAGCGGGCCTTGTAGGTCAGCCGCATCAACTCATCCTTGAAGGCCAGCAGAATAAAGCCGATGAAGCCAAAGGTGATCGGGACCGAACGGGGCAGATAAACTTTGACGAAGAACAACAGCAACGTAAGTCCCAAAGTGACCAAAAAGCAGCCCTTGAACAGGGACCAGAGCATGAACCGCCGCGGGGAGAAAATCGGCCGGTCATAAAAACCCTGGGTTTCCAGCACATACGGCGCCGCCACGATCATCAACGGATAAACCCAGCCGTAGGAATCAAACGTCGCCACCTGGTCCAGGTGGAATATTTTCACGATCACGGGATGGGCCCGGATGCTGTACGCCATCCAGAAGCTGAGAGCAAACAAACAGGCGTCCAGCAACTGTTGGACTTGCATCCGGATCTGACGATGGCGGCGCAGCATGAACTTAACTCAGTGTATCAAGCAGGTTGTGCAGTTGATAAACCAATTCCCTCGAAGATACAAGGTTTCTCGGCAATTCACGGGCTGGCTTTCAAGGCCGGGCTTCCGCCACGGTTGCTGCGGCCGGCGGGACACCCGTGGTGAGTTGAAACTGAGGCACGGCGGCGGCAATGAATTTTTTCATCCGGTCAAAAGTCGCGTCCTCCTGCCCCGGCATACAGACCGCGAAACATGAAACATAGGCCCACCGGTCCAACGTGCCGGTGCGCAACAGGTCTTCGGCCATCCACCACATCCGTTGCCAGTGTTGCGCCGTCAGGTGCCGCTCATCCACGAACCAATAGACATAAAGCCCGCTCAAGGTGACCTTTTGGCCGTTCAGCTCCCGTTGGCTGGTGCTAATCAGTTTCATCACCGGCAGATTGTAAGGATGCGGACTGCTGATCGGGATGGTTTTCTCACTGGACCGGCTATAGTCAATTGGCCATCCGGCGCCTTCCAGGCAAAATTGTGGCTGGTGAATGCTGGTGCGGTCCGTGCCCATCAATACCGCGTTCATCTGAATCCAGAACCCATCCGTCTGCTGGTACCATCGCTGGCCATAGCTGGTGTCCTTGGGCAAGGTTTTTATCACCACCTCCTGTTCGGGCAGGAATTTCGAAGCGTAATCGAGTACTGATTCCGGCAATTCCACCCGCAAATTCTTGCTGTCGGGCAACGGACTGGTCTTTACCCCCGGTTGGCCCAGCTTCTGATGGCCCTGTAGCCAGGTCAGCAGTCCGGCCGTGGCCCCGATCAAGCCCAACGCCAGCACCACAATGATGATTTTTTGCCGGTTCATACGTTTGCCGGTTCTGCCTTCACTTCAGGTTCCCGCAGCCAGTGCCCCAGCCACAGCCAGCCGGCAATGGCCGGCACATAGGGCAGCAGGCTGAAAAAGAAGTTTTCATGCACGAAATTTCCCGCTTTCTGTCCGAAGGCTTCCGCGGCGAAAATGATCATCGTCAGCCGCAGGACATTGCCCGCCACGGCGAGCGGGAAGGCCGAGGCCACCAGCACCAGCCGCTTCCACGGACGGCGAAAACAGACAAAGCTATAAACTATCGTCAGCACCAGGAGGGAAATCAGGCTGCGGATCCCGCTGCAAGCCGGAGCCACATCGTACATGTAGGTATGCCCGGTATTGTAAATTTGGGAGCCGTCGCGAATGACGTCAATGCCAATGACATGGCTGATCATCACAGAGATCTTGGTGGACAACATCCGCAGCCGAAATGTGACCGGTTGGGACTGCGAGCCCAAGGGAATACAAAAAGCGAACAGGAAAAAGGGAAAGAAACAGGCGCGCAACCAGCCCGGCCCCCACGCGGTGCCGATCAGGCCATAAACGCCCACAAACAGCGCCACCGTGGAAATCTTGGGCTGCTGCACCACATACCCCACCACATGCAAGGCCAGGCCCAGCACCACGAGCCCCAAGCCCGGCCACCACAGGCGGGCCGATGCGGCCAAAAGCTCCCGGCGCTTCCACCAGAGCAGCCCCAGCACCAGAAATGGCACGGCCTGACCAAAACTGTCATCACCATCATTGCTGTTGTACGCCACACTGAGCCAGCCAAACAAGGATGGCGTGTCGATATACCCAAAGGTGGCGTTGCCCAGGAATTGGAACAGTGCCAGCCACGCTACGAGCAGGCCGAAAAACAGGCCCTTGTTGGGCACCTGCCGCCAGCACACTGGAAATTCCCGGACAAACTCCTGAAAAAGTTCCTTCAGGAGACTGGGTCTGGTTTTTCCAACTGCGGTATCCGTGGTATTCATTCGTCAAACTTCACGCCGGTTTCGATGACCGATCCAAGCGGCATGCGGGCCGCTATAGCTTTAGGAGAGTGCCGGGGCTTATTCAAGCGTGTATTTCTTCAGGCCGGTCTTCTGACAGAAAAAACTCCAGACAAACAGCGGGTTGTTGCGCAGGTACCGCCGCCAGAGCCGCCGGGGCTCGCAACCCAGCCGGAACAGCCATTCCAACCCGCTGCGCTGCATCCACCGCGGCGCCTGCCGCACCCGGCCGGCATGAAAATCAAACGCCGCCCCCACCCCGAACAACAGGGTCGCCTCCAGTTTGTCGCCATATTGCCACATGAATTTCTCCTGCTTCGGCGTGCTCAGGCCCACCCACACAATGTCCGGCCGGCATGCGGCCACCCGCCCCAGCAACTCCGCCTCTTCATCCGGGTTCAACGCCCGGAACGGCGGGGTATAGGTCCCGACAATCCGGATGCCGGGAAACCGCGCTTCCAGACGCCGCTGCAAGGCTTCGACCACTCCAGGCGCGCCGCCGTACAAAAAATGGGTAAAATTGTGGCGGACCGCCTGGGCGCACACCGCCAGCATCAAATCCGGCCCGTAAACCCGGCGCATTCCCGAGAATCCCGCCAACCGCCCCGCCCAGACCATGGGCATGCCGTCTGGCGTATTCAAAAAGGCCCGGTTCAAAATCTCGCGCAGTCCCGGATCCCGTTGGGCTTCCATCACCCCATGCACGCCGGTCACGCACACATAGCCCTTGCGCCGTTCTTGCAAGGCGGCGGCAATGAGGTCCACCGCCTGCGTTTCGCAAACGGCGCTTACTCCCACTCCCAATACGTTGACCCGGTCAATTGGCGGCGGCACTGGCACAGGCGGAAAACCTATGCCAAACCCCGTCCCTAGAAAAGCCTGCGCTTGCATCTTTATAAAACGCTTGCCCCCTCCTCCGGTTCGCCTTCAATTATGTCCCATGAAAGCCGCTGTTTTGCATGGCAAAGAAGACGTTCGCATCGAGACCCTCACCCCGCCGGTCTTGCCGGCGGGTGCCGTGCGCTTGCACATCGAGGCCGCCCTCACCTGCGGCACCGACCTCAAGGTTTTCAAACGCGGCTACCACGCCAAGATGATTGTGCCGCCCGCAGTGTTCGGCCACGAGCTCGCCGGGGTCATTGCCGAAACCGCTCCCGACGTCTCCGGCTGGAATGCGGGCGACCGTGTGGTGGTGGCCAATTCCGCCCCCTGCGGCCGGTGTTATTACTGCCACCAGCAGCAGGAAAACCTGTGCGACGACCTGCTCTTTCTCAATGGCGCCTACGCCGAGTCCATTGTCGTTCCTGCCCGGCTGGTGCAGAAAAACCTCCTGCGCCTTCAGCCCGCCACCGCCTTCCGTGATGCCGCCCTCACCGAACCCCTCGCCTGCGTGGTGCAAGGCGTGGAAGACACCCGGCTGCAAGCCGGCCAGCGCGTACTGGTCATCGGCGCCGGGCCCATCGGGCTGATGTTTGTGGCGTTGGCCAAACATCTCGGCTGCGACGTTACCGTGGCCGGCCGCGGCGAAACCCGCCTGCGCACCGCGCAAAAACTCGGCGCGGGCCAGGTGATTGATGTCGCCACCGCCAAGGACATCGTCCCCGTCATCCAAGCGGCCCAACCGACGCCGTTTGATGCCGTCATTGAAGCCGTGGGCAAGCCGGAAACCTGGGAGGCGGCCGTACAACTCGTCCGCAAGGGCGGTGCGGTGAATTTCTTCGGCGGTTGCCCCGCCGGCACCAGCATTACGCTGGACACCACCCGCATCCATTACTCCAACCTCACCCTGCTCGCGAGCTTTCACCACACCCCACGCACCATCCGGCGGGCCCTGGAATTCATTGAGCAGGGCGTCATCCGTGCGGAAGATTTTGTGAATGGCGAATGCCTGCTGGCCGACCTGCCGGAATTGTTCAAGCAGATGGCCGCCGGTAACCGCGTGGTGAAAACGCTGGTGCGCACCCGGAACTAACGTCCGGGACTTGCGGGGCTATTTGGATTTGGCCTTCATGTGCCGGTGCACAAAGAAATAATAAAGCCCGCCCAGCCCCAGCATGATGCCCGTCAGCCAGAGGCTGATGCGGTGATACTCGCCTTTCATGACCGCCTCATCCTGTCCCATCTTCACCCCCAACCAGCACAGCACCCCGCACCAGATGGCGGACCCGGCGATGGTAAAGAGCGAATAACGCAGAAAACTCATTCGCACGATGCCCGCAGGAATGCCGATGAGATGCCGCACCACCGGCAACAACCGGGAGATGAAGATGCCCATCGCGCCATAGTGCGCCGCCCAGCGTTCCGCCCCTTCCATCTTCTCGGGCGAAATGAAGACATACTTGCCGTAACGCTGCACCAGCGGCCGGCCCGCCAGCCGCGCGGCCCAATACATAAGGGAAGCCCCCAGCCACGAACCAATCGTGCCCGCCAGCACAATGCCCCACAGACTCAATTGCAATTGGCCGGAATACGCCAGGTGCGCCGCTGGCGGAATGACCATCTCGCTCGGCAACGGAAAAATGGAACTCTCCACCGTCATGAGCAGCACAATGAGCGGATACCCGCCATGCTCCAGCGCGGCGGAATACCAGGTAATGACGTCCTGTATGAGTTGATGCATCGGCGCGGGGGTTATAACGGAAAAACTTGCGGGAGCAAGGCATGAATCAGGCCGCGCCCGCGCCGCCGGCAATTTGCGAGCGGACCAACCGGCTCACCGCCACCTCGCTCCGGCCCGTGGCAGCCGCCAGCAGACGCACATATTCCTCCGGATCTACCTCGCGCGGCATGGCGCGGCAAAACGACACCGTGTCCGGGTTGCGCCAGAGATGGGGAAAATCGCGACACTGTTGGGGCTTCACGGATTGCACTGCGCATTGCCCATCCTTCAGGAAGATGCACGCGCCATCCGGCTGATCCAGCAGCGCCAAGCCGCGGCGATCCGCCGTCAACCGGGTGAACTGCTGGATGAACTCCGGCTCGCTCAAACCTTGGAACGCCGCCAGCCGCGTGATTTCCCCGGTGGTCAGGCGCACCTGCCCCGGCCAGCGACAACACGCGGCGCACCGTTGGCATTCGTAAAAGACCGGCACAACCGGAAGATAACCGCCCGGGCGGCGACCGCCAAGGCCCGAGACGCACCCGATGGCCACAGTCCACCCCCGAACGAAGCCAAACGAACCCAAATGGAAACGCCGTAAAAAATAAGCGCAAGAATCTAAACACAAGCATCATATAAACAATTTACCGGCTGAAAAATTTGGGTTCGTTTGGTAATTTCGCTTTTTCGCGCCACTGCTTGGGTCGGGCGGGAAGTCCCCTGCCCGCCGCAGACGGTAGCCGGCATAAAAGTGGTTTGATTCGGTTTGATCGGGTCGGATAACTGGAGCTGGGGAGCACGCCCGCCCCGGGAGTTGCCGGCTGCGCCCGAGCCGCTGGCAGTTGCGCGGGATTCGGTTTCCAGGCGCTGGGATGATTTCGCACGCCCCGGGTTTTCCGCGAGGGCGCGGAAAACAGCGCCCGGGGCGGGCGTGCTCCCCACGGCATTCCGGTTTCCGGAATAATTGCGGCATGGGTTCGGCGTTGTCTCGGGGCACAACCCGAGGGCCCGGCGGGATGCCGGTCTTGCTGGAATCGGGCCACAGGCCCGACACTACACCGGCCCAAGGGCCGGCTCTGGTTGCGCTTTT
>DATJIU010000112.1:0-35437 GCA_035492855.1 Dongiaceae bacterium | reverse complement strand
GGTGACACTTTTTTGGTTTTTGTTTTGGCGAATGGCGATCAGTCCCTGGCGGCGGAGCCAGGCTTCCACGGTGACCCGCCACAGGGTGGCGGGGCGGTGGGGATGACCACTCATCCGGCTTTTCTAGCATTGCTCCGAACTGAGCGAGCAGCAACCGAAAAATATCGTTCCGTTGGCGTTGATTCCAGTGGAGCCGTTGGGCGGCGTCGTGGAAGACGGCGCAGGCGGTGCGGCCCTGGAGGCAGCGGCGCGGCCGATGATTGAGTTTGTGAGCGGAGCCCTTCGGCCAGCAGGTTCACTTCACCGCTGGGGGGTTGCTGGCGCAACGCCAGCGCATATTTGAAGTCACGAATGCCTTTTTCCACACACTCGCCAGGCCTTGAGCTTCGCCCCAGTCAAGGCCGGCAGCAGCAACGCCGCCAGAATTGCGATAATGGCAATCACCACCAATAGCTCAATGAGGGTGAACGCAAATCTTTCACCATTGGAATTACTCCTCGGGCTCATTTGCCGTAGCGACGGACCTCGGTGCTGTCCTGCGGCGCCATGGAAACCGCGATCGTTTCTTGGTGGACGTCCAGACCGATATAATGCACTTTTCTATTCATGGGTGTTTGGTTTCTTTCATTGATGAAGCAGGCGCTTAACACGCCTCTTTCAATGCGGATCGGTCTCCCTACGGAGATAACCCGCGTTACTATACCGAAATCAAACACCCGCTCTTCCACTTTGTTAAGCCATATAGTCTAGGCTGCTTGCGCTATTATGACTAGAACCATTTTGTTTTTGTTCGTCGCCGCCCTCGGTTTGTTTTGTTCAGGTTGCTTGTCATCGAATCCAGCTAGAGCGGAGCGGACAGTTGTTAAATGGGTTCCTGCGGGCATATCGGTGGACGATGCCACTAAAATAATGAAGCAGCATGGATTTGTCTATAATGCCTCCTCCACAGCTTCTTGCAGTCCGCTAGGAGATGTTGTTTTCGATAAGACAGGTCCAATTCATTATTGGGCTATTCTCGTTCATGTGGAGAATGGCCAAACAACAACAAATATTTCGGTTAGAGTTTATTTGACGGCTTTTTTGAACATGAAGACATGAGCATTTACCGGGGGCCTGACCCCTATTAAGCCCGATACGTCAATAGATAAAAAGGTTCCCTGCCGGAAACGAATAGTTTTCCGTTTAGCTTGCTCCAACAAACGGGCTCTCCGGCTTAATTTCCATGCGCAGCGCGGACGCTGCGGCGTCCGGCTAAACACCTATACGGACTCAATCGGGCCAGCCGGAGCCCGGTCGTCAGACCGGACCACAGCCAGCTTTCCAGGGACGCGATCAGACGCCGCGTCCCGGTCCAGAAACACTGTGCAGTTCACCCACCCGCTAGCCATGCAAATCGCAGACGGCTGTCCCGCTGCGCCGGGACTCCAGTTTTTTACGGCCGTGCGGGTGGGGCGGAAGCGCCAAATTTATTTATCGTGGGTTGGTTATGGTGCGCCCGGTAAAACGAGCCGGAGGCGGCGGCGAGCCATCGAGCTCGCGCCCCCGCGGTCGCATTACCCGAAGTGTGGCCGCTGGCGACCGTGTCCAATCAAATCGCCAGAGTCCTGCCGTGCCCAATACCGGCCGGGGGTGCTTCGGCACCAGTAAATTTGGTCGGTGACTCATCAGGGCCTCGGTGGTTTGTCGGCTCCAGTTAGACGTCCGGTTCACGCTCGCCAGGGCCAGATCAGTTCCGGCGCAAGGCCGCCACCAGTCGGTCAGAGTCGAAGGCGGTTTTGTTTTTAAGCATGTGACGTGACTCAGCTTTTCCGGGCCATTTGGTGTGTTAGTCTGGTCCTTTCTTTGTCGGCCCAGACTAACACTTCACCAGGTCCGGAAAAATCGAGTCACGTCAATTTGATGAAACAGCCACGAAGAGCCCGCAACCTGCGACCGCAATTGCTGGAGCCGGCCTTGATGGCGGGCGAGCGCCTTCCGGTACTTTTTGACCTTGGTGCCGGCAAATTTCAACTTCCGCTCCCATTTTGCCAGCAGCGCCCGGGTTTGCGTGGTTTTTTGCTGCAGCCGGACTTCTGGGCGCGAGGATTCCTGGTGCCGCTGGATTTGTGCGGTGGCCTTTTGCGCACCTGCCGAGATTTGGCTTTGAATTTGCGCCCGGTGTTCGCGGAAATACTCGATGGCGTCCCATGCCATCATTTCGCAACTAAATTCTCCCTGCTGCCGGCCACTTGCACCCAGGCAATGCTGCATTTCGTGCGCCGTTACAATAACGATGGCCTCCTGATATGTTTGGCAGGCATATTCGGGCATGTCAGTTTTAAACCGGGGATACCGAACCGTAACCGGGAATTTTTCAGGCGCACCAATGCGAACGAGCACCCGCTGCCACGCTTGGCCATTAGCGTCGTATTCGAGCCAACTGGCCCGGCCGCGGTACTGGCGGGAATTTATTGGTTACTTGCACAATGACCCGGGGCATCTCCTGTCCTGGTAACCGGCCATGGTCCACGGCCGCCCGGGCCGCTTTAATCAGGGGAAACACTTCGTAATCGGGATAGCGGCTGGAATTTCGCAGCCATAGCTTTGAGGTTTTCATAGGGCAATCTCTCGGGCCGTCATGCCACGTTTGGCATTTCGGATTCGGATTTCAGGATGAAAAAATTGCCGGTCTGCCGTGCGTGCGCATGGGCCGTCTCGTATTCCTCCAGCGCGGGCAGTTCGCCCTAGGCCTTCTTGGCATAGGCGCGGTGGACGATCTTGGAATTCTGTCCCAACGCCCGTTGGGCATAGCGCTCGGGGTAGCCGGCGTTCGCCGAGCGTTCCGCCCAGGCGTAACGGTAGGAATGCAGCGTCACTCCGGAGATGCCAAACCCTGGCACCGTTGTTTGAATTCGGTCGCCCGATCCGCCTCCCGAACGTTGATCAAGTAAGGAAACAGCGGCCCCACCCGCGGCCGGCGCAAGATCACTTCCCAAGCGGTGGCGCCAATGCGCATCCCGCCCCGGGCCCCGGTTTTGAGGCGGTGCATAGACGAAGCAGCGGCGCTCGTAATCCAGATCCTCGCTGCGGAGGCTGGCGATGTCGGACTGAGAACCGCCAAAATGCCAGCACAACTCGTAAAAATCCCGGCGCTCCGGATTGGTTTCGCGGGCGATGATGCTGCGGTGTTCGTCGCCCTCGATGGCGCGCTGCTCCTTGTGCTTGATTTTGGGAAATTTTTTCTTGGGCAGGATCGGGAGCGGCAGCCAGCCCATGTCCACGGCATGGTTTTGCAGTCGGCGGAGATACACGTTGGTGCTGACCGTGCCCGCGCGCAGGGCCAGCATAAAATCATCGGGCGCCGTCGTGATGAGAACTTGTGGGCGAAGCAGGTTGAAGGCTTTGTCTTTGAGGGCGGTGTTCCAACGGAGCCACGTCGGGCCGGTTTTGTCCTGCACAATATCCGCCATCACGTCATTCCAAGTGCGCGTGGCCACGTGGGGATCGCTTGCCGCCATATAGGCCATGCCCATCCGGATATTGAACTGGGGCAGGCGATCGGCTTCGTTTCTGGCATGGACGAGCCGTTGGGCCTCGGCGTGGTCCTTGGTTCGCAAGCTGGTGCGTTTGCCGTTCTGGGTGTCTTCCAAATAGAAGGTGCCCCCGCGACTGCCCACTTTAACCGAACGATACCGATTGTTCATTTCTGCCATGCTCCATTATTATAGCAGCGTGGTTCCGAATGACTTAACGAGCAGTGGTTGCCTCCGCGGTCAAAGGTTCGGCCTACGAAAGGGGTAGCAAAACAGGTATGCGTTGGGGTGTGCGCTGGGCCATTTTGGCCCCCTCGCGACCGGAAATTGGGAGGATTACCGAGGATTTTGGAAAAATCCCGGCTTGGAGGCGAGGGTCGGAATCGAACCGACGAATGCAGCTTTTGCAGAGCCGTGCCTTACCACTTGGCTACCCCGCCACCTTCAGAGCGGCGTCCAGTTTGCCGGGAACAATTCGCAATTTCAAGTTTTGTCGCAACGGATTTTTAGCCGGTAAATCCCAGGGCCCGACGTTTCGCCCACAGGTCCTTGGGCTTGAAAATGCCGGCGGGCGTGATGATGCCGGCAATGAGGTCCGGCGGGGTTACGTCAAAGCCTGGGTTGCGTGCGGTGCTGGTGGGGTTGGCTACGCGCACGTATTCCCGCAGCCGCCGCGAATTGATGCCCCAGGCGCCGAGCACCTCGTGGTCGTGCCGTTCTTCGATGGGAATGGCAAAACCAGATTTGAGCTGCCAGTCAATCGTGGACAGGGGAATAGCGACGTAAAATGGAATGCCATGACGTCGGGCCAGCACGGCCTTGGTATAGGTGCCGATCTTGTTGGCAACTTCGCCGGTGCGGCCCAGGGTGCGGTCGCTGCCAACAATGACCAGATCAATCTCGCCGCGCTGCATCAGGTGGCCGGCGGCATTGTCGGCGATGATTTGGTGGGAGATTTTTTGCTGGGCGAGTTCCCAGGCGGTGAGGGTGGCGCCCTGGGAACGCGGCCGGGTTTCATCGCAAAAGACGTGAAACTTCCTGCCTTTGGCTTGCGCGGCATACAAGGGTGCGGTGGCGCTGCCGATGTCCACAAAGGCCAGCCAGCCGGCATTGCAATGCGTCAGCACGCGCATGCCGTTGCGGATTAATTTGACGCCCTGCTGCCCGATTTCCCGGCAGTGTTGCACGTCTTCGTTGGCGAATTCCTCGGCAGCCGCCAGCGCGAGATCCTGCTGTTCGGCCACGGTTTCGCCGCGTTGCATGGCGCGCCGGACGTCATTCATGGCATTGACCGGGTCCACGGCGGTGGGGCGGGCGGCTTGGAGCGTTTCGTAGACGGCGGCGGTATGTTGCGCAAAGCGGGTCAGGTCACGACCGCGAAACGTGCGAACACCCTGGGCCAATCCATACGCGGCGGTGGCGCCGATGGCGCCGGCCCCGCGCACCACCATATCCTTGATGGCGGCGGCGGTTTCGCGGTAAGTACGCGTGGCGACGACCTCAAACTGATGAGGCAGCAACCGCTGTTCGATGAGGAGCACAGAATTGCGCGCGGTATCGAAGGTGACGGTGCGATAATGCCGCGAGCGGCCGGAAACGATGACGTTCATGAATTTGTGGGAAAACCTGTCGGGAAGCGCACCCTTCAGATGCCGTCAGTTTTGAGTTTTCTAACCCGGGCCTGAATTCTTTTGTAAACCGCTTGCTGCCGGAGCTTCTTCAGGTCCGGATCGCGGGCGAGCCATTTGAAATCACGATAGCCGAGTGTCATGGCCCGGTCCAGGGCGGCGGCGGCGCGGTCATACTGGTCCAAAAGGGAATAGCTACAGGCCAGATTATAATGCACCAAGGGGTCCTCCGGCCGCAGGTGGGCGAGCCGCTCGTCTATTTCCAGCCCGGGCGCATATTGGCCGCGGCGGGTATAATCGTCGCCCAGCAGTTGCAAGGCTTCAACATAAGCGGGGTCCCGCCGGACAATGCCTTCCAGAAAACCAATGGTGACATCCAGTTCTTTTTGCTCCTTGGCGGACAATTCCGACTTTGCACTGCTTTTCTTTGCCATATACAACGGCCTAATTTTCCGGGGCGAAAGGACCAAGTCAAGTTTGTCTTGTCCGGCAATTTTGCTAGGGTGGGGGAAATATGAACTGTTTTGTCACCGGCGCGGCAGGATTTATCGGGGCGAACCTGGTCCATGAGCTTCTGGCGCGCGGACATCGGGTGAAGGCGCTGGTGCGGGCAAAGAGCGACCGTCGCGGTTTGCTCGGAGCGGATTGCGAACTTGTGGCGGGCGATTTGAATGATCCCGCGTCGCTCGCCAAGGGGTTACGGGGTTGTGACTGGTGCTTTCATGTGGCGGCGGTTTATCACCTGTGGATGCGGGATTACCGGCCGATGTATCAGGCCAATGTGGAGGGTACCCGGAATGTCATCACGGCGGCGCGGGGTGCGGGCTGTTCCCGGATCGTTTATACAAGCACGGTAGGCTGCATCGGGCTGCCCCGGCCGGCGGCGGACGGTTCGGTGGTGCCCACCGACGAAGCTACGCCGGTTTCCGAGGCGCAAATGGCCAATCCCTACAAGCATTCCAAATGGCAGGCGGAGCAAGTCGCCTTGGAACTCGCGCGGCAGGGCGCGCCGGTGGTCATTGTGAACCCGAGTGGACCGATTGGCCCCCGCGATGCCAAACCGACGCCCACCGGGCAGTTAATCGTGGATTTCCTCAATCGGAAAATGCCAGCTTACATAGACACGGGGCTGAACTGGGTGCATGTCCGGGACGTGGCGGTGGGACACATCCTGGCTGCGGAGCGGGGGCGGGTAGGGGAACGGTATATTTTGGGCCATGCTGCGGGCAACTGGACCATGAAGGATACATTTGCGGCCCTGGAAAAAATCAGTGGGGTGTCGGCGCCCACCATGCAAATCCCTCGATGGGTGGCTTATACCGCGGCCTATGCGAACGAAGCGTTCTCCTATGTCACCGGCATTCCGCCCAAGGCGCCGGTGGCGGGGGTGAAGATGAGCGGTTATAAAATGTGGTTCAACCCGGCTAAGGCCATCCGGGAACTGGGCTTGCCGCAGACGGCACCCACCCAGGCTTTCACGGATGCCGTGGAATGGTTTCGCGCCAACGGTTACACCAAAAAATAAGCCGGCTTCCCTCAGCGGTGAAGCCGGCTACAATTTTTTGGCGAACCGGCTACTTGCCTTTCTTGCCAAAAAACCCGGAAAACGCGGATTGGTTGGCGAGTTGACGTTGCCGGACCTTGAGCTGGCCGAGCACGGAATGCCAGCCGATGTAAATTTTGTGCCACTGGTTTTCCAGGCCGCGCAGGGCGCCGTCGCTCATGTCGCCGACGGAACGGAGGGAAGGGGCGCCGGAAATGAGGGAGTGGATTTCTTCGCGGGTGGGGGTGCCGGTTTCAATGATGGACAGGATAACTTCGAGTTCCTGTACAATGACACTCTTGATTTCCAGGAATTGCTGTTCATCTTCCGGACCGAACTTCTTGGTACGGGTGATCCCGATGAAGCGGTTAAATTGCTTCCAGCACTCGAGGTAGGTTTCGAGCTGCTGAATCAGATGGTCCAGTTTTTTGTCGCGCATAGGATTCTGGTCAGTTCTGTGTATGGGCCAAAGTCTGGGGCGTCAAGAAAACGATGGCGCCGCCTCGCAACTCCCGGGCGGTGATTTTCAGCGAAGCATAGCGTACCACCAGTTCGGTGAGGGGCAGGTGGGCCGCCTGGGCATCACGGAAAGTGGCCAGCACCTGGGTGGCAATTTCTCCCACCAATTCGGCGGAAAAACTTTGCGGCAGCGTCGAGGCCACCACTTCACCGGTACGATCCACGGTAAAACAGCCGGAGGGCAACCGGGTCAAATTGCCCGGTGCCTTGGGAAAAAGATTCAGGAGGCCCATTGGATTAAAGCCTTTCTCGTCCGGTCATTAATTTCGTCCACCGTCAAATCATGCCGCCAGCCCATGCAGAGAATGTTGGCGCCCAAGGCGGCCAGGCCGGCGCTGCGTTGCGGCCCAAGGCACTCGATCTGTTCGAGGTTGCCGGCGCGGAGCGCGTCGGCCAGGGGGGTAAAACGTTGCATAGTCTGCCGCGCCCAGTTGGCCAGGGCTTCGGGATTTTCCAGGCCACGGGCTTCGAACGGGCCGGCGGGGGTGGAATCCACGATCAGCGCGAATTCTGCGCCCTCAAAGCGGGAGAGGAGCATCAGGGGCAGGGCGCCGGCGTTTGCCGGGGCGGGGGCGGCATCAGTCGCCTGTGGCTGCCACTGGGATTCATCAATGGCCTGGACCGTTTCGAGCAACAGGGCGTTGTAGCTTTTTTGGATGTTGCGCGGATGTTCCGGTTCGGCGGGGAGGCTTTCGAAGCTGCCCGTTTTCCACGTCAAAATGCCTTTGAAAGCCACTTCGCCGCTCAAGTCTTCGGCGGTGGCATCAATGACCTCGCCATCCTGGATCCAGATTTTGCCCACCAACGGCCCGTTGGTGATCCGGAGCACCAGGGAATTTTGGGAGATGCATTCCAACTGGATGATGTCCACCAGACTCTTGTTTTGGACGCCCCGGAAGCCGATTTGGTCTTCACGGCCCAACAAAGATTCCAGGCATTCCAGAAACAAGTGGATTTCCCGGTCCGTGCCGGGCTTGAACCAGAACAGGTCCACGCCAATGGAATAGGCGCGGGAGCGAAATTCCTCGTCGATGACAGAGGTGAGCACGACGGTGCGCAACTGGGGATGCTTGCGCCGGACGATGGAGAGGACTTGCAGGCCGTCCATTTTGGGCATGCGCAAGTCGCAGATGAGCATGGAGAACGACTGTTCTTCCAGCATGGCCACGGCGCGGGCGCCGTTGGCGGCGGTGAAGACCTCGGGTTTGCTCGGCATTTGGGCCAGAATCTGTTTGTAAACGTCCAACAGGTCCTGGTCATCATCTACCAGCAAAATTTTTGGATTATCTGACGGATTGGGTTGCATGGCTCAATCTGCACGGAATCAAAGCATTTGGTGTTCCTAGTGGGATTATTTCCGCAAAAGGCCGCGTTTTTAACCAAATTAGACATTGTCAGTCCATTGATGGGACAAGTATCGGTTGATTTTCGGCTCCGCGAGGGCTTTTTGGTACCCAATTGAACCTCGTCAGGGTTTGCCGGGGAGCATGGCACGGTTCTGGCTCTGCAAATGTTGGCAATAAACCATAAAGGTTGTTTGAGGACAATACCATGTTTGGCTTCGTCAAAAACTGGCTCCGCGGCCCGGTGATCGAAAAACCGGCCGGCCCGCCACCGACAATTGAACCGCGATTTCATAATCGCCCTCCCGCGTTGCCAGCCACCAACGGCACGATGCCGGGCCAGGATGAGGCTCAGGACGGAGTCAACGTGTTGCATCTGCCGTTGGCCGCCATTTTTCCCAAGTTGCCCGCTGATTTGCAGTCCAAGGTCAAATTGCCCGTGGATGGGCAGGCTCAAATCGTTGTCCCTTTGCCTCTTATTTTCGCCCAATTGGGCCGGGGTGCAATCAAAATAACGTTCGGCGTCTTGCGGAGCATGGCTCCCGAAAACACTTTCTACGCCCAGACCGACCGTGATCAGGCAGTGGTGGAACTGCCCTTGGGCGAGGTTCTGGCGCGCATCAGCCCCGAGATGCTGCCGCGGCGGGCCCAGAAAACCGTGACCATTCCCGAAGAGATTTCCAGTCCCTTTGCGGCCAATGGACAAGGCGTGCATATTTACAAGCCCGCACCCACTCCTCCGACCAGCTTCGTCAAGCGGCAGGTCGAACTGGATCCCTTTCAGGCGGCGCCGGGATTTCCGGCTCGCGGACAGCTCACGTCCGTGCCGCCGATGACTCAACCCGCGGCGGCATTGCCGGAAGACAAGCCCATTGCCATGCCCAAGTCGCCCGCCCCGCAAGTGCCGCCCCCGGCCCGGGTGCTGGTGCACATGGCCGGCCAGCCGGCCAAACGCAACGGCTCGGTGATGACAGTGGCCCTGGCCGACCTGGCTGCTGCCTGGCCGGATCTCATTCGCGCGGAAATTCTCCAATCCAGCCTGGCCGAAGCCACAGTGTCCCTGCCGGCGGAATTGATGGAAGAATCCCTGAAAAAGGGCAAGGCCGTCTTCCCCTGGCAGCAAATCCGGAGTTGGACCAATTCTCCCGAGGCGGCCCTGGCGTTTTCGCCGAACGACGCCACGCTGCTGGAACTCCCGCTGCGCGTTTTGACCCCGCTGTTCCTGGCGCGGTTGCAATCGACCCAAGCAGCCGCCAAAAAGGTGGCGGTGGATCAAAATATTCCCAACCTGTTTGCCGCCGGACCCCGTTCCGAGAATGGCACGGCCATTGTTTCCCGCGCGGGCACTTCGTTTTTTCCCAAACCCGCCGTGGAGCCGGTCGCCCCGGCGCCGCAGCCGGTAAATGACCCCGCCCCCGCGCCCAAGGCTCCGGCCATGGCCAATGGCAAGCCGCAGACTGCCCGGGATGGCAAGGCGGACACGGAATTTCTCCGCCGGTTTGCCACTCCCAACGATATCGTGGGCCGCGCTGCTTCTTTGGAAGGGGTTACGGGCGCACTGGTGGCCCTGCCGGACGGGCTGCTGGTCGCTGGCAATTTGCCGGCCAATACGGATGGGGATGGTCTGGCTGCATTTACCCCGCAAATTTTTGCCCGGGTCAGCCAGAGTACCCGGGAGTTCCGCATGGGCGAGCTCAAGGATCTGACGTTTACGGTGGGGAACACCCCATGGAAAATTTTCAAGGCGGGTTCGGTTTTCTTTGCGGCATTTGGCCAGACGGAAACTCCGCTGCCGGAGGCAGCCCTGGCTGAACTGGCCAGTGCGCTCGAACATAAATCCAAGTGACATTCGAATATGGCCATCATCAATCAAGCTACCAAGGAACTGCAGGTTAAGATCGTATATTACGGTCCGGCCATGTGCGGCAAGACCACCAACCTGGTGCAGGTCCACGACCACGTGCAGACCGCGCAGGGCAACAAGGGCAAGCTCGTCTCGCTGGCCACCAGTTCCGACCGCACCCTGTTTTTTGACTTCCTGCCCATCGAGGCCATGGCCATCAAGGGCTTCAAGACCAAATTTCAGCTCTACACGGTGCCCGGCCAGGTCATTTACAACACCACCCGGCAACTCGTGTTGCGGGGCGTGGATGGCATTGTCTTCGTGGCCGATTCGCAATACAGCAAGATGGCGGAAAACGTCGAAAGCTTCGCGAACCTGGAAGAGAACCTGAAGACGTTGAAATTGAATCTGGGGGACATTCCCTACGTGCTGCAGTACAACAAGCGCGACCTCCCCGAGGTGGCGCCGGTGGAATATCTTGAATACTTGCTGAACAATCGCGAGATCCAGGTGCCCAGCTTCACCGCCAGCGCCCACAAATGCGAAGGCGTATTTGAGACGCTCAACATGATTACCCGCATGTTGCTCAACAAATTCATCAACCAAAGCGCACCCCAGTACGCCTAACATGCCTACCTTGCCCCAATTAATCGAGGCGGACATCCAGGAATTCGAATCGGTGTTGGGTGAATTGCTGGAGCAGAGCGAAGCCACCACCGGCCTGTTGATCGACAAAGGCGGTTTTCTCCTCGCCAAATACGGGGTGGTGGATGAGTTTGACCCTACCACGATCGCTGCCCTGGCGTCCGGCGCCTACCTGGCCAACCAGACCATTGCCAACCTGGTGCATGAGGAGAATTTTAACAGCGTCTATCAGCAGGGCGAAAAGTTCAGCATGCTCGTGGTCAATGTGGACACGCAAAGCCTGCTGGTCATCATCTTCAAGGCCAATGTCAGCGTGGGCGCGGTAAAGTATTTTGCCGCAACCGCCGCTGCCGGCATTGCCCGGCAGATGAAGATCGCCCAGGAGCGTGACCCTGGCGCCGGTCTGGATTTGTCCGTGCTGAACCTGGCGGATCCCGCGATGGTCTTCCGCAAAAAGTCTGAAATTTGAACCGCTAGGGCGGAGGTTCCAGCCGGCCAGCTTATTCGGTCTTGCCGTTTTCCGGCTTGCCGGTCCACGCCATACTGCGCGAATCCCGCGCATAGGTTTCCACTTGGGAAACGATTTCGGGATGATCTGCCGCCAAATCGGTTTTTTCATCCGCATCCGTTTTCAGGTTATACAGCTTGAACGCCTGCGGCGGGGTCGTCTGGGGGCGCACTGCCATCCAATCTCCCGTGCAAATCACTTCCTGCGCGGGTTCCCCTTCCTGCCATTGGAGATATTCATGCCGTTTCAGTTGGGCGCGGCCCTGCAACAGCGGCCAGAAGGAAATGCCGTCGATGCCTTCCAGCGGTTTCGTCAAGGCAATGTCAAGGCAGGTGGGCAGCACGTCCCACGCGGCGCTGAGCTGGTAATTTTCTTCACCGGCCCGGACCAACGAAGGCCCCCACGCAATCAACGGCGCCCGGCTGCGGGCGGTCACTTGTTCCTTGCCAGCCTGATAGGTGCCATCGTCGCTGGAGATGAGGACCACCGTGTTGCTCTCCTGCTTGAGCTCCACCAGCCGGGCAATCAGTTTGCCCACTTCGGCATCAAATTCCGTCACCGCCGCGGCCGAATTTCCGCCCGCTGCCGTGGCGCGTGACCGCGGCAGGGTATAGCCCAGAAACAGGAAGAAGGGCTTGTGATGATTGAATTGGTCCGGCTTGTTGATGTTCATGAAGTTCTGCGCCATTTTGGTGAACAGCGCATTCACGGGAGCGCCTTTCTTGCCGTCGGTGTTGCGGAAGAGGGTAACCTGGCCGTCGTAATGCGTTACCGGATCATGCCGCCAGATGTAGGTGGGATACTCGGTCAACGGTTCGGCGGGATTGAGATAACCGGCCCACTCATCAAAGCCTTGCTGCTGGGGTTGATTTTGGGCCGCCGAAGTAACCGATAGTCCCCATTTGCCAATGCACCCGGTGAAGTATCCGGATCTTTTCAGCAGTTCCGCTACCGTGGTATAATTCTGGTTCGTATCGCCGGCACCTTCATGCACCAGGGGGCCCACATTCCGGCCCAGCAGGAAACACTCACGCACTTCGGTGGAAATCGGATTGCCGCTGTAAAACCGGGTGAACTTGACGCCTTCCGCCGCCAGCTTGTCCAGATTCGGGGTTTCGGCGTGTGTCGCCCCGTAACATTTGAGGTCCCGACAGGTCAATCCGTCGGCCAGGATCAAAATGATGTTGGGCCGGCGGGGAATGGCCGGGGGACGTTTGATTTCATCCTTGGCCCAAAGCGGCAGGGCGATCAGGCCCAGCGTCAAGACCATGACGGGGCGGAGCAAACGGGCAAAACACGGATTGGTACTCATGCGATTCGAAACTTCAAGTTACTGACGGTTGGGATTATGAGGCAAGGCAATTACTTGGGTGCAACGCCGGGGACGGCATCACTCCCGCGATTCCCCCGGCTCCGGTCGGTCCAGATGCGCTCCAGGCGGGAGGTCTTCATAGGCGGCAAAGTGTTCCGGACGTAGCGGTTCGGCCACGCGGTATTCCTCGCTCAGCCATTTGCCGAGGTCCACCAGCTTGCAGCGTTGCGAGCAGAAAGGACGGTAAGGTCCTTCCTGCCAAAGGCCTTCTTTTTTGCAGGTGGGGCATTTGCTTTTGGACGCCGGTTGCATGGCTATGTTCAAACTCTGTTGCACCCTAAAGTGACACCACTCGCGACCGGGCGCAAATATTTCCCGGATACCTTCGCCGCAACCGTCGTCGGAGGCGGATTTGGTGCGACCATTTGGGGCCAATCAAAGCGGCGGTACTGGCGGAGATTTAATTGCCGTGGTGCAGAATGAGGTACTGCACGATGAACAGGATGCCATCGCAAATGGCAATTGTGGCGAAGATGATTTTAAGCACCAGCGGGTTGGATTTGCGGCTGAGAAATGGCGCCAGCCGCGCCCCGAACACACAGCCCAGCCCGGTAAATATGGCGATGTCCCAGGGGATGCCTCCCAGGAACAGAGTGTGGAGCAGCGTGAGAAAGATGGAGTTGATGGACAGCAACACCACCCCCAGGCCGATGCAACGCGCGGCGTTAACTCCGTAGGCCAGCATCAGCAGGGCGGCAATGAGTTCCCCTTCGCCAATGGCGATCCAGCCGGTAATCAGCCCGCCGACAAATGAAATGACCGCCAGAGGCACCCGGGCCGACGCGGGGATTTCATCCACCTCGCCGTTGCGGGCGGCCCGCCGCGCGAGCACCAGGGTCAGGATGCCCAGCAGGATGGAAAAGGGGCCAAACAGCAGTTTGACCAGCAAGGCGCTGGGATGAAAGACCAGGGAACTCAGGGCGCTGCCGGTCAGCAATCCCGGCACGGTGAGCAAGAGCGCCCGGAGCGGCACCACCCGTTTTTGGATCCAGCCAATCGCACCGCTCGTCATGCCGCAGGACTGGCTGGCCAGGGCGATTTTCAAGGCGGTTACCGGCGGCAGGTGAAACACAAACATAAACACCGGAATGAAAACGATGCCGCCGCCCACCGCCGAAATGTTGCCCAGAAACGCGCCGCAGAACCCGACCGGGATGTAAATCCAATGCTTCCGGAATAATTCCAGCGGTTCCGGGAAGCAGGTGCCAAGTCCCACCCCCCAGGCGCCAAGCAGCAAAACCAGCCACCACGACCAGTAGCGAAAATGCCGTTCCGCCTCCGGCGGCGCCGGTTTTGTCCTTGTTGCTGCGGGGCTGATCTCTGAAATGGGCGTGCTCAAATCCTCTTTGGCGGCGGAGCTTGCGCAAAGCCGGCTCACAAATCAACTCATGAATGAAAGAAGATAAATCCATGAATGGTTGAAGCTGAAGTCCGGGCGCAATTTGCCTGGGTGGAGGCTGTAAGGCCGGCTGCCGGCCGGCGACCCAATGTCCGCCATGAACGAACATTTTGGCGTCACAGATTTGATGGACGCCGCCCCGGCTTGGGCTTACACATATCCCATGATTGTCATCATAAGCGGAACGAACCGTCCCGGCAGCAACACGCGCAAAGTCACCACCCATGTGGCGGCCATTTACCAAAAGCTGGGCGTGGCGACGCAGGTGCTCGACCTGGCGGAGCTGCCCCCGGAACTTTTCGCGCCGACGGCTTACGCGGAAAAGCCCGCGGGCTTCAAAAAATTTACCGATGCCATTCTCGCCTCCGACGGGGTGGTGATCGTCACGCCCGAATACAACGGCGGCATTCCCGGCATCCTGAAATATTTCATTGATATGCTCCCGTTCCCGGAAAGCTTTGAGCAACGGCCCGTGTGTTTTACCGGTCTGGCCATGGGCATCTGGGGTGCGCTGCGTCCGGTGGAACAGTTGCAGGCCATCTTCGGCTACCGCAACGCCTTCATTTACCCGGAACGCGTGTTCATGCCCGGAATCGGCAAATTGCTGGATGCCCAGGGCCAGTTTGTGACCGGCGACATCCCTAAACGCTTGGAAGCCCAGGCCACCGGCTTTGTCAGTTTTGTGGAAAAACTGCGCGGCAAAAAACTGCATTGAAAGTCGCAGTAAGACATCGTCCACGGGTTCGAAGGCCCGTTGATTGGACGCCGATAGTCACGGGCGCGGGGAAGTTTCCAGCGGCGGATATTGATCTCCCTCTCCTCTCCCCGTTTGGCGGGGCGAGGAGGTCCAGCAATATGCCGGCGGATGGTTCGATATGTCATGGATGGCGGCGTTGAGGCTTTGAGCGTTTCCCATTTGCTTTTGGCGGGGCAGGGATGGTATGAAGGCGGCGCCAATCAGGAGACGGCTCGATGAAACCGGCCCAAACCAACCCCAGCGCCCCGCGCGTGGAGTCGCCTCGCCCCTCCGAGGAATTGCAGAGTCGTTATATTGAAGGCTGCCCCGATTGCATCAAGGTATTGGATCTGGAGGGGCGGTTGCTCGCGCTCAATGCCGGGGGGAAACTGGCCTTGGAGATTTCCGATTTTGGCCCGGTCGAAAACGCTTCCTGGTTCGATTTCTGGCAGGGTGAGGATCGCGACAAGGCCCGGGAGGCGGTGGCAACCGCCCGTTCGGGGGGCATCGGCCGCTTCGTCGGCTACTTCCCCACCACGCAAACGAAAACCCCCAAGTGGTGGGATGTCATTGTCAGCCCCATTCTGGACGCTGCTGGCCAACCGGAAAAGCTGCTGGCGTCGTCGCGCGACGTGACCCAGTTCATGCGCGCCGAGCGGTCGCTGCGCGCCATGGTGGAGGGCACGGCCGCCGCCACGGGCGACGAATTTTTCCGCTCGCTGTCGCGCACCGCAGCCCAGGCCATGGGCGCGCGTTATGCCTTTTGCTGCGAAACGCTCAGCGAGCTGGAATCGCGCTCCCTGGCCTTCTGGGAAGGCGCGGCGTTTGGCGAAGGATTCACCTACCGGTTTCCCGGCACGCCGTGTCAGCGCGTGGCCGCCGGGCACGTGTGTGTCACCCATTCCGGCCTGCGGGAAAAATTCCCCGAAGACCTGTGGCTGCAACAAATCGGCGCCGAGAGTTACGTGGGGGTGCCGATGCGCAATGCCGCAGGCCGGACTATTGGCCATCTGGCGGTGTTGCATACCGAGCCGCTGGAGCCTTCGGACGAGCAGGTGGCCCTTCTGAAAATCTTCGCCGCCCGCGCCTGCGCCGAATTGGAGCGCAAGCAGGCCATTGAACGGTTGTCCCGGGCGCACGAAGAATTGCAGCGGCTGAACGTGGAGACGAGCGCCCTGCTGGAAATCACCCGGGCCGTGGGCCACCACTTGCAGCGTGACGTTTTGTTCGGCGCGCTGGCCGATTGCTTGCAAACTGCGGTGCCGGCGGAGCGGTTCGGCATCGAACTTCCCACGGAGGAGGGCAAGCTTCAGGGTTACGTCTTGAACAAGCGCATGGCGCGCTCGGAAGGCTTGACACCATCGCTCCTGCCGGCGTTGGGCACGGCCTGCGATTGGGTGTTGAAAAATCGCGAGTGGTACCTGGTGGCCACGCGGGATGAGTTGCGGCAGCGGTTCCCGGTGACGTTTGCGGTGATGGAACGGGAGGGCATGCAATCGCTCTGTGCGTTGCCGTTGCAAACCGGGGACCGCGTTCTCGGCGCATTGTTTTTCATGGATGCCGCCCGGGGGGCTTATGCCCCGCAGCAGCGCTCCTTCCTGATGCAGGTGGCCGAAGCGGTGGCGGTGGCTCTGGATGATTGCCTGACCCAGGAGGAGATGCGGCGGCTGAACGAGGAACTGGCGGCGCGTAAGATTGCCGAGCTGGAACGGCAGAAACAGCAAATGAGCGTGCAGCTCAAGGCCGCCGGGGACGCCCTGACGGCGAGCGAGGAGCGGTTTCGCGATCTGTTTGATGAAGCCCCCATTGCCTACGTGAATGAGGGGCTGGATTCCAAATTCATCCGCGCCAACAAGACCGCGATGAAGATTTTGGGCATCAAGCCCGAAGACGTGCCTACCACCTTTGGAAAAACTTTTGCGCCGGACACGCCGGACGCGCAGCGGCGCATGCGCGAGGCGTTTGAATCCATTGGCCGGGGCATTGATACCAGCGGCGTGGTGCTCGAATTACGGCGCAAGGACAATGGCGCGCCCGTGTGGATTCAGTGGTGGTCGCGCCCCGACCCGAGCGGCACTTACACCCGCACCATGTTCGTGGACATTACCGAACGGGTGCTGATGGAGCAGGAAAAGGCGCGGCTCGAAGCCCAGAATGTTTATTTGCAGGAGGAAATCCGCAGTGAACACAATTTTGGCGAGATCGTCGGGAACGACCCCAAATTGCGCGAGACGCTGCGGGTGGTGGAGCAGATTGCCCCGGCGGATTCCACCGTGCTCATCCTCGGCGAAACCGGCACGGGCAAGGAATTGATCGCCCGCGCCATTCACGACCGCAGTTCGCGCCGGGAGCGGCCATTGGTGAAAGTGAATTGCGGCGCCATCAGCGCCGGCCTGGTGGAAAGCGAGCTGTTCGGGCACGTCAAGGGCGCGTTCACCGGCGCGATTGCCAGCCGCGACGGCCGGTTCAAGCTGGCCGATGGCGGCACCATTTTCCTGGATGAAGTCGGGGAGTTGCCGCTGGATACGCAGGTGAAGCTGCTGCGCGTTTTGCAGGAACAGGAGTTCGAGCCGATTGGCAGCAGCCGGACCATCAAGGTGAACGTGCGCGTGGTGGCGGCGACGAACCGCGATTTGCAGGAACTGGTCCGGGACGGGAAATTCCGGGCGGACCTGTATTACCGGTTAAATGTCGTGCCGCTGCGGGTGCCGCCATTGCGCGAGCGCGCCAGTGACATTCCACTGCTGGTCATGTTTTTTGTGCAGAAATTTGCCAAGAAGCTCGGCAAACCCATCGAACGGGTGGAGTCCGAGGCCATGCGGCGGTTGTTGAATTATCCCTGGCCCGGCAACATCCGGGAACTGCAAAACGTCATCGAGCGCGCGGTGATTCTCGCCCCGGGCACGCTGCTGGAATTGGATGACGAGTTGCGGGCGCCGGCGGTTGCGGCCGAGCGCGGCCCCGTTGGCGCACCTCCGCCTGGGAACCCCGCGGCGGCTCCCAGTTCTCCGAAGCCAGGCGAGAACAACGCCATGGAAGCCGTGGAACGCCGGCACATTGAGGCGGTTTTAAACCAGACCCAATGGATGATTGAAGGCGAACGCGGCGCGGCCAAAGTCTTAAATCTCAATCCCAGCACATTGCGCAGCCGGATGCAAAAACTGGGCATCACCCGGCCACGGCATTAGCCTGCCGCCGGTTCATCTGCGCCGGCGGGTAGGCGCCGTCGCTTACCAAGCCTTCAGTCAGTCTTCCTGGCTTTCAATTGCTCGTTCACGAATGGCGTTCCATTGACCAACAGGACGCCCTGGGCTTCCAGGGCGGTCAGCAGGCTGGCGCCTTCGGCATCGGCATAGGTGACATCGGCCAAATCCAGTCGCAGCCGGACAGGACCGCAGACCAAGGGGGCGCAGACGGATTCCAATTCGGTCACCCACGGGCCGATCACCCGGCCTTCGAGTTTTAACGTGTGGCTTTTGCCGGTGTTACCGGCGGCGGATATTTTTAACATAACAAAATTTGGAAATCAGGAATTGCGGCGTTGATCAGAATCGTTCCGGGCGGGTTCACCGGACCACCAGCTATGCAGCTGTTCGCGCAGCAGTTTGCGTCCGCGGTGGAGCATCACCCAAAGGTTGCTCTCTGAAATGTTCAGTTGCGCGCAGACTTCACGGTTGGAGCGTTCTTCGATGGCGTAGAGCTGGAAAACCTGGGCGAGCCGGGGCGGGAGCTTGCCGAGGGCGAGTTCCAGATTTTCCCGGAATTCGTTCAGTTCCATCCGGCGGCTCGGGGACTGCAATTCATCCGCCACCTGATGCACCCAGAGGACAGATTCGTCATAGGCCCGGTCATCCGATGCCGCAGGAGTGGGATCCACCCGCACGGCGCGTTCCCGGCAGGTCTTGCGCAAATGGTCACAGAGCTTGTGGCGCAAAATCCCCACCAACCAGGTGCGCTCGGTGGAGCGGCCAGAGAAGCCGTTCTGGGACTTGAGCGCGGCGAGAAAAGTCTCCTGCACCAGGTCTTCGGCCACGCCGGCATCGCGGACCTGGCCAATGGCGAAGTTGAAGAGGTAATCGGCATGGGTCTCCACCCAGTCGCGTGACAGCGCGGGTTCATTGCCGAGGGTTTGCGGTTTTTTCTCAGTCTGGCTCATAGCTGACTTCTCCTTTGCAAAGCGCGTGCCACGAAACTGAAATACAGGATAAAATACGTGTAATATATTATGCGACAACTTGTTGCATTATGATTGTGCCTTGGTGCTTAAAGACTGTTAAAGCTTTTCGTGGTCACGAACTTTCGTGGCAGCCCACGACCGGTCGTGGGTGTAAGGGTTTGACGCCGCGGGCGACGAAATGGCCAAAATGCCATGAGCACCTCCAAACTCTTTCTGGTTGTCGGGTTATTCCTGACCGAACTTTGCATCTCTTCGCTTCATGCCGCAGCTCATGCGGTATTGCCGGACTCCGTGCTGGATCTGCGTACCACTGCGGGTGTGGAGGCGATCAAGGCCCAGTGGCGCTACAGCGATACGGCCATCATGGAAATTGATCACCGCGATGTCGGGCCGGATTTGAAAGCGAGTGGGCGGGCCAACCGCACCTTCGATTTCGGGCCGGATGCACGCGCGGCGGATTTTGATGACAGCCATTGGGAGCTCATCCCGGCAGAGTCCCTGGAACAGCGGCGCGGGCATGGCCGGCTCTCGTTCAATTGGTATCGCCTGAACGTCACGATGCCAGAGACTGCCGGAGCCCTGAAGGTAACCGGCGCCGCGGTGGTGTTTGAAATTGTGGTGGACGACTATGCCGAGGTTTGGGTAAACGGAAAGCTCGGGTATGTTTTGGGACAACAGGGCGGCACGGTGGCTGCCGGTTGGAATGCACCCAACCGGGTCGTGCTCACCCGGAATGCCCGACCGGGACAGCCGTTTCAGATCGCCGTATTCGGTATCAATGGCCCGATTTCAACGCATCCGGATACTTACATCTGGGTGCGCAGTGCCACGCTGGATTTTTTTGCACCCGGCCGGTTGACCCAGGCCATGCCAGTGAAACTGGATCCAACGGCCTGACGACCGATGCCCAAGGCCGGCTCACGCTGTGCCAACATGGGGATCGCCGCGTGGTACGCGTTGAGAAGAATGGTGTGACCACTGTGTTGGCAGACCGGTTCGAAGGCAAACGGCTGAATTCGCCCAACGACCTAGTGTATCGCAGCGATGGCACGCTGTATTTCACCGACCCGCCGTTTGGTGAGCCAAAAGTATTTTCGGATCCCCGCCGGGAACTGGACTTCTCCGGAGTATATGCGGTTAAAGACGGTCAGGTGCGGCTGGTCAGCAAGGATTTTACCGGTCCCAATGGGCTGGCGTTCTCCCCGGATGAAAAGTTCCTTTATGTTGGGGATTGGGATGAGCACAAAAAAATTGTGAACCGTTATCCGGTGCATGCCGACGGCACCTTGGGGCCGGGCGAATTGTTTTTCGACATGACCAGCGCGCCGGGAGAAGACGCGATTGATGGCATCAAGGTGGACCAGGCGGGCAACGTGTACGTCAGTGGGCCGGGCGGGTTATGGATTTTCTCTTCCGATGGCCGGCACCTCGGGACGTTGCACGGCCCGGAGCATCCTCACAACTTGAACTGGGGCGATGCCGACCGCCGCACCTTGTACCTCGCCGCGCAGACCGGAATTTACCGGATCCGTCTGAACGTTCCCGGAGCCGGGGGCATTACCCGGCCCGCTCCCTTCAAAAATAATCAAGGCCCCGAAGGAATTGCTTTGGCCAAGTAAGGATGCCACTCCGTTCCCGACCCATGAATATGCAACCATATCTTACTCAAAACCCGGTAATCTTGTCGCGGGACATAACTTCGATTGAAGTGAGCTTTGAGACTGGCGACGGTCAGCAGCCAAGAATAATTCAACTCAAACCCTCCAATGCTTCCCCAGAAGTTAAAATCCTGGCGCAAGATACTGATTGGACCCACCGGGCCGTGCCTTATTCCCCCTTGAATGATTAAACCACTTCTACCGCCATGAATTCATATCGACCACTCCCAGTCTTGGATCAGTTTCAAGCATATCAGCCTTCGGCAGCGGCATTCAAAGCAGCTCAGCGGCGGCGCGAAGCGCCCCCGGAAACATTGTGCCTAACACAAGTGAGCATCAGCTGGATTTGCGCGTTGATTGCCGCGGGCATCATGATGGAAACGCTGTTTTTCAAATTCAGCGGAGCGCCGGAATCGCGTTACATCTTTTCAAAAATGGGCACCGACCCGTACATGCGTTGGGCCCAGGGAATCTGGGAATTGCTGGCTGCGTTGGGTTTGTTGATTCCGGGTTGGCGCTGGCTGGGCGGCATTCTGACACTCGGGGCCATGGGCGCGGCCATTATCAGCCACATGACCTGGTTGGGCTATGCCGTGCTCGGCGACCATGGGTTGTTGTTGGGGATGGCGCTTACCACCTTCACCTGCGGGTTCACCATCGTGATTTTGCACCGACATCAGATTCCTTTTGTGGCGCCGTGGTCATATTGGTGAGTATTCGGGCAGCCACCCAAGCTCGGGAGCGCAAGGGCCGAGGGACGTCGCAAGCGCTTCCAAAAAGCGGGAAAACTGCTTGCCTCTTCCCCTCAAATGGGCATATTGTCCGCCTGCGATTTGAGCCGCCGCCGGTGCTCCAAAACGAGTTTCAATGGGAGTATGGTTGGCGGCAGGGTTTGACGGTTTCGGATTCGAGCGCAAACATCGCAAGCTGAATTGTTACCGGCAATTTCGGAGAAGCATTCCGGCTGGTCGCTTGATTCCGCCCCCAGGTTGGGTTGGTAGCTCAGTTGGTAGAGCAGTGCCCTTTTAAGGCATTGGTCCAGGGTTCGAGTCCCTGCCAACCCACCACTTCATTATGCTTTCCCTTGGAACACCTAAACGGCCCCAAAGCCATTCTATCCCTGGAAATTCCTCCGGAAGATGTCTCTGGCTCAACGAGCCCGCCGAATGGAGGAGGCCAGGGGCGGGGCGGCCAGACGGCGATACAGCGCGTCCAATTGATCTACCATCAAGGCCTCTGAAAAATTCGCTTTTACAAATTGCCGGCCCCGTTCACCCAGTTGGCAGCGCAAAGGTGCGGCAGCGGCGAGTTGCAGAATGCATCGGGTCAGACTGGCCAGATCGCCCGGAGCAACCAGGAAGCCAGTTTCATCGGTCAGACAGACTTCGCGGGCGCCATCGCAGTCGTACGCGATCACCGGTTTGGCGGCGGCAAGCGCCTGGGGCAGGGCGCGGGGCAGTCCTTCGCGCCGGGACAGGTGGACGAGAAAATCCATGATGCCCACATGGGCCGGAATTTCCGTGGGCGGAATCAATCCGGTAAAAATGAAGTGCGCCTGCAAACCCAATTCCTGGATTTGCTGCTCAAATTTTTGCCGCCAGATGCCGTCACCCACGAACAGGAATTTCAAGCGCGGATTTTGTTTCACCAATTCCGGGGCGATGGCAATCAGGTCGTCGTGTCCCTTGAGCTTGAACAGGCGGGCGATTTTGCCAACCACGATATCCTCGGGTGACAGCTGATAACGTTTCCGTAAAGCGGGGTTGTTGCAGGCGTGAAGATAATCTTCCAGAGGGAAGCCACTGAAGATGCGAGAATACTGTTCCGGACGGCCAATGCCGGCATCCAGGTATTGCTGTTTCATGGCATCCGCCACGACCACAAAATGGGTGGTAACCCTGGCCGCGTATTGTTCGGCGCTGCGAAAGAGCCAGTTGGCCGGGGCGCTTTGGAAGGCGCCGAACGAAGGACCGTGAATGGTATGAATGATGGTAGGGACACCGGCCCTGGCCGCCGCGCAACGGCCCAGCACCCCGGCTTTGCCACTGTGCGTGTGGACTATGTCCGGGCGGGATTGCTGAAACATCCGGGTCAGCTTGCGCAGGGCCGCCCAGTCATGCCAGGGGTGAATGGGCCGCACCAATTCCGGGACCACGGTCAAAAGGCCGGGAATGGCGGCCACCCGCGATTCCAACGAGCCTTCCGGTCCGGTGGTGGGACCGGAAATCAACTCTATGTCAAGTCCGGGCTTCTGGCGAAGTCCGAGCACCGAGGCAATGGTGTTCTCCTGCGCGCCACCGACTATGAGCCGGGTGATGACATGGGCCACGCGCATGGAGAAACTTTAAGGCGAACGGGACTTCAACTCCTGCATCCGGGCCAGCACATTCGAACTTTCGGCCGTGTTTGGGGGAGCATTGCTGAGATACCGCTGATAATAGTCGATGGCCGCTGCGGCATCTTTTTGACGGTAGGCCACTTCACCCAATCCATAATAAATTTGGTATGCGGACGGGTGCAGCCGTTCGAGCACCAGATAATCGCGCTCAGCTTCATCGAGGTGGTTGCTGCGCAAGTTGGCGATGGCGCGGTTGAGCAGCGCCACGGTATTGGTGGGTTGCATCTCCAACAACCGGGTCAGTGGGGGAATGGCCGCCTCATAATTCTCCAGGCGCACGTTCACAAATCCTTTATTGTTGAGCGCAGTGGGGCTGTCGGGGTCCTGCTTCAACTGCCGGTCAATGATTGCCAGGGCATTGGTGTATTGTTGCGACGACATGTAGAGTTGCAGGGCGAAGTTAAGCATCGGGCCATCTTTGGGCGTCGCCGCAAGAATTTTGTCCAACAGCCGGTTTCCGGCAGCCTGGTCGTTCTTGGCAAAATAAGCGGTGGCTTCCACGCTCCACAAATCCACATTGCCCGCCTCGCTGTCACTTATGGAGGGCTTTTTGCGCTCCCGGACAGCTTGGGCCATCTCCAGGGCCTGGTCCGGCAGGTGGATCAGGTTGTAGATCTGCCCCAGCCACAGGTATGACGCCGGATTGTCGGGATACAGCTTGGTCACCCGTTCAAACTGTTGGGCCGCCTGGCGGTAAAAATGGTTTTGGATAAATACCACCCCTTCCTGGTAGCAGAACTGCGGTTCGTCCACCGGCCCGTTGGCGTCCACCATCTTGGCCCAGGTTTTGTACAGACCCAGCCGGCTCTCCAGGGATTTGCCGAGCACCACCGGTGCGTTGGTGCCTTTGCGGAGGGCTTCATTGAACGTCAGGTTGACTTGGGCGGCCACATTGTTGGGATTCAATTCACGGGCAAATTGAAACGCCGCCGCCGCTTCATCCAACCGGTCATTTCGCTGCAGGGTCACGCCCCAGCTGTCGAGCGCCCGGGAATAGACATTGCCCGCGAATTGAGCATTCCAATCGGGCTCGGGGCTAATATGCAACAATTGACGCAGTTTGGCCCCAATGCCAGTATCTTTGCCGGTTTCCCGGGCGCGTTTTTCAGCAAGCAGCTTCAAATCGCCGGCTTTCCAGAATTCTTCGTTTTCGCTGATTCCCGCCGGGGTCAACGCCGGCGGATTGATGGCATTGGTGGCATACTCGTTGAGGCTGAAATTCAGACCATGGGCCTCCTGATAAAACCGTTCAAAATAATAGCCGAAGCTGGGGTGCAGGTAATACACGGTATGATTTTGCGCGGCCCGGGCCAGGGACTGGTAAAGCTGGACATCATTAATTTCCACGTTGGGATCATTTGTGGCCAGATTATCCTGCCAGCGCCCCGCATACTTGTTCAGCAGGAACTGATGATAAGCCGGATATTTCAGGGCGACGGAATTGATCAGAATCGGCCCCGGCTTGCCAGCCTGCCGCGGCAAACCGGCTTCTGTCAGCATGAGCAGCGACTGGTCGTCGCTCAGCACCACGACATTGTCCGCCGCCAGCCCGGCGGTAATCCGGGCGGCCATCTTTTGCAGGACGGCGTCATTGTCTCGCAAAATCAGAGGCAGGTTCTTCCACAAAAGGCCGGCGGTGGTGAGCCCCAACAACGCCCAGATTCCTCCCACGACCACGGGGTTGAGCGGCGAGGGCGGAGCGTTGCGGCGCCGGCGGCTGCGCGAGGCCTTGCCGAAAATCAGCAGGAAATATCCGGAGCAATATCCCACGCTCAAGGCGCTAAGATAATACAAAGGCAGCCAGGAGTAGGGGTTGGCGCTCATCACGGATTTGGGGTAGATGCGCGGGCTGATGGGGGGATCGAAGGCGATCCAAGTGCAGACCACCAAAAAAATGGCGTGAATGACATGGAACATAAAACCGGTCATTTTCATGCCCAAGGCGCTGGTCTCGCCCGAAAAGGCTTTCCACCGGATGACCATGAGCAGTGCCGGCAGCAGGGAAGGCAGTGCCAGCATCCAGAGCGATTGGTAGGGCAGGTTAAACAGGACATCTTTTTGCCCCGTCATGTTAAACCATACCAATTCCCAAAAACCCAATCCCAGGCTTTGTTCCGAATATTGCACCAACGGCATGAGCAGATAGGCCAGCATGCCGGCCACGCCCAGCCCGAACATGCGCAGCAGAAAGCCCACATTGAAAAAAGCCAGTTTTTTGCTTCCCAGCAAGGCCAGCAAATACACCGGCAGCAAAACGATCATCAGCCAGTTGTTGGCCATGGTCAGGCCATAAACGAAGGTGGCCCACGCGAGCCGGGACTCCCGGGCATCAATGCGGAATTCCAAAATGTTCCAAACGATGAATGCAAACAACAGCAAGTTGAGCAACTCATCTGAAGCCGCCACTGCATTTTCCCAGAATGTTAGTTGCAAGCCGCAGGCAACCACTGCAAACACCACCGGCACCCAGGCCGTCCGCAGTGACAGGATGGCAAAATTGCTGTGTTCGCGTTCCCGCTGGGCCTCGGTCCGGTCGCGGGGCAGGATGGCTACCGAGCGCGCCAGGAGTCCCAGCGAGAGAGCCCCGCAGACTGCGGAAAACAGATTCAGACCCAGGGGCAGCCACGCGGTCGGCAACCAATGAAACGGGTAAGTGGCCAGAAACAGCAGGGGCGGCAAAGTATGCTGTGGCCAGTTCCAGTTGCCCACTTGGGCCACCAATCCCAGGCTTTGCACGGATATCCAGTGATTAATTGTCAGGAGATAAATGAGCAAAGCCCCCCCGGCCACTAATTTGGGAAGGAGGCTGGTGGCAAATCTCTTTTCGGTGCCTGATTCGGATGGCGTCGTCATGCGGTGATTAATGTTGAGACAATCGCGACGGGCTTGGCAAGATTAGTTTGGCCAAAACTGAGGGGTCAGCGGATCCGGCATCGCAGGTCCGCGACGCATTCCACGTGTTGCGTCTGCGGAAACATATCCAACGGGGTCAGGCGCACCAATTCAAAGACACCATCGGCACACAATATGTTCAAATCCCGGGCCATGGTGGCGGGATGGCAGGAAACATATATAACCTGCGCAGGCTTCGTTTCCCGTAATAATTGCAAGGTTTGCGGCCAGCAACCCTTGCGGGGCGGGTCGAGCAGCACAGTGGTGGCTTCCGGCGTGTACCGGATCAACAGGCCCGGAAGCAAATCCTCCACCGCTCCGGCCACAAACTCCCCGTTGGTGCGTCCCCGGGAGGCAGCATTTTGCCGGGCCGCCTTGATGGCCATGCGGTCAAACTCCACGCCAACAAAGGATTCCACCCGGTCAGCCAGTTCAATGGCAAAAAAGCCTACCCCGCAGAAAACGTCCGCCAAGAATCGTGTGCCGGCTTCCTGCAGGGCGGCTCCTACCGTCTCTACCAGCTTGGGCAGCAAGAAAAAATTGTTTTGGAAAAAAGAATCTGGCGGCACTTCCCAGCCCTCGGGTTGCACGCGCAAGACCACCTTAATGCCGCCCTTGGGCGGGGGATTCTGCCGGACCTCCAAAATTTGTTCATTCAGCGCCGGTTCAGCGATCTTGCATTCCGTGATGTCTTCCACCAGGCCGCTATCGCCGCGGATGAACCCGATGTTCAGCTTTTGCTCCGGTTTGTTCCATTGGCTGCGGATCATGATCCGATTCCGGTACCCATACGGTTCGGGACAGGGAATGACCGGCGCGATGGCGGTTTCCGCAAAACCACCGATGCGCTGAAAAAGGTCGCTGATCTGTTTGTGCTTCACCCGCAACTGGGCCGCATAATCCATGTGCTGGTATTGGCAGCCCCCGCAGGCGGCAAAATATTGGCAAGCCGGGGCCACCCGGTCTGGCGATGGGGTGAGTACCCGCACCAGTTTGGCCCGGGCAAATTTCTTTTTCAGTTCGGTCACTTCGGCTACCACGGTCTCACTCGTCAGCACAAAAGGCACAAACACCACAAAATCGTCCACGCGCGCCACGCCTTCGCCGCCAAAGGCAATGTCGTGAATCGTCAAAGTCAACTGTTCTCCCAAATCCATCCGGCAAGCTTAGGTGGCAAACGCGGCGTGGCCAAGCCGGAACCGGAATTATTGCACCGAATTGCAAATTATCTTCCGGTTTGGCAATTTTTCCCCTTACCATAAATCTGTGAAACTTCTCTTTATTGGCGATATCGTGGGCCAGCCCGGCCGCCGGGCGGTGGCCCGCATATTGCCCAAACTGCGCCTGCAGCACGGCATCCATTACGTCATTGCCAACGGGGAAAACTCCGCCGGCGGCAACGGCATCACGCCCAACATTGCCGAGGAGCTTTTCTCCCTGGGTGTGGATGTCATTACCAGTGGCGACCATTTGTGGGACCAGAAGGAAGTCGTGGAATTGTTACAAAACGAAAAGCGCTTCGTGCGTCCGCTCAATTACCCCGCCGGCACGATGGGGCAGGGCAGCACCATAATTCAATTGGGCTCGTTGCCACCACTGGCCGTATTGAATGCCCAAGGCCGAACCTTCATGCCGGTGTTGGAAAACCCGTTTGTCATGGCCCGTGAGGAGGTCGCCCGGTTACGGGAGAAAACCAAAGTCATTTTTGTGGATTTTCATGCCGAGGCCACGTCGGAAAAGATTGCCTTTGCCCGGATGCTCGACGGCCAGGTGAGCGCGGTGGTGGGAACCCATACCCACGTCCAGACCGCCGATGAACAGATCTTTCCCGGCGGCACGGCGTATTTGAGCGATTCCGGTTTTACCGGGCCGCACGAGAGCGTGCTGGGCCGGGAAATTGAGCCGGTGATTGACCGGTTCCTCACCAACCTGCCGCGCCGCTTTGAAGTGGCCAAGCACCGGGTCATCCTGCACGGCGCTTTGATTGAGGTGGACGAAGCCACCGGCAAGGCCACCGGCATCCAGCGGATTCAAGAAACTTTGCCGGACTGACACCCTTCGGAGGATACTGCTATGAAAATCAAATTGGCGACTGCTGCAAAAAACAATGCCCGGCGTGCTCTGTTCCGAAATATGGGCCTGCTGCTGTTACTGCTGGCGGCTGGCGGCGTCCGGGCGGAAGCCACGTATGCGCCGCTGCCCCTGACCGGCGACACCTTTATCCACGACCCATCCACGATTGTTCCGGATGGCGGGAAATATTACATCTTCGGCACCAAGCTTGGCATAGAAACCAAATTTTCCTCCGACCTCATTGATTGGACCGAAGGCAAGCCGGTTTTTGCCGCGCCGCCGGAATGGACCACCAACCGGGTGCCGGAATTCAAGGGCCATTTCTGGGCGCCGGACGTCATTCATATTAACGGCAAGTACTACCTCTATTTCGCCGTTTCCACCATGGGCAAGCAGCTTTCGGCCATTGGTCTGGCCACGAGCCCGACCCTGGACCAGTCGGCTACCAACTATGCGTGGACCGATTGCGGGCCGGTCATCACCTCGCGGCCCGGCATGCCGTTCAATACAATTGATCCCAGCGTCTTCCTGGACCGCGACGGCAAACTGTGGCTGGCCTTTGGCTCGTATTGGCAGGGTATTTACCTCACTGAGCTGGACCCGAAAACCGGCCTGCGGCCCGACGACGCCCCGTTGCACCGGTTGGCGTGGAATGATTCCATTGAGGCCACCTGTCTGACCCGGCATGACGATTATTATTACCTGTTCGTGAACTGGGGCAGTTGTTGTCAGGGCACGAACAGCACCTATGAAATTCGCGTGGGGCGCAGCAAGGTCATCACCGGCCCCTATCTGGATCGCGACGGCAAGGACCTGGTGGCCAAAGGCGGTTCGTTATTTCTGAAGGTGCAAGGGAAATATTTTGGGCCCGGGCATGTCGGTATTTTACGCGCCAAGGACGCGGACTGGTTCAGCTACCATTATTACGACGCGGAAACGCAGGGTAAATCGCGATTGGCCATCGGCCACTTGCGTTGGACGGCGGACGGCTGGCCGGAGCCGGGGGATTGACGGGCGCGGCGGCGGCAGAGTCAGCAACCAAACAACCGGTCGCCGGCATCGCCCAACCCGGGTAGGATGTAACCTCTCTCATTCAGCCGCCGGTCTATGGCCGCGGTGAAGATGGGCAGTTGGGGATAATCGCGGCGCACCCGGCGGATGCCTTCCGGGGCGGCCACCAAATTCACCAGCCGCACGTGTTTGGCGCCGGATTCATGGAGCAAATCCAGCGCGGCCACGGAACTGCCGCCAGTGGCCAGCATGGGGTCAATGAGAACCACCTCAAACCGGCTCAGGTTTTTGGGCAAACTTTGATGATAGAACTGCGCCCGCAGGGTGGTTTCCTCGCGCTTCAAACCGATGAAGCCAACCCGCGCGTTGGGAATCAATTCCAGGATGGCTTCCAACATGCCCAGCCCGGCCCGCAGCACCGGGACCAAAACCACTTCACGCTTCAGTTGAAATCCCTTGGCCGGGGCCAACGGCGTTTGCACGGAAACCGAACGCACCCCGAAGGAGCGCGTGGCCTCGTAGAGCATCAACGCGGCGACTTCGCGCAGCAACCGGCGGAACTCCTGCGGTTGGGTACGTTCATCCCGCAGCCGGGTGAGATTATGCTGCACCAGCGGGTGCGAGATGACCGTTACGCCCTGCATCTCAGTGGACAAAGGCCGACGAGAGGAAATAAAGCTGGCCCGCCTGCAACTTCGGCAAATCCATTCCCAAATCAATCTTCACCGCCGGCACGGACGTCTTGCCGAAGAGCCGGAGAAAATCCGTGAGGTCGTGCCGGGGCGAATATTCCACCAGGTTGGCGCCGTATTTGTCCAGACCCACGAGCTTCTCGGCCCGGGCCACGGCGGCGTCGAAATCGCCCAACTCATCCACCAGGCCCAGATCCAATGCTTGCTTGCCCGAGAGCACCCGGCCATCGGCGTAGCTTTCCCAGTCTGCCGCCAGGGCATGGCCATCGGTCTTGTTTTCCTTGTGGGCCTCCGTCCGCCCCGCGATCACCACGCTCTTGAACTTTTTATAGGTGTCGTCAATCAGTCCCTGCATCATCTGGCGTTCCTCGTCGGTGATCTCGCTTGGTTCACGGTCCGGGCTCATCATGTCCTTGAACTTGCCGCTCTTGTACACTTCTGGACGCAGCCCGATTTTGTCCATCAAGCCGCGGTAGTTAAAGCCGTGCATGATCACGCCGATGCTGCCGGTGATGGTCAGCTCGTTGGCCACAATCCAGCGGCACGGAGAGGAGATGTAATAACCGCCCGAGGCAGCCACGCTGCCCATCGAAGCCACCACGGGCTTGTGGGTGTTTTCCTGGAAATCGGCAATCAGCCGGTAGATGTCGTCCGAGGCCAGCACTTCGCCGCCCGGGGAATTGACCTTCAGGATCACGGCCTTCACGCGCTCGTCATCATCGGCCCGCTTCAGTTGTTCCTTGATGAGGTCCACCATGCTGTAGCCGGAATCGAACTGGCTGGTGATGATGCCTTCCACATCCACGATGGCGATCTTGTTGCGGGAGTCGTTGTCCTCCACGAGCACTTCATCCAGCTTGGGCCCGGCCACGCGACTGCGGCTGTCGCCGGCATCCATGACGCCGCCCACCCAATGGGCCAGATTGCTGAACAGACTGAGCACCAGCAGGACGGCCAGAATCAGGGCTAGGATCATCCAGCCCCGTTTCTTTTTGGGCGGCGGGGTCACCATCAGGCGCGGCTGGCCCAAGGGCGGCGGCGTGTTGGGCGGGGCGGAAAAGGGTGGCGGTGGCGGCGGATTATTAGGTGGCATTTGACTGTCCATAACACCGCAAAAGTACGCCACACCTTGCGGGGCGGCAAGTGTAACTGGTTTTACGGTTCCAAATCCACGATGTCGCCCGGAAGCACGGGCATGTCGGCGCCGCCCAGCAGACTGGCGGCATCCACCGGGATTTCTTTGCCGTCACGAATCAGGGTGATTCGCCGGGGGGGCGTGGCCGGCGTGTATTCGGCGGCCACAATGGTTTTGATCAGCGTCAGGTCCGGAGTCCAGCGCAACGAGTTCACTTTGACCGGGCCGTTGATGGCCACGATATCGCCGACAGCTTCCCGGGCGTGGCCGGCGGATAACTGCGCCTGCAACCCCCGGGCCTGCCCCGCGTAGTAAGCGGCGCGAGCTTCCTCCTGGGCCGCCTTGCGGCTCACACAGCCGCCGAGCAGCAATGCGGTCAGCAAGAGATATGACCAGGCGGGTTTCATGGCTGGGTCGGGGCTTTAACTTTCAGGCTGGCCTGCCAGTCCCGCACGGCCATGCGCATCTGGCCGGCGGCATTCATGCGCGGCTTCACAAACTTGGGGGTGAACCACGGGAAGGTGCCCACCAGGTCGGGCGTCACCAAAATTTGCCCGTCACAGTCCGGGCCGGAGCCGATACCAATGGTGGGGATGTTAATCCTCTGCGAAATTTCCTGAGCCACCGGCGGCGTCACCAGTTCCAGCACGATGGCAAATGCTCCCGCATCCGCCAGGGCTTGGGCATCGGCGAGCAGGGCCTGGTGTTCTTCGTCTTTCTTGCCCTTGATGCGGTAACCGCCTTCCTCGCGGACGCTCTGGGGCAACATGCCCAGGTGACCGCAAAACGGAATGCCCGCGGCCAGGATGGCCTGCACCTGCGGCAGAATCTTGATGCCGCCCTCGGCTTTCACCGCTTCCGCGCCGGCGGCCACGAGCCGTTTCGCATTGGCCACGGCATCGGCCACAGTATCGTAACTGCGGTGCGGCAGGTCGGCGGCGAGCAGCGCTTTGGGTTTGGCCCGCGCAGCGGCGCGCACGTGATGCTCCATGTCGGCCATGGTCACCAGCGTGGTGTCGGGATAACCCAGCACCACCATGCCCAGCGAATCGCCGACCAGCAAAAACGGAATGCCCGCTTCGTCGAGCAATTTGGCCAGGGGATAATCATACGCCGTGAGCGCGGCGACTTTTTCGCCCCGCGCCTTCATGGCCCGGATTTCGGTGACGGTAATCTTGGCGGAACTCATGGAAAATGCCTTAAGAGTCTTTAAGCCCGGAAACTGTGCAGCAGCTCCGCCGGGCTGGTCGTGGCGGTGCCGACCTTGCCCACCACAATGCCCGCGGCGTGGTTCGACAGGATTGCCGCCTCGACGGGCGACGCCCCGGCCGCCACCGCGAGGGTGAAGGTGGCAATGACCGTGTCGCCGGCGCCGGAAACATCAAACACCTCCTGCGCCTGCGTGGGAATGTGCAGCGGCTTGCGGTCGCGCTGGCAGAGCAGCATGCCCTGTTCGCCCAAGGTAATCATCAACACCGCCGGACGCAGTTCCCGCAGCAAGCAGGCGCTCACTTGCATGAGGTTTTTGTCGGCCAGGGGATCGGCGGTGCGGGTGTCATCCGGCAAGTCGGCCAGTTCGAATGCCTCTTTGCGGTTGGGCGTGATGAGCGACAGCCCGTTCAAATTCAGATGATGCACCGGCTTGGGGTCCAGGCTCAGCCAGATGCCCCGTTCCCGGCACAGCGTCTTGATGCCCTCCAGCAAAGTCTGGGTGACCACGCCCTTGCCATAGTCGCCAACGATGACGGCGCTGGCATCGGTCAGGCGGGACTTGATGCGGGCCAGCAACTGCCGGGTCATTTTGTCATCCAAGCTGTCGCGCACTTCGCGGTCCACGCGCACCACCTGCTGCTGGTGTGCCACGATCCGGGTTTTGACACTGGTGGCGCGCGCGGGATGGGCCAGCAATCCCCGGCAGCCGACTTTTTGTTCCGTGAACAAGTTGCGCAAGGCCTCCGCCGCCGCATCCGGCCCGACGGTGCCAAAAAGTTCGGTGGGCACCTGCAAGGCGGTCAGGTTGCGGGCCACGTTGCCGGCGCCGCCAGGCATGAAGCTCTCGCGTCGGAAATCCACCACCGGCACCGGCGCCTCCGGCGAAATGCGCACCACATTGCCCCAGATGAAATGGTCCAGCATCACATCGCCCACCACCAGGATGCGGCTGCGCGCGGCGGCGGCGAGGATGCTCCGGGCCCGGGAACGCGAAAGTTTGAGGCGGTTCATATTGATATATCCCAAAAAAGCGCAAATGGTTTCGGAAAAAAATCCGCCGGCGTCAACCGGCAAAACTGCGGGCTAATCCAGGAACCCGGTCAACGGGCTGGTGGCGCTGGCCAGTTCGCTCTGCGCGGCCAGGCCGCATTCCCAGGCGGTGCGGCCGCTGACCACCGCCAGCTTGAAGGCCTCCGCCATTTTCACCGGGTCGCTGGCCACGGCAATGGCGGTGTTGATCAGCACGGCGTCCGCGCCCATTTCCAAGGCCTCGGCGGCGTGGCTGGGCGAACCCAATCCGGCATCCACCACCACGGGCACGGTGGCCTGCTCAATGATGATGCGGATCTGATCGCGCGTCTGGATGCCGCGGTTCGAACCGATGGGCGCACCCAGCGGCATGACCGTGGCGCAACCCACCTCCTGCAGCCGCTTGGCCAGCACCGGATCGGCATTGATGTACGGCAGCACGGTGAAGCCTTCCTGCACCAGTTGCGCGGCCGCCTTGAAGGTCTCGATGGGATCGGGTAGCAGATAGCGGGGGTCGGGATGGATCTCCAGCTTCACCCATTTCGGCAACCCGGCGGCGGCGGCCAGCCGGGCCAGGCGCACGGCCTCCTCGGCGTTGAGCGCCCCGCTGGTGTTGGGCAGCAACAAGTATTTCTGCGCGTCAATGAATTCCAGGATATTGGCGAAGGGATCGCGCTTGCCGGAAAGGTCGGCCCGGCGCAGGGCCACGGTGACGATTTCCGTGCCGCTGGCGGCCAGGGCATCGCGCATGGCTTCCGGCGCGGAGAACTTGCCCGTGCCCAGGATGAGCCGCGACTGGAACGACCGGCCGGCGATGACGAGAGGTTGATTGACCGAAAACATCGCGGGACTGTAGCCGGAGCGGAGCGCGTTTGTCGAGCGGCGAGCCCGGGCAGGACTTTCGCTGAGGCGGTGGTTGGCGATCTTCATAAATCAAAATTGTTGAGTCTCCGCGACCTCGTGGCTAGTGCTGTCACCCCCCAAACGAAGCCAAACGAACCCAAATTATTTTGGTGTCACAAATTGTCGTAAGTAGCTTTTCCATAGTTGAATCCGAACTGTTCTTGCTCCAAAAAATTTGGGTTCGTTTGGTAATTTGGTGCTGGCGCACGGCCACCGGCGGACGGCCCGGATAAGTGCGGAATTCTGGAGTGCGGAATGGGGAGCGCTCTTGCCCCGCCCGGCTGGCAGGTCGGTGACATCCGGGAGGGTAAAGTTGTGCTTTGCCCTGACTCGGGGTTTCGCCCCGGCTGGGGCTTGGAACGGACGGCTCTTTTCCCACGGCTGGCGTCGTGGGCTATTGTCTGGCGCTGCTCCGCAGCTTTGGGAAAGTCAGGGCAGCGCGGCAATGCCGCCCCACCGGGCAAACTGTTAGCGCTCATAAAAATGGTTTGATTTGGTTTGATCTGGCCGAATATTGCCGGTTTTTGGAGCGCGGACGGCTCGTCTGCAATAACCACTGTAAGCCCCCTCGATCTTCCAATGGTACGCCCCGGTCGGGGCTTGAAGCCAAAGGGCCCGTTTTCCCACGGCTGGCGCCGTGGGCTACTCTCTGACGCTGCTCCGCAGCTATGGAGTGCACCCCCAGGGCGCCCATCAACCGGTAAATCTTTATTTTGCCTTCAGCCTCTTGCGTGGCGTCCCTCTCGGCCCGCAGGCCGGCTCTGGTTGGCTTTTTCGCATACCGGAGAGCATTCTAACACAGACCCAAGAAGCATGTGGTTTAATGGTGAACTCATAATGCAATCCGGAAAAATGCCCCAAATAATTCGTAAAATTCTTTGGGAGAAAATCTTGCAAATCGTAGGCGAATGCCGTTCTGAAAAAAGGCAGAAAAAAGTGTTAAAACAAAATTGCCTGAACGCCGATTATTGGACGCCAACCCGGTAGAAGAAACTGCCGCGGTTGGTAGCGGTGGGGTCCACGAATGTGGTGGTGCCGGCTTGCCCCAGAATGTTGCTCTGAATGCTGGAGAACGGCGGACTGGCGGAAAGATCGCTGCTGCGTTCCAGAAAATAGGTGATGCCGCTCACACTTTGCCACGTGATGCTGTTGCCCTCCGGGCCAACGGCGGGCGTAACGGGGAGCAATTTCAAAACGGACTCCGGATCA
>DATJIU010000111.1:0-7052 GCA_035492855.1 Dongiaceae bacterium | reverse complement strand
GCGTTTTTTTGAAGATCGTACTTTCAAAGACATTGGCGCCACCCTCGGCATCACGGAAGCGGGCGCCAAAATGCGCGTCAGCCGGGCGTTGGAAAAACTGCGGACCGCCCTGGCCAAACGGGGGCTGGTGCTTTCCGCCACCGCTCTGGCCACCGCCATCATGGCCCATTCGGTTCATGCCGCGCCCGCGGGGCTGGCGGCTTCCGTTACTGTAACTGCCGTCACCGGCACCACCGTCACCACCTCAACCCTGACTCTCATCAAATCCACCTTGAAAATTATGGCCTGGACCAAACTCAAAACCGCTGTTGTTGTGGGCGCAGTCGCCCTGCTCGTTGCCGGCACCGCCACCGTGGTCATGCGCCACACACATGTCGATCCGGAAGCCACCCCTTACCACTTCGCCGGCTATGCCACCCCCGAGGCCTCGGTGCAATCCATGCTCTGGGCGGCCAGTCACGGCGACATTCAAAATGCGTTCGCCGCCAGCACCCCAGAACAACGGCAACGCATTGAGCAAAAAATGGCGGGAATGTCTCAAGCGGAAATGGCCCACGAATTCAAGTCTTGGGCCTACGCACTCCACGACTACCAGATCACCGGCAAGGATGTTATTTCAGAAACGGAAGTCCACCTGCACATCCATGCCTCTCCCTCGGCCGCGGGCCTCCACAGTGGCAAAGTGGTGGTTATCATGCAAAAAGTTGGGGCGGATTGGAAACAGGCCGGCGATCTCTGAGACACGCCACTCCGCATCCTGAATTGCCAGGAGCACCGTATGAAACCGCGTCGGGCCTTCACCCTCATCGAACTCCTGGTCGTCATCGCCATCATCGGCATCCTGGCGGCATTGTTGCTGCCCGCACTCGCCCGGACTCAGGCCCGGGCCAATGAACTGGCGTGCCTCAGCAATCTCAAACAGGTCAACCTCGCCATCCGGCTCTACACCGAAGATTACGCGGGCGCGCTGCCAGTCACACCGGATCCCAATCCCTATCCCAACGGCATCGGCGCCTACTACAAGCAACTCGTGAAAAGTTATCTGGGCCTGACCGGTCCCGCTGCCCCCGATGAAAAGGTATTCATCTGCCCTGCGGATGCGGTGCTTTCCCGGCAGGAGGATCACGCCTTCACCAGTTACACCTTCAATGGATACGAAGTGTCGCCCGGTGCGTTGCCCCGCATTACCGGCAAACGGCTGGATGCCATCAAAAATCCCGCCAAAGGGGTACTGGTCGGCGAATGGCCTGCCTACTTCGGCGGCTCCTGGCATCCGGCAGTCAGTGGGGACTATCCCAATGCCCGGAATGTATTGAGCTTCGTGGACGGCCACGCGGCCGCCACCAGAATATACTGGGATGGCGTAGTGGATTCCGACCCCGGCAGCTACGAACCGCCCGCCGGATATGATTACAGTTGGGACGGCGAATGACCGCCACCACGGTCAGACCGTTGCCGGCTCGGCCGCGCAGCTTTCGTGACCGCAACCGCAGCCGCCCTCTTCCTGGTCGCTGAAACCGTGCTTGTCCCAGCTCGGATCCAGGCCGAGGTCTTTGAGCATTTGCAGATCTTTTTCCACCGGCTGGTTCAGGGTGGTGAGGTAGTTGCCCACCATCATGGCGCTGGCCCCGGCCATGAAGATCATGCTCTGCGCGTCGCGCAAATTCACGGTGCGGCCGCCGGCAATCATGATCTCCTGCCGCGGCAGGATGAGCCGGAAGCAGGCGATGCTCTTGAGGATTTCCATCACCGACAGCGGCGGATTGTTTTCGTAAGGCGTGCCCTTGATGGGATTGAGGATGTTCACCGGCACCACATTGGCCCCGATTTCCCGGAGCGAAAACGCCAGCTCGCACCGGTCTTCCCGGGTCTCGCCCATGCCGAGAATGCCGCCGGAGCAAATCTTGATGCCCGCCTGCTTGAGATGCTTGATGGTCTGCACGCGGTCATCGTACGAGTGCGTGGTGCAGGTGTTCGGGAAAAAGCGCCGCGAAGTTTCCAGATTGTGCCCGTAACATTCCAGGCCGGCTTCCTTGAGCCGGTCGGCCACGTGCTGGCTCTTGATGATGCCCAGCGAAGCATCAGGCCGGGTTTTGCCGATGGCCTTCAGTTCGCGGATGCGGTCGCAAACTTCATCCAGCATCGGGCCTTCGTTGAGGCCCTTCCATGCGGCCACGAGCGAAACGGCCGTCACGCCATTCTGCTTGGCCTCGTCCACCGCCTGCATTACCGGCTCGGGATCCACAAAGCCGTACTTCGGTGAACCGGTCTGATAATGGGAGGACTGGGCACAAAAGCTGCAATCTTCCGAGCACGCCCCGGCCTTGGCGTTCACGATGGAGCACAGGTGGATTTTGTTGCCTTTATAACGCTCCCGGATGCGGTTCGCCCAGGAAAGCAGGGAAATGATGTCCGACGTTTCTTCGAGATTGAAAAGCCAAAGCCCCTCTTCGCGGGTCAACTGGCCGCCGTCCAGGACGCGCTGGCCGAGTTCCGCGATGCGGCTAAGTTTAGAACTATTGTGCACTGTGTCGCTCATGCGGATAGTTTAGTGGGGGAAACGATTAAGGCAAGTGGACTTGAAGATTAGCCTGAAGAGAATCGCAAATTGCCGCCGGGGCGGATTACCTTGGCAACATCCTGCAAACAAAGTGGTTCACCGATGGAGCCGACCGGAAAAAACTGTTTGCCTCTAGGCAGCCACCGCAAGCCGGGGGCAATACTTGCCAAAAAAGGTTAATGCGCCTCGCCATCCACCGGCGGAGCGCCATCCGTGGCATACTTGGCCAGCACCTGGGCAATGCCTTCACGCAAGATTCTCAATTGGAAAGGCTTGTCCACAATCAGGTCCACTCCGGCCAGCGGCCGGGCGGAAGACCGCAACATTTCCCCATGCGCGGTAAGCATTAGAATGGGCTGGCGGGGATTGCGGCTCTTGATGGCGATGGCGAGCTGATCTCCCTTCATGCGGGGCATTTCAAAGTCCACCAGCACCAGATCAAAAGGTGCGGCCAGGTATTTTTCCAACGCCTGTTCGCCGTCCGCCGCCGTTTCCACTTCATAACCGTCTATCGTGAGCAGCATTCGGACGGCATCGCACACGAGCGGCTCGTCATCGACAACGAGCACCCGGCGTTTTTTCTTGGCGGTGGCGGCCATGTTATAATTGCTTGAGCAACTGAGTGTAATCACTCCTCCAAAAACTTCCAGTCTTAGTTACCCTCTTTTAACAAGAGATGCAATGCCTTAATCACCAACCCTCAACCCCCCAGGTAACTTAAAATCTACGTGCATTCTCGCAAAATAGGGGTTAGAGTACCTATGCATGTTTTCTCCGGTCGCAACCAAAGATCCGGCGGCAGTGGAAGCAGCCACGCAAGCAGCGTACCTGGCCATGTTTCCCCAGGGCGACCGGCAGTACATTCCTCGTATCTTCAGTTGGGCCCGCGCTTGTTTCACCGGACAGTACGCCGACTACCAGCCCATTGATGCCCGGTATCACGATTTTGAGCACACGCTTCAGGGCGCTTTGTGCATGGCGCGCCTGTTGTACCGCCGGCACGTCGTGGGTGCGGCGCCCGCCCTGCCCCAGCGGCTGGTGGAGCTGGGCCTGCTCGCCATTCTCCTGCACGACACCGGCTACTTGAAAAGCCGGGGCGATGCCGAGGGCACGGGCGCCAAATACACGATCACCCACGTCAACCGCAGCGCTGACTTCGCCGCCCGCCTGCTCCAGGAAAAAGGTTTTGCCGCCACTGAAATTCTCGCCGTGCAAAACATGATCCGCTGCACCGGGCTGGACACCGCCCTCACCGCCATTCCCTTTCAAAGCAAAACCGAGGAAATCGTCGGCCACATTCTCGGCACCTCCGATTTGCTCGGCCAGATGGCCGCCGACGATTACGTCCAGAAGCTGCCCATCCTCTACAGCGAATTTGCCGAGGCCGCCCATTACACCAATCAAAAAAATGCCGCGGTCGCCCTCTATTCCAGCGTCAATGAACTGCTGACCAAGACCCCGGGCTTCTGGGACAACTACGTCAAACCCAAGCTCGACCGCGATTTCAGCGGCCAGTTCCATTACTTCAACGACCCCTACCCCGACGGCCCCAACTGGTATTTCGACAAGGTGGAGGCCAACATCCGGCGGCTGCGCGAACGGCTGGCCATCAGTCCCGACACCAGCTTCACGCGGCGGCAACTGGTCTGAGCGGCATTTTTTGCTTTTGCCGTCGCCGGTTTGCCCCTTTCATTCCCGCCATGTCGCGCGACTACATTCTGCAACCATTCTCTCCGCCCGTGCAGTTGCAGATTGATTACGCCAAGGAGCTCAACGCGCAACAGTACGCCGCCGTCACCAACCCGCCCGGCCCGGCCCTCGTCATCGCCGGCGCCGGCTCGGGCAAGACCCGCACCCTCACCTACCGCGTGGCCTACCTGCTGGAACAGGGCATTCCGCCCGACCGCATCCTGCTGCTCACCTTTACCAACAAGGCCGCCGGCGAAATGATGCATCGTGTGGGCGACTTGCTGGGCCAGCCGCTGCCCGCGCTCTGGGGCGGCACGTTCCACTCCATCGGCGCCCGGATTTTGCGCACCCACGCCGCGTTGCTCGGCTTCGGGCGCGATTTCACCATCCTCGACCGCGACGACGCCAAGGACCTCGTCAAAACCTGCCTCACCGAAGCCGGCATTGATGTCAAGGCGCAGCGCTTTCCCAAGCCCGATGTGCTGGTGGAAATCTTTTCGCTCGCCAACAACACCCACCGCTCCGTCGCCGAAATCCTGGAAACGCAATACGGCTATTTTCTCGAACACACCGAAAAAATCACCGCCCTCGCCCAGACCTACGCCACCCGCAAGCGCACCGCCAATGCCATGGATTTCGACGACCTCCTCGCGCTCTGGCTCCGCCTGCTCCAGGAACATCCCGACGTCTGCGAACATTACCAGCGGCGCTTCCAGTTCATCCTTGTGGATGAATACCAGGACACCAACAAGCTCCAGAGCGACCTCATTGACCTCCTCGCCGCGCGGCACAAGAACGTGATGGTCGTAGGCGACGACGCCCAGAGCATTTACGCGTGGCGCGGGGCGAATTTTCTCAACATCCTGAAATTTCCCGATCGCTATCCCGGCGCGCAGGTGTTCAAGATCGAAACCAACTACCGCAGCACGCCGGAGATTCTCAACGTCGCCAACGCCATCATCAGCACCAACGTCAACCAGTTTGCCAAGGAACTCGCGCCGGCCCGCAAGTCCGGCCTCAAGCCCGCGCTCATTGCCTGCGCCGATTGCGCCCAGCAGGCTGCCTTCATCGCCCAACGCGCCCTGGAATTGCGCGACGAAGGCGTGAGCCTCAGCCACATGGCCGTGCTCTACCGTTCGCATTTTCATGCCCTGGAACTGCAACTCGAACTTTCCCGCCGGCAGATTCCCTTCAGCATCACCAGCGGCATCCGGTTCTTCGAGCAGGCGCACATCAAGGACGTCACCGCCTATTTGAAGCTCGTGCTCAACCCGGCGGATGAAATTGCCTTCAAACGCCTCGTGCAGTTGCTGCCCGGCGTGGCTGCCAAAGGCGCGGACAAGCTGTGGCTCGCGTTTCAACAAGCCACCCAGGCGCAAAGCAAAGAAGCGCCGCCCGCCGCGCCCCGCGCCACCGCCTTGCAGGCCTGCGCCAAAGCCGCGCCGAAAAAAGCCGCCACCGCCTGGGCCCAGTTCACTGCCACCGTAGCGCAACTCGAAAGCGCCGCCGCCCGGCAAAACACCGCCGCCATGCTGGCCATTGTGGTGGATGCCGGCTACGATGATTACCTCAAGGAGAATTTTGCCAATTACCGTTCCCGCTTGGACGACCTGGAACAGCTCGCGGCCTTTGCCCAGCAGTTCGCCTCGGTGGATGAATTTCTCACCCAGCTCGCGCTGCTGACCAATGTGGAGGCCGAGCACGAGCAACCCGCCGACCGCGACGCCGAACAACTGCGGCTCTCCACCATCCACCAGGCCAAGGGACTCGAATTCCAGGTCGCGTTCGTCATCATGCTGTGCGACGGAATGTTTCCCTCCGCCCGGTCATTGGAGACCACCGATGGCGAGGAAGAGGAACGCCGGCTGTTTTACGTGGCCATCACCCGCGCCAAGGACGAACTGTACCTGTGCTATCCCGCCATGCGCGGCGGCTACGGCGGCAGCGGCGACCTGATGCAATCCCCGTCCCGCTTCCTCAACGAAATTCCCGGCGACCTCATCAACGCCTGGAACCTCCGCACCGGTTATTAATTACCTGGTGAGGCGAGTGCCCCCCCAAGCCGGGGCGTTGCCGCGCATGGCACGAATTATTGCGAATTCCCCCCCGGACGCGGCGGCCTCCTCTCATTCGGAGGGCGGAGCGCCGCGACGCCCTGACTCAACCCTCGGCAACGTGAATGGAGAAAATTGTATCGCGCCGCGGTTCCCGCCGCGGTATCCCAACGCGATGGGGCGGCTTCCCTTTTTTTACACACGCGGTGACACGTAATCCCAAGCCAATCCATCCCGTGAGGTGGTGCGCCTCCGGCGCTTCAGTCAGGGGGTCACGGCGCTCCCCCCTCCGAAACATTAGCCGCATCCCGCACAGCGGCTCGCGAGGACGCTCGCCCCACCATGTCATCACCAAATCCCCCTTTGGTTTCCTGGTTACTTGGTGGTTCACCCTGCATTTTTGTTTAACAATGATTTTGCAGTTTTTCGATTTTCAATTTTTGCAATCCCTTACCCCGCAGCTGGTTTAAACTTTAAAACCCCCGTTTTTAGCCTCGAAAAATAGGGTTCACCATTAAACCACAGGGTTTCCGCGACCCTGCTACAATGCCCGGTGGTATGAACGCCTTGGCGCTCATCGCAGGGGCAGCCAGCCCGGAACCGTTCGTTCCGGGAGGACTCCCCTTTGACGCCGCCGGGCGTTCGTTTGATCACGTTTAACCTGCTAACTATCCATGAAAACGCCCTTATTGAAACGACGCATTCAACGCGTCTTTCTCTATCCACCCCGCATCGCCGCCGGCTTCACG
>DATJIU010000110.1:0-6297 GCA_035492855.1 Dongiaceae bacterium | reverse complement strand
GAGGTGGTGCAATTATATGTGCACGATCCGAAGCCGCCCGTGGCCAAACCGGTCCGGGAATTGAAGGGCTTCGCCCGGGTGGAGTTGTTGCCCGGGGAAACGAAAATGGTTTCGTTCGATGTTTCGGCCCGGGATTTGGCTTATTGCGATGTGGGCGGGAAACAGTGGAAGGCCAATGCGGGCACGTACGAATTGCAATTGGGAAGTTCTTCGCGCGACATCCGGCTGAAATTATCAGTGCAACTGGCCAGTACTTACACGCAGGTCATTCCTTTTTTGAAGCCGCAGACACCGGCGTTCCCGGCAACCAATGATCTGGCGGCTTATCGGCCGGCCCGCGCGTCATCGGAGGCGGCAAACACCGAGTACGGCTCCCATGCCGGGCTGGCGGTGGATGGCAACAACAGTACTTACTGGAAATCGCGGAATGCGGATGCCCAATGGCTGGCGGTGGATTTGGGAGCAACCCACCGCATTGGCCGCGTGCGGTTGACCTGGGCCACGGACCGATTTGGCGCAAGTTTTGCCCGGGCTTACCATATTCAGATCAGTGCCGACGGGAATTCCTGGCAGGATGTTGACGCGGTTGCGAACGGGCAGGGCGGGGTGGAAACCCGCGAGTTCGCCCCGGTCGCGGCGCGGTGGGTGCGCGTGCAGTGCGAGCGCCGGGCCGGAAGAGAAGGCTATAAAATCGTGAGCTTTGAAGTGTTTGCTCCGGCCCCGGCGACAGACCAATGACCTGTCCGGTAGCGCATCTGGCGTCAGCTTGATATGGGGCGCGCGAGACTTTAACCTGTGGGTTCATGAACTTCCAGCTCCACAAAAATGCGGCCGGGCTGCGCTTTTGGTTCGGGCTGGTCGTTTTGGGATTTGGGCTCGCAATTCAAAGCGCGGCGGCCGATTCGGTGAAGGGCCTCTACGTGGGCAGCGAGTTTTATGCGCCGAATGAAACCGCGCAAAATGCCGCGCGGGCTTCGGGGTTCACCCGGTTGTTCCTGTCCTTTTTCCACGTGGATGAACGGGGCGACATTACCTACAACAACACGCCGGTGGTGCGGGATGGCGTTTATGTGGGCGATCCCAGTTGGGGCGTCAAACTCGCCGAAATGCTGCAACCGCCGACTGGCGTCAACCGCATCGAACTGGCCTTGGGTGGCGGCCCGGGAGTCCGGGGCGGGGGTGAGGATGCTTCCTTCGCCAACATACAAAATCTGATCGCCACGCAAGGCGTCGGACCGGACAGCATTCTTTATCGGGATTTTCGGGCGCTGAAAGAAGCCACAGGAGTGGGGATTATTCAGTTGGTGGATGAACGGACCTATGATGCCCCGGCCACGGTGGCTCTGGGCCAGATGCTTGCTGGTTTGGGGCTGAAAATCACTTTTTGCGCGAGCACGAATTTGGACTTTTGGTCCCGGACAGTCGCGACGTTGGGCGCCACCAATGTGGAGGCGCTCTACCTCGTTTGTTATGGCGACGGCGCGACCAATGACCCGGCGCGGTGGGGGCCGGCTTTTCCGGGGATTGCCGTTTATCCCGGCCTATGGGGCAACACCGATACGCCCACCTCCGCCATGCTCAAATTGCGGGGTTGGCGGGAAAGTTTGGGGCTGGCCGGCGGCTTCGTGTGGCTCAATGGTTTTCTGCCTGCGGATGCGAGCAAATGGTCCGGCGCCATGGTTTACGCATTGGATTCCGTGGCCGAGCTTCGGATCATCAATAAGAACAGCGGCAAATCGCTGGAACTGATCCGGGGCAAGCTCGATAATGGCGCTGCGATTGGCCAGGCGGCTTATGCCGCTTCCGCGAACCAACGCTGGTTGCTGGTGCCTTCCGAGCAGGGCGGGCACTTCAAGCTGGTTTCCTGGGTCAGTGGCAAATGCGCCAGCATTGCCTACGATTCCAGCGTAAACGGGGCTCAACTGTGGGCTTGGGATTATAACAACGACCCCAGCCAGCAGTTTGATTTGATTGATGCGGGCAACGGCTGGTTTGAAATCAAAAATGTCCGGAGCGGATTGCGGTTGGAGGTGGCCGGCGGCAGCACCTCGGACAACGCCGTGGTCCAGCAAAATGCCCCGACGGGCGCCGCCAGCCAGTTGTGGCGGATTTATCCTTACGCGCCCGCTCTGCTGGCCAGCGAAGATTTTGATTACCCGGCGGGAGAACTAAACGGGCAGGGCGGCGGCGAAGGCTGGAATGGGGCCTGGTCGGATGTTTTGAACCCCGGCACCCGGGTGGCAGCGGGCGGCTTGTCCGGCGGCACCAATGTTCCGACCGGCTTTGATGCGCAATCGGCCGGCAACTCGGCATTCATTCCCAATGACACACGGGCCGGACGCTACCTCGATTGTTCGGTCGGAGGAAATTTTGGCGCTTACGGATATTTGGATTCCAACGGGCGCATCGGTGCCGATGGCACCACGGTGTATCTCAGCTTTCTGGAACAGCCCGGCAAAACTTCGTTGTTCTATGAATTCGAACTGAACCGCGGCACTGAACGCATTGGCGGCATCGGCAACGACACCCGCACGGACCAGGTGAATCTGCGCGCGCCGGGCAGCCGGTTTGCCGCCATTGGTCCCGGAGATACCAATGTGAACTTTTATGTGATGCGCATTGATTTCAAGGCGGGCAACGACGACGTGCGCGTGTACCGCAATCCCACCGGCACTATCGAGCCCGAAGTGGCGGACCTCACTTTGCACGACCGGGCGGACCTGGCGTTCAATCGCATTTCCCTGGCGGCTTTTGCCAACAGCAACACAGTAAAATTTGACCAGATCCGGCTTGCCAGTTCCTGGCCGGAGGCGATTGCCGCCGCTCCGGAATATACCCTCGGCTCCGCCGCCAAACTAGGGCGCGAGGATTTGTTCCGGCGCGTGACAATCTCCGGCCAGGTGCTTTCCGGCAGCCGCGATAAATATTATTTGCTCGATGGCAATACCGGGTTGCAAGTCTGGCTCAACTGGGGGACTGCGTTTGAACCCGGCGACATGGTGGTTGTGAGTGGCCTGGTGCAACGGCAGGCCAGCTGGGTGAACCTGATTGAGGCGGAGGCCAGAAAAGCCGGGCATCAACCACTGCCGTCACCGCAGCCGCTGGTGCAATCCGATGACGCCACTGCCGCTGCCTGGGTCGCGGTCGAGGGAACGCTCACTGCGCTGAAGGATGTGGGGCCGGACCGGATTCTGGAGTTGCAAATCGGCTCGAATAAATGGGTCGCCCGTTACCCGGCCGCCACCAAGGTGTCCGCCACCTGGCCGCTGGGCAGCCGCCTGAAGCTCACCGGAGTCTATCTGCCTCGCAACGACGATGACGCCGACCATGCCGGCGAAAATTCCCTGTTGCTCAATTCGGCGGCCGCAGTGGAATTACTCGCGCGGCCGCCTTGGTGGACGCCGCGGCGCGCCCTGGCCGCGGTGGCCTTGCTCGCGGCCGGGCTGGCGCTGGCGTTTGTGTGGATCCGGTCGCTGCAAGGCCAGGTCAACCGGCAAACCGTCCGCTTGCGGGCGGAGATTCTCCAACGTGAGCATGCCGAGCGCGCCCGGGTCATTGAAGAGGAGCGTTCCCGCATCTCCCGTGATTTGCATGACGACCTGGGCAGTATTCTGACCCAGATTAATCTCCTGGCCAATCCCACCTCGACCACCAAATTGCCCATGGATTCCCTGCGCGACCGCATCCGGCAAATCTCCGAAAAATCGCTGCGGATGATTACCGCCCTGGATGAGGTGGTATGGATGATGAACGCCAAAAACGAATCGCTTTCCTCGCTCGCCGCCTATCTTGCGGCTTACACGGAGGAATTCCTGTCCAAGACCAACATCATCTGCCGGATCGAGTCCCCGCGGTCGTATCCGGAAAAGGCGGTCACCGCCGAGGTGCGCAACCACGCGTTCTCCGCGGTCAAAGAGGCCCTCAACAATGCCGTACGCCATGGCCGGCCCGGCAAGGTGCTGCTGAAACTTTCCGTGACCGACAGCCGGCTGGAGATTCAGGTGCGGGACGATGGGGTGGGGTTTGATCTGGTCCAGGCCAAACCGGGCAACGGGCTGGCCAATCTCCGCCTGCGGATGCAGAAGATCAGCGGCACTTGTGAAATTCAAACTTCTCCCGGGAGCGGCACGACGGTGATCCTGCAACTGCCCTTGGTGCCTTTGTCGGCCTGATCCAGGCCGGGAATTAACCTGACTCGACAGTTGCCCCCCGACAAATAAAATGAGGCACAAGCGGATGCATTCCGTCCGGATATAATTTGCATGCACCAACCGGGCTTTCTTTTGGCTCCCGCGAACGACTGATGTTTCGGGTGATCTTCCATCTGGACATGGACGCGTTTTACGCTTCCGTGGAACAACGCGACCAGCCGGCCTTGCGCGGCAAGCCGGTGATTGTCGGCGCCCCGCCCACGCAACGGGGCGTGGTGTGTGCGGCCAGTTACGAAGCCCGGAAGTTCGGCGTGCGTTCCGCCTTGCCCAGTGCCACCGCCGGCCGGCTCTGTCCCAAGGGCATTTTTGTGCGCCCGCGCATGGAGGCCTATCGGGAGGAATCCCGCCGCATCATGGAAATCATTGCCACCACTGGCGCCATCGTGGAGCAGATGTCCGTGGATGAAGCCTATCTCGACCTGTCTGCCGGCTGCCAGGGCGAAACGCCCGATGCCTCGCTGCAACTGGCATTGCCTCTGGCGCAACAGCTCAAGCAGCGGATTCGCGCCGAGCGCGGGCTTACCGCCACCATTGGCATCGCCGCCAACAAGCTGCTCGCCAAGATTGCCAGCGATCATCAAAAACCCGACGGCCTCACGCTGATTCCCGAGGCGGGCAAAGTACAGTTCCTCCGGCCGCTCCCGGTGCGGACCCTATACGGCGTGGGCCGTGTTACGGAGCAGACGCTGACTCAGGCGGGTCTGGTCACGGTGGGCGATTTGCAAGACTACCCCGGCGACTTGCGCGCCCTGGTCGGTTCGTTTGGGCCGCGGCTCAAACAGTTTGCCCGGGGGGAGGATGACCGGCCGCTGGAATTGGGTGACGACATCAAGAGCATCAGCGGCGAGGAAACTTTTTTGCAGGACACCGCCGACCGGAAAATTCTGCGCGCCTGCCTGAAGGAACAGGCCGCGGATATTACGGCGCGCCTCAAGCGCAAACAACTCGGCGCCCACACCGTCCAGGTCAAAGTCCGCTATTCCGATTTCACCACCCTGACGCGCCAAATCTCCGTGGAAGAGCCATTGACTGAGGCCGGAGACATCTACCGGCTCGGTTGTTTTCTGCTGGGACGCGAAAAGCTGGTGTCCCGTCCGTTGCGGTTGCTCGGGCTGGGAGTCAGCAGCCTGCGGGAGCCCACCGGTCGGCAGATGGTGTTGTTGTAGGCAATGCCGCAAAAATTAGGCTAACACCATATCCACCCCTCGCGCCAGTGCCGTGGCCATGGGGCCCGCGGGCGCGATCAGCTTTGCCTTTTGCAAGGCGGCAGGCCAGCTATGCGGCATCGCGACGGAAGTTCCGGCCCATTCAAACATGGGCACGTCGTTGTCGCCATCGCCGAAGACCACCGCCTGCTCCGGGGTGAGACCCAAATGCCGGGCCAGCGTTGCCAGCCCCGTCGCCTTGGAAACGCCCACCGGCATGAATTCCAGGAAGCGCGCATTGGTGCGGATCACCTCCACCGTGGCTGGCAGTTGGGGCACGGGCAATTTGACCGTCGAGATGCGATCCGGGTCGCCCATCCAAATCACCTTGAACACGTCCAGGGCCAGCAAATCCGAGGTGCTGCGGCTCTGCGGGCGGTGTCCCGCCAGTTCGGTGTAAAATTCCATCTCCACGTTCCAGGCGGAGTTCGTCAAAATGTCATCCACCGTATAAACCACGGGCGTGAAACCCAACGAGCGTCCCAACTCCAGCACTTCACCGGCGAGCCCTCCCGGGAAGTAGGTCCGGCTCAGCACAGTCTGGCGGCTCACATCCGCGACTTCTCCTCCTTGGCATGAAATAATCCACTGCACTCCGGGCAAGGCCACGGCGTATTTGTGCATGGAATGGTAATGTCGGCCGGACGCCAGCACCACCTGTGCCCCGGCCGCCTGCAATTGCCTTACGGCAGCGACGTTCTCTGGGCTGATCTGATGTTGGGCATCCAGCAGCGTGCCGTCCAGGTCCATGGCCGCCAGTTTGAATTGCTTTGAAACTTGACCCATGCCCCAGCCTACCGTGTCCACAGCGGACAAATCCAATGTTTTTGTGAGAGCACCATGCAAAGGGCGTTCGGTTCTGCCGCTTCGCCATGGAAATA
>DATJIU010000109.1:0-13984 GCA_035492855.1 Dongiaceae bacterium | reverse complement strand
TCGAGGCCGCGCAGGCGTTGGGTTTGCGCCGGCGCCGGATCATTCTGCGCCACATGATTCCGAACGTGCTGGGCATCGTCATTGTATATGCGACGCTGATTGTGCCGCGGGTCATGCTGACGGAAGCGTTTCTGAGCTTCCTCGGTTTTGGCGTCCAGCCGCCGATGAGTTCCTGGGGCACATTGATCAACGATGGGGCCCGCACGATGGAAGAATTTCCCTGGCTGCTCCTGTTTCCGGCGCTGTGCTTTTCGCTGACGTTGTTCTCCCTGAATTTTTTGGGTGACGGTTTGCGCGATGCGCTGGATGTCCGGGCATCGAAAGATTAGTTAAACCACGAATGGACACGAACAAACACTAATGAATAGTGAACCCAAAAGAATGCTGCTAAAAGCAATAGGCTTTCCGTTCCTGGCTGCAGCTACACTTATGAATTCGTGTCCATTAGTGTTCATTCGTGGTTGAAAAAAAACATGTTGCTCGAAGTCTCAAATTTGAAAACCAGTTTTCACACCCGGCACGGAGTGGTGCGCGCGGTGAACGATGTGTCGTTCACACTGGGGCGGGGCGAGACGCTGGGAATTGTGGGGGAATCTGGCTCGGGCAAGTCGGTAACCTGTTACTCCCTGATGGGCCTGGTCCCGCAGCCGCCGGGGCGTATCGAGGGCGGGACAGCCATTTTCGACGGCAAAGTTGATTTGCTGAAATGTTCGCCCCGGGAGTTGAACCGGATTCGCGGTCGGCGCCTGGCAATGATCTTCCAGGACCCGATGACCTCGCTGAATCCGTTCCTGCGCATCGAGGAGCAGCTCATCGAGCCGCTGCTGATTCACAAAATGTGTTCCCGGGCGGAAGCGGTGAAACGGGGCGTTGCGGCGTTGGAGGAAGTGGGCGTGCCGGATGCAGCCAAACGGATCCGCAGTTACCCGCACGAATTTTCCGGCGGCATGCGGCAGCGGGTGATGATTGCCATGGCGCTCATCACGCGGCCGGAATTGCTTATTGCCGACGAGCCCACCACCGCGCTGGATGTGACGGTGCAGGCGCAAATTTTGGAACTGGTGCGGCGGTTGCAGCGCGAACTCGGCATGGCGGTCATCTGGATTACGCACGACCTGGGCGTGGTGGCCGGCTTTTGTGAGCGGGTGCAGGTGATGTATGCGGGCCGGGTGGTGGAGACCGCCCCGGCGGCCGAACTCTTTGCGCGGCCCCGGCATCCCTACACGCGGGCGTTGCAGAAATCCATTCCCGCCCTGCAACCCAAGGGCGCGGCGCTCTACACCATCCCGGGCTTGCCGCCGGATTTGACCCACCCGACGCCCGGCTGCGCCTTCGCGCCCCGCTGCGAGCACGCCGTCGATATTTGCCGGCAACCGGTGGAGCTGAAAACCATCGCTGCGGGACAAAGCAGCGCCTGTACGCGGGTGCAAACCGGAGAAGTAAAATTATAACCGCCGCATGCCTGACGTTTTGCTTCAAATTGAAAATCTGAAAACCCACTTCCCGGTGGAGCGGGGCATCCTGTTCCGGCGCCAGGTGGCCACGGTGAAGGCGGTGGATGGCGTTTCGCTGACGCTGCGCGCAGGTGAGATTTTGGGATTGGTGGGCGAATCCGGGTGCGGCAAATCCACTTTGGGCCGGACCATTCTGCAACTCATTCCACCCACGGCGGGCGCGGTGATTCTGGCGGGCAAGAACCTGGCGGAATTGCGCGGCCGCCGGTTGCGTGAGGCGCGGGCGGATTTTCAGATGATTTTCCAGGATCCCTATGCATCCCTCAATCCGCGCATGACGGTATACGACGCGCTGGCCGAGGCGTTGCGGGCGCACCAGCGCATCCCGGGCGCGGAATTGCCGGCGCGGGTGGCGGCATTGATGAACAAGGTGGGGCTGTCGCCGCGGGCCATGCGGAAGTACCCGCACGAATTTTCCGGCGGCCAGCGGCAGCGCATTGCCATCGCGCGCGCGCTGGCGGTGGCACCCAAGCTCATCATCGCCGACGAACCGGTGAGCGCGTTGGATGTTTCCATCCAGGCGCAAATCATCAACCTGCTGGCGGAGTTGTCGCGGGACATGGGGCTGACGCTGATTTTCATTTCGCATGACCTCTCGGTGGTGCGGCATATCTCCGACCGCATCGCGGTGATGTACCTGGGCAAGATTGTGGAACTGGGGCCGGCGGCGGAGGTGTTCGACCGCCCGCTGCATCCCTATACCCGGGCGTTGGTCAGCGCCGTGCCCATCCCGGATCCGGAACGCGAACAAAAACGTCAGCGCATCATTTTGTCCGGCGACCCGCCGTCGCCGTTGAATCCGCCGGCAGGCTGCCCGTTTCATCCCCGATGCGCCTACGCGGTGGCGGCCTGCGCGCAAGAGGTGCCGCGGTTGGAGACGTTGGGGACGGCCCGCGAAGTTTCCTGTATCCGCGCCCGCGAAATCAACGGGTAGAATTCCCCGGCGCCGGGGAACTGCCGTCCGGGCGCAGTTGCAGCACTGCCGGTGCGCCGGTCCGGTTCACCCGGTCCACCGGCGTCACGGCAATCACTTCGGGATGGCCACTCAGTTCGCAACTGTTGCGGGTGCCGGGCAGGATATTCGTCAGCCATTGGCCGTTGACCTGGCGTTGCAGCACCCATAACTGAACTGCCGCGCCGCTGCTGTTGCCCCAGGAAAGTCGCACCGAAGTTTTTCCCGGAACGATGTTCAGTGCGGGCCGGGCCGGAGGCGGGTTCGTGCTGAGCCACGGGAAAGCCGGGATGAGAGCAGGGGAGGTGTAGATTTCGGTGGTGAGCTTTGCCGCCAGCCCGTTAGGGCCGGGCATGAGGTTTTTCATGCCCCAGAAGATGGCGCCTGCCGCGCCGGGCTGTTTGCGGGTGAGCCAGAGCTGGTTGACGATTTCATCCGGCGTCCAGGCGCCACCCACCTTGTTGGCGTCGAGCCCCGGCCAGATGTAGCGACCCCGCAAGTTCTGGTCATCCCACCACTTGAGCAGAACGGGGAAACTCTGGTCGGGCGGGGCAATGCCCCAGTAAAGCTGCGGGGAAAAATAGTCGGCCCAGCCGTTGGCGAGCCATTTGCGGGAATCGGCATAGAGTTCGGCGTAAGCGTCCTTGCCCTTGATTTGCGGCGGGTTTTTGGGCCGCCAGATACCAAACGGGCTGATGCCAAACTTGACCCAAGGCTTGGCGGCGTGAATGGAACTTTGTACGCGCTGGATGAAGGTGTTGACGTTTTCCCGCCGCCAGTCCGTCCGGCTCAGACCGCTTTTGCTGCCGTACTTTTTCCAACTGGCGTTGTCGGGAAAATCAACGTCGCGCCCGGCGGCATCCTTTTCGTGGTAGGGATAGAAGTAGTCGTCGAAATGGACCCCATCAATGTCGTAGCGTTTGACGACATCCATGACCACGCGGAGGGAATAATCCTGCACATCGCGCTCGCCGGGGTCCAGCCAGAGGTAGGGGCCGTACTGACGGACCAGGTCCGGGCGGGTGCGGCTGATGTGGTTCGGGGCGATGGGTGACTTGGCGCTCATGTGTCGGGCGCGATAGGGATTGAACCACGCGTGGAGTTCCAGGCCGCGTTTGTGTGCTTCGGTGATGGCAAATTCCAGCGGGTCGTAATACGGATTGGGCGGACGGCCCATATAACCGGTGAGCGATTCTGACCACGGTTCGATAGACGACGCATAAAGGGCGTCGCATGCTGGGCGGACCTGGAAAATGATGGCGTTGAGCCGGAGTTGCACCGCCTGGTCCAGCATGGCGATCAGGGCGGCTTTTTGCTGGGCGGTGGTCAGGGGGATGGGCGCGAGCCAGGAATTTTCGCCTACGCTGGAAATCCAGGCCGCCCGGAATTCCCGCGCAACTGGTGGCGGGGTGAGGTCCGCCGGCTGATAGGTGACCGGGGCGGCGCAACCGGGAAACCCGGCCAACAGCAGCAGACCCAGGCCCACCAGCAGAGGTTTGAGTTTGGCGTGCCGGAACATGAGTTTCCCAGCAGGTTTGCGGAATGAATCCATCCGTCAAGCCTGCAAGTCCCTGCCGGGGCATTTTTTGAGTCAAAAGGAGCTTTCCGGAGCAAATTTTCGCTCCGGGAGGAGCGAAGCCGGCCGAAATAGGACTTTACACCCCATTGGGTTGGCACTAAGGTTTCCGCCGTCAAATCAAAGAACAGAGAATTGGAATTATGGAAGTTAAGACGAAGACGATCGAAAATTTCAGACTGCATGAGAAAGATACCGGCTCGGCGGATGTGCAGATTGCCATCCTGACCGAACGGATCAACCACCTCACCGAGCATTTGCAAACCAACAAGAAAGACCACAGCTCCCGCCGTGGTTTGCTGGTCATGGTCGGTCAACGCCGCCGTCTGCTCGATTATCTGCACAATACCGACACCAACCGGTATCAGGCCATCACCAAGAAGCTCAAACTGCGCAAATAAGCCTTGCCTCGCGCAGTGGTGATTCCTTCGGCGTTCTACGTCCGAGCTTGTACAATTTCAATTTGACCGCTCCCGCTGACGCGGCAGGGAGCGGTCTGCCTAAAACCAAGAAACCAAACAACCGCGTCGAATTCGGCCGTCTTTGGGAAATTTCATTCAGCACCCGCCTCGCGGGCGCTCACTGAAGTTCCTCGGAGACGGCGGAGAACAAAATACCATATGTCAGTCAAAACCTCCGCCCTTCTGGGCGACAAACAGATCCTCCTCGAAACCGGCAAACTCGCCAAACAGGCCGACGGCGCCGTCACCGTCCAGTTGGGCGAAACCATCGTGGTCGTGGCCGCCGTGGCCGCCACCAAGGCCAAGGAAGGGCAGGACTTCTTCCCGTTGACCGTGGATTACCGCGAAAAAGCCGCGGCCGCGGGCAAGTTCCCCGGCGGCTATTTCAAGCGCGAAGGCCGCCCCACGGAGAAGGAAATTCTCACCTGCCGCCTCACCGACCGGCCCATCCGCCCATTGTTCCCCAAGGGCTGGTACAACGAAGTGCAGGTGCAGACCGTGCTGCTGAGTGCCGATGGCGAAAACGATCCCGATATCCTGAGCATCATCGGCGCGAGCGCCGCCTTGATGGTTAGCGACATTCCCTGGGCCGGTCCTTTGGGCGCGGTCCGCGTGGGCCGCATCAACGGCCAGTTCGTGGCCAACCCCACGCATGCCGAGATGGCCGAGAGCGATCTCGACCTCGTTTATGTGGGCAATGAAAAAGACATCGTCATGTACGAAGGCTCGGCCAAGGAAATCACCGAAGCCGATTTCAACGCCGCCTTGAAGTACGCCCACGAAGTCATCCAGCCGCTCATCACCGCGCAGAAGGAACTCGCCGCCAAGGGGGGCAAGCCCAAGCGTGAAATCACCCTCAAGGTGGTGCCCGACGAAATTTTGGCCGAGGCCAAGGCCCTCGCCGGCGACCGCTTTGTGCCGGCCCTGCTCACCCCCGGCAAAATGGCTCGCGAGGCCGCCGTCAACGCCATCAAGGACGAAGTCGGCGCCAAGCTCGTGGAAAAATTCGGGGCCGAAAAGGTCACGCCCTTTGTCGTCAACGACGCCTTCTATTACATCCAGAAGGAAGCCGTGCGCAGCCTCATCCTGAACAGCGGCAAACGCCTGGATGGACGCAGTTTCAACCAGGTCCGCCCGTTGCACAGCGAAGTGGGCATTCTGCCCCGCGCCCATGGCTCGGCGATTTTCTCCCGCGGCGAAACCCAGGCGGTCACCCTGGCCACCTTGGGCACCGGTGAAGACGCCCAGGAATTCGATTCCTACACGGGCGGCGAGACCGAAAAGAAATTCATCCTGCACTATAACTTCCCCAACTTCTCCGTCGGGGAAACCGGCCGCATCAGCGGTCCCGGTCGCCGCGAAATCGGCCACGGTGCCCTCGCCGAACGCAGCATTGAGCCGATGATTCCGCTGGCCGAGTATCCCTACGCCATCCGGGTCACGAGCGAAATCATGGAATCCAACGGTTCCACCTCCATGGCTTCGGTCTGTGGCGGGACGCTGGCCCTCATGGATGCCGGCGTGCCGATGATCCGCCCGGTGGCGGGCATCAGCGTGGGCATCTGCACCGAATCCGGCAGCGACCACGGCATTGCCAAGTATCAACTGCTCACCGACATCATCGGCTGGGAAGACCACTACTGCGACATGGATTGCAAGCTGGCCGGTACGGAAAAGGGCATCACCGGGTTCCAACTGGACCTGAAACTCAAGGGCCTGCCGCACGCCATCATGACCGAGGCCGTGGAACAGGCGCGCATCGCCCGCCTCTTCATTCTGGGCGAAATGGCCAAGACCATCGCCGCGCCGCGCGCTGACATCAGCAAGTACGCGCCGCGCATCGTGACTCTGAAAATCAACCCGGAAAAGATCGGCGCCCTCATCGGGCCTGGTGGCAAGAATATCAAGCGTCTCGTCGAGGAATCGGGTTGCGAAATCAATATCGAGGACGATGGCACGGTCAACATTTACTCCGTGTCCGCCGAAGGCATGAAGATTGCCCGCGAATCCATCGAAGGCATGACTGCCGAGGCCGAGGTAGGCAAGATCTACCGGGGCAAGGTGGTTACCATCAAGGAATTTGGCTGCTTCGTGGAATTCCTGCCGGGCCGGGACGGCCTCTGCCACATCAGCGAACTGGCCAACTTCCGCGTCAAGCAGACCGAGGACATTGTCAAGATGGGCGATGAAATCTGGGTCAAGTGCCTGGGGGTGGATGAAAAAGGCCGCGTAAAGCTCTCCCGCAAAGCCGCCATGGAAGAACGGGACAAGGAAATGGCCAGTACCGAAGTGACCAAGTAACCACGCATTTCCGCAAGAATTCAGGCGGGCCGGCAACGGCCCGCCTTTTTCATTTTTGAGTACCGCATCCGGGAAATCTAAGCTGTTGCCTTTCAATTATTCGGGAAAAAGCCGGTCCTTGTAACCCGGTTGTGACTTAGGTTTTGACTTGGGGCAGGGGCGCACTTAGATTGACAGGGCATGTTGGCTGCAGAAACAAAAGCAGTGGCCGTACCCGTCCCCGAGGCTGCAAACTCCAATGTTCCCCTGGCGTGGAAGCGTATTGCGGGACCGGTGGAACCGTTTTTGGAAGCGGTTTCCACCCGGCTGCGGAAGCAGATTCAAGAGTTTGATCCTGCCATTGAGGCGTACGCCACCTATGCCCTCACGGGGCAGGGCAAGCAATTGCGCCCGCTTTTGGTGGCCCTCAGTGCCAATGCTGCCGGGACCATCAACGACGCCCACGTCACCGTGGCGGCGATCATTGAGATGGTCCACCTCGCCACGCTGGTGCATGACGATGTGATGGACGAGGCGGAAATCCGCCGTGGCCGCCGGACGCTGGCCACCAACTGGGGTAACGAGATTGCCGTATTGTTGGGGGATTGCCTTTTTGCCAACGCTCTGAAGCTGGCCGCCAGCTTTCCCACCCCGGAAATCTGCCGGGCCGTGGCGGCGGCCACCAATACCGTTTGTGCGGGGGAAATCCTGCAAACCCGGCGGCGCAGCGATTTTAACCTGACGCTCAAGGATTATTACAAGATTTTGGAAATGAAGACGGCGGAACTGTTTGCGCTGTCTTGCGATCTGGCCGCCCATCTGAGCGATGCTTCCGGCAGTCGGCGGCACGCCTTGCGCGAATTCGGCCTGGCCCTCGGTACCGCCTACCAGATGTACGACGACTGTCTGGACATTTTCGGCACGGAATCCGTCGCCGGCAAGTCGCTGGGTACGGACCTGACCAAGGGCAAGCTGACCCTGCCCATTTTGCTGCTGCGCGACCAGTCCAGCGCCGATGAACGGGCCAAATTGCAGGAACTGTTGCGGGACTGGCAGCCGGAATCCCTCACCCGGCTGCGGGAGCTGCTGGCGCGGCACCGCATCTGGGAAAAATGCCTCGGCGACATCGAACGCCATCTGGCCGCGGCCCGCCAAATTCTGGCCACCCTGCCGGAAGGTCGGGAGGGCTTGGCCGGGTTGACCGACCTGCTCGCGCACCAGACGGAGATGATTTGTGCCTAATGCCACTTTGCCAATGAGTGCAGACAAGCAGGCCCGGGAGTCGCAGGTTTCGCCGCAAAATGCCTCTGGTGGCAAGGCGGCAGCCGGCGAGATTCCCGAAACGGACCTCGTCCAGCGTGCCCGCAAGGGAGATTTGGAAGCTTATGACGGGCTGATCCGGCGGTACCAGGAGCGCATCTACGCCACGGTCTATCACATGACCTCCAATCATGAGGATGCCAATGACCTGACGCAGGAGGCCTTCATCAAAGCTTTTCAGGCGCTAAAGACTTTCAAGGGTGGTTCCAGCTTTTACACTTGGGTGTACCGCATTGCGGTCAACAAGACGCTCAATTTTCTCAAGCAGCAGAAGAATCGCACTCATTTCAGCCTCAACGACATGGATTATCATGCCGAACATGATCCGGATTTGGTGGCGTTGATCTCGGACAAGACGCCGCGGCGCGACGTGGCGCTGACAGAATTGCAGGAAAAATTGAACGCGGCCATGCAGAAACTGTCGGAACAACACAGATTAGTGGTGACGTTGCATGATGTTCAGGGTCTGTCACATGATGAAATTGCGGAGATCATGGATTGCAACGTGGGAACGGTCCGGTCGCGGCTGTTTTATGCCCGGCAGCAACTGCAGGCGGAATTGGCGGATTATTTAAAATAGAGCGCATATGAATACGGAGCCGGAAAACTTTGAGGCATTGCAGAAATTAGTGGCTTTGAAGCGCCATGAAGTGCCGCCGCCCGGTTATTTTGACCGGCTGCCCGGCGAGATCCTGTCCCGCATCCGCGCCGAGGCGGGGCAGACCCGGCCGGCGGAAGCCCCGGCCGGTTGGTTCCAGCAGTTGTGGGCCCTGTTCGATGCCCGCCCGATTCTGGCCGGCGCTTTTGGAGTCACGGTTTGTGGTTTGGTCCTCGGCGGAGTGATTTATTCCCAGCAGACGGAAGCCAACGCCTTTGCGGCGGAGCCCAACCTGAATTCCAAGTGGGTCATGCCTACGGAACTGGCAGGAGCTTCCATACCGGTCAATCCGGCGGCCAGCCAGCCGGGACTCCCCGATGCCACCCCGCAAAATGGTTTGGTGCCGCCGGGCGAATCCTTGTTTAATCAAGTGCAGATTTTGAGCCAACAGCCCTCCACAGCTACGGTCAACTTCAATCTCAGCGGGAACTGACCCCACAGGCCGGTCTTGCCAGCACGGTCTTAATCGAAACGCTTCCGGAAGGGAATCGGCTGCGGCGTAAGCGGTCTTTCTTTGAAAATCACCCAGTGCTTCAGCGCTGATTGAATCGCCACCACCAACTCCTACAGGGACGAAAGCAGCGTCTGCCGTCCTTGGCGGGACTTGTCATATGGAGACGAGATGTCCCAGGGCTAAAGTGCCCGGGCATGGTCAGGCGTTACTTCCCGCGAATGTGTGGCTGCACCAAGCCTCTGGCCGGCGTGGCAATTAATCCTGCCGGGTAAAGGCCATGGGCACTTCCAGCGCCGGACTGGTAATCTCGATCCTGTCGTCCTTGACCGTGGCAGTGAGCTTGCGGTCATTGCCTAGGGCGAGGGTGTATTTGCCCGCTTCGCTTTGCCATTCCCCCGTGAGAGTTTCCGCCGCAGGGATGGGGTCGGTCGGCTTCCGGTTGGTCCCAATCCACTTGATGCCCTTAAGGAAGGCTTCATGGCCGGGCGCGGCGACGAAGCTGGAATCCTTGTAGGCAAAGGCCACCACGCCCCGCAACGCTTTCAACTGGCTGGCGCTGAGATCCGGCTTAGCCTGCCGCAACAGGGCCAGGGAGCCGCCCATGCTGAAGTTCCAGCGCCCCAAAATGGCTTCGTCGTACTTGGCGGACTTTCCCGTTTGCAGATAGGTGGTGAGGTCCTGCAGGTTCGGCTGGGTGATGGTCCAGATATCGTTTAACAGGTCGGGATTGTGGGTGATGGTTTGCACCTGGCTGTCATCCAGGATCGCGCCGATGCCGGATTGATGGGCAAAGGCGTCCTTGAGCGGCTGGTCTCCGGCGAGGGTCGCGAATTCCTGCCGCTCAAACAGGGCCAGATAGGCCGGGTAACTGACCAACCGGTCACCAGTATCAGGGTTATGGTAGAGGAGTCCCATCAAATCGCCGGTGGCATAATAGTCGTCCGGCATGGGGTCCGCGGCGCGAGCGGCCTTGATGAATCCGGTGGCTTGCAAGTCTTGTCCCATGCGGTTTAACACCGCGAGAACCTTGGAGTTGCTTTCCGGGGTGGTCATCTGGATGGTCCAGTAGCTCATGACGTAAATCAGCATGGAAATGAGCACGAGGTAAACCAGCCCATTGATTGTGCCCACGCAAAGGCCGAGGCGCTTGTTCATCCGCTCCCACAGGGCCAGCCGCAGGTCGCCCGCCTTGTATTTGTAGTACACCTCAATCTTGCGATGCAGGGCGAAGGCGGCGGACTTGAAAATAATGAGCACGATGGCAAAAACCACCACCGGCGTCACCAGCCAGATGGCGATGGGGTTGATGACGCCAAAAATTCCCAAAACCTTGTGCATCACCGGGGTAAACGGCTTGCTCAAGGGCAGCGTCACGAGGGAGGCGGTAATCAGTCCGATCAGGGACATGGCGGCGCGGATGGCGCCCTGGTTGAAACCTACGAAGGCCACCGATGCCAGCAGCACCAGTGCAAGAATCCAAATTGTCATGGCCGGCAATCTAGCCCATTTTGACCAAAACGCACGCGGAAAAATGGTTTGGCAGTCATTTTTACTGGGTCAAGCCGTTTGCGGACAGGGGAGACAGCCGGACCACAAGTGGCCTGCCCCGGGGGGCATCAGTAAGTGACACCGAGCGAGGACCGGACGCGAAATTCATTTTGGTCCACGTTTGGCGCGGACTGGGTGTCATAGAGGTCGCTGACCGTGAAATTGATGGAAACGTTCTCCAGCAGCTTGTATTTCAGGTTCACTTCCGCCCGGCCGCGATACTGGCTCATGTCCTGGATATCAATGAGATATTCCAAAGAATCGTTTACCGAAACGCGGTCGGTAATGCGCCAATTGGAATTGAACCCCACGCGATGGTAAAAGTCCTCTTCGGTGGTGCTATCGGACAACTGCCGGCTCTGGTAATTCATTCCCAGGGTGGAATTGGCCTCAAACTTGGGCGTGTGGAACAGGTGCAGCCCCAAGCCGGGCCCAATTTCGCACTGCCGGTCAATGAGCCGGACCTTGTCGTAACCCACCGACATCAGGCTGTACGCAAACAAGTTTTTGGCGAAGTCGAGTTCGCTGGAGACGCTGCCGCTCATCCGGTTGTCGGATACCACCCCGTCGGTCTTGCCGTAGGCCACATTGTAAGCAAAATCATTCCGAAAAGACCGCCGCGGATCGTCCTCATAGGGCCGCTGATAGCCCAGCTTGAACTGGCCAAAGTATGTCTGGCTCTTGACGTTGCTATACAGGACGTCCAAGCCAATTTGCGTATCGGTTTTCCAATAACGTTTGTGCGGGGGCTTGGGAGTCGGAGCGGCTTTGGCAACGACCTTGACCGGCGGCTGGGGCTCGGGTTTGGGCGGTGGGGCGGCGGCAACGACGACGGCGGGCGGGGGATTCGAGACGCTCCGGCTCGCAATCTGATCCAGGGGAATCTGCAGCTTCTTGGCCCAATCCGTGGCCAGCGTGACCTTGGAGGTGTCCTCCGACACCACCTTGCCGCTCAACTGGTCGCCATTCTTCAGGTGCAGGGTGGTGATCTGGGCCCCGGCGCTGTGGCCGAGCAGGACCGCCACCGCGAAAATGAAAGTCCATCCATAACGAAAGGTACTACGGGAATGAACTGTTCGCGACTGAGTCATGCGCTCGGGAGTCAAATCATCGTTTCAAAACACGCCCGGTGGCCGCCCGACGGTCGGGCACCATTGCTTCCCGGAATTTTTCCACAGTCAACATAAGGCAATTAATGCTTATTTTGTAAATAGGTTGCGTTCATGACGCAAGCATTCAGGCCCATTTTCCTTGATTTTTTTTCATCTCCCCCCAGGGCCCTGGGGACGCCAAATCGCAAAGCGTCGCAAATCGTGACGATTCCGCTTTGCGATTTATTCACCGGAACCTAAACTTTTTTCGTGAGTCTTATGGATGAGACTTGTTGTCTGATGCTCTATGAAGAAATACGCCAAACGGATTCTGCTGGTTCTGGTCGTGGGGCTGGTGGTGCTGCAATTTTTCAACCCCTCCCACGCCGAACCCCCGGTGACGCCGGGGCACGACGTGCTGGCCACCAACGCGCCCCCCGCGCCCGTGGCCAAACTGTTGCGGGAGGCCTGCTACGACTGCCACTCCTACGAGACCCAATGGCCCTGGTACAGCCGGGTCGCCCCGGTTTCCTGGTGGATCAACGACCATATCAGCGAGGCCCGGCATCACCTCAATTTTTCCGAATGGCCGCATGACGACCCCGCCCGCGCCCGGCGCAAATGGAACGACAGCAGCGATGAAATCAGCGCCGGCACCATGCCCTTGCCCAGCTACACCTGGATGCATCCCGCCGCCCGTCTCAGCGCCGCCGACCGCAAGCTCCTCACCGACTGGATGGCGCAGGAGGCGCAACGCCTGAAGGCCGCAGCCGCCACCAAAGAAACGGCCGCCGAATAGAACCCCCCTATGTTGCACAGCGAATTCGTTCCCGCCGCCGAACCCGCTTCGCGCCGGCTCATGATCATGCTGCACGGCCTCGGCGACAGCTTGGAAGGCTACCGCTGGTGGCCCGAGGCTTTGAGATTGCCCTGGCTGAATTACCTCCTCGTCAATGCCCCGGACGAATACTTCGGCGGCTATTCCTGGTTTGAATATCCCGGCGACATCGTCCCCGGGGTCCACCGCAGCACCAAGCTCCTCTTTGAACTGCTGGATGCCACCCGCGCCCAGGGCTTCCCCACGGAGCAGACCATACTGGGCGGCTTTTCCCAGGGCTGCGTGATGTCCATTGAGGTCAGCCTGCGCTATCCGCATCTGCTGGCGGGGGTGGTGGGCATCAGCGGCTGCGTGTGCGAACCGGAGCAGCTCGCCCAGGAAATGTCGCCCGTGGCCCGGCAACAACGCCTGCTGGTCACTCACGGGCAGTTGGACCCCGTCATCCCCTTTGCGCTGGCCCGCCGGCAAACCCGCCAGCTCAAGGCCGCCGGCGTGAACCTGGAATGGCATGAGTTCAACAAAGACCACACCATCGCCGGCGAACCGGAACTGGCCCTGATCCGCGACTTCATCCGCTCCTGCTACTCGCAGACCTGATGCTCTGGCATCAGGCGCAGGTCTTCGCGGCGCGGGGCGAGCCAGGCCTGTTCCGCGCGGGTGGGCAAGGCCGGCGCCTGCCAGGTGGTGGCGCGGTCCACCGCCTGCCGCTGCTGGGCAAACCACCATTGCGCCCGGTTCACCCGTTGCCGCCGCCGGCGCCCCGGTTGCACCCCGCGTCCGCCCGCCAAACCCAGTTCCATTTGATCATTGTTCCGCATAATGTTCCTTTCAGTTACGCGCCCATCATGACCGGGTGGGTCGGACAATGACTGTCCAAGGCCTGATTTTTTCCGAAATCATTTGGCGGTGTCTGGTGATCGTTTCCGCAGATCGTTGCCGGAATGCGCCAAACGAACCGGCCAACGAAGCCAAACGAACCCAATTCAAATTGACGTCTAAAATAATTGTAAGTCATTTTTCCATAGCTGTATCCAAATTGGGTTCGCTCCCAAAAAATTGGGTTCGTTTGGTAATTTGGCTTTTGCGTACGGCCACCGGCGGACGGCCCAGGTAAGTGCGGAATTCGGATTGCGGATTGCGGAATGGAAACCGGCGGGGTGGCGTAATCCGGTAGGGCAAAGCTGCTGCTTTGCCCTGATTAATGTTCTCAACGCGAGTCCCAAGCCCATAGGGATTGGCGGTATTCCTGCGGGTGGCAATAGTCAGGGCGGCGCGCAACGCCGCCCTACCCA
>DATJIU010000108.1:0-8484 GCA_035492855.1 Dongiaceae bacterium | reverse complement strand
TCATAATGGGGATCGTGCGGCGGGACCGGCACCTCGTCAATCCACTCCGCCCCCAATTTTTCGATGGTCTTCCGGGAAGCGACATTGCCGGGATCGCAGGTAATCGTGACCGTGGGCGACACCAACCGCACCAGGTCAATGATGGCCCGGCAGGCCTGCCCGGCATAACCATGGCCGCGAAATGGCGGCTTGATGGCAAAGCCGATATGGCCCGCACTAATCCGGACGTGCTCGGTATCCCCAACACGCAAATTGATGTGGCCCACATCCGTTCCGTCTGCCAGCAGAATGCGAAAATGGTAATAGGGCACAAAACCCCGTTCCGGGATTCCCGGCACGATTTCATCGAACCGCAACGTCACCGCCCCGTAGGCCAGCACCGCGGGCGGCGCCGGAAGGTCTGGTTTGGGGAGCAGCGCGCCCATTCCGGCTAGCGTTGAATCCGGGCAGAACCGCCCTGCGCCAAGGCGCGGACCTGTTCCACCGTGGCCATGGTGGTATCCCCGGGGAACGTGGTCAGCAACGCCCCGTGGGCCCAACCCAGGTTGACCGCTTCCTGCGGGGAAGCGCCGGTGAGCAGGCCATAGAAAAAGCCCGCCGCGTAACCATCGCCGCCGCCCACGCGGTCGAGCACCTCCAGTTCGCAAGTGGGCGCTTGGAAGCCCTGCCCCTGCACCCAGGCCACCGCACTCCAGGTATGGTGGTTGGTGGAATGCACCTCGCGCAGTGTGGTGGCCACCGCTTTCACCTTCGGAAATTTTTTGACCGCCTGGTCAATCACCGCAAAGAACGCGGCAGGGTCGAGCTTGGACTTGGATTCCACGTCCTGCCCCGTCAGACCCAGACCCTTTTGCAAATCCTCCTCGTTGCCCACCAATACATCCACGTGTTGCACAATGCGGCCCAGCACATCGAGCGCCTTCGTCTGCCCGCCCCAGATGTCCCACAGTTTCTGGCGGTAGTTCAAATCAAACGAAGTGACCGCCCCTGCCGCTTTGGCGGCTTTCATCGCCTCCACAATGAGTTCGCCGGTGGTTTCGGACAGCGCGGCAAAAATACCGCCGCTGTGAAACCAGCGCACCCCGGCGCCAAAGATTTCCGCCCAATTGAAATCGCCGGGCCGGAGCTGGCCGGCGGCTTCGTTGCTGCGGTTGTAAAACACCACCGGGGGGCGCACGCCCTGGCCGCGGTCCGAATACACGGTGGCCATGTTCGGCCCGCGCACGCCGTCATGTTTGAATTTTTTGTAGAACGGTTTTACGCCCATGGCGCGGACGCGTTCGGCAATCAAATCGCCGATGGGATAATCCACCATGGCGCTGGCCACACCGGTGCGGAGGCGGAAGCAATCGGACAGGTTGGCGGCGACGTTGAACTCACCGCCGCTGACATGGATGTCGCAATGGGTGGCCTTGCGAAACGGGATGACGCCGGGATCCAGCCGGTGCACCAGCGCGCCGAGCGACAGGAAGTCCAGGGCGCCGGCAGCAGGAATATTGAGCACAGCATTCATAAAATCGTCCGAGGGTCGTAACTTTTAAATCGAAAAACTGCAAAGCAAATCTGTTTGCCGCAGACGCCCGCAACTGCCACAACGCGCCCCTGAAATATAATCCAGCGGCGGTTTTAATGACAGGGCTTAGAGCACGATTTTTTTGAACCGGGGCACCAGCAGGTGCATGAGCAGCCAAGCGGTGAGGTAGGCCAGGCCGCAGACGACAAACAGAATTCCATAGCCGACTTCGATTTTGTCCAGGTTTTTGAAGTGTTGCAGCAGCAATCCGGCGGCCCACGCTATCAGCAATCCGCCCACCGCGCCGGCCATGCCGCCGATGCCGGTCACGGAAGCGACCACCTTCTTGGGAAACATGTCCGACACGGTGGTGAAGATGTTGGCCGACCACGCCGCATGCGCCGAGCAGGCAATGGCGATGGTACCGACGGCGTACCAGGTATTGATGGCGCCGAGCCGGGAGGCGAAGAGCACCGTCAGCGGAAACAGCGCATAGATGAACATGGAGAGCTTGCGGGCCTTGCTGGCATCCATGCCGCCCTGCATGAACTTTTTCGGCAGCCAGCCGCCCAGTACCGAACCGAAACCGGAAATGGTATAAATGAGCGCCACCGCGAGCGGCCAGCTAATGACGCCCGGGATATCGGCCTTGGCTCCCGTGTAGCCGGGATGGGCGGCGAGATACGCCGCCACCTTGCGGGCGTTTTCGCCGTTCAAAAACGATGGCAGCCAGAACAGGAAAAACCACCAGATCGGGTCCGTGAGAAACTTGCCGCAGACGAACGCCCAGGTTTGCCGGTAGGTGAGCAATTTACACCAGGAAACTTTTTTTGCCGCCTGATCGGGCCGCTCGGCCTCCTGCTCGTCCACATCGCCATGGATATATTCATACTCGGCCATCCCAAGCCTGCCCCGCTTAAGTTTTTCAAAGGGCGAGGCGTACAGCGCATACCAGAAAAACAGCCAGAGCAGGCCAATGACGCCGGTAAGGATGAACGCCCATTCCCAACCCCAGGCCCGCGCGATAAAGGGCACCGTGAGCGGCGCCACAATGGAACCGATGTTCGCGCCGGAATTGTAAAGTCCCGTGGCAAAGGCCCGTTCCTTTTTGGGAAACCACTCGGCCACGGTTTTGTTCGCCGCCGGAAAATTGCCGGCCTCCGAAAGTCCCAATGCCGCCCGCCAAAATCCGAAGCTCCAGGTATGCTGGCCAAACGCATGGCCGATGGCGGCCAAACTCCACCCGATGAGCGAGTAGGCATAACCCGATTTGGTGCCCACCCGGTCAATGATGCGCCCGGCCAGCAGGAGGCCGGCGGCATAGGCGATCTGAAAACACATGACCACCCGGGAATAATTGATCTCCTGCGCTCCGGGGACGCCGAACACGCCGACGCCCGTCAGGGTATCCTTGAGCAACCCCAGAACATTCCGGTCCAGGTAGTTGATGGTGGTGGCGGCAAAAATCAGCGCGCAGATGGTCCAGCGATGCCGGCCGATCCGTTCGTTGGCGGGAAAAAACTTCATGGCCGCAGGAATTCGCCGAACGGCGAAACAGATGGCGCGAGGTCATATTTGCCGAACGGCGCAGGCATGCTGCCTCCGGAACTGGGAGCGGTGATGCGGCGGTGCATGAAGTTACGGTTAGCCGATTTTTTCGGCAGCCGCCAGCACTCATTTCAAATCATTTTGGTGCGGCCTTCATTTGGCGGCCGGGGGCTTGCCCATGGTGCGGGTCAGCCCCGGGAAATTCAGATACCGCTCCGCGTTGAAATAGCAAATGTTGCGGATGAGCGGGCCAATCAATTTTTCATCATCCGGCAGCAGGCCACACTCCACGTCACGCCCGATGAGATTGCACAGGATGCGGCGGAAATATTCGTGCCGCGGATACGACATGAAGGAGCGCGAATCGGTGATCATGCCGATGAACCGGGCGAGCAGGCCGAGGTGGGAAAGCACGTTGAGCTGCTGCTCCATGCCGTCCTTCTGGTCCAGAAACCACCAGCCGGAGCCGTACTGAATTTTGCCCGGCACGGAGCCATCCTGAAAATTGCCGATCATGGCGGCGAAGACATGGTTGTCGGCGGGGTTGAGGTTGTAGAGGACGGTCTTGGGCAGGGCGTTTTCCAAATCCAGCCGGTTGAGATACGCCGCCAGTGCCTGGGCCTGGGGAAAGTCACCGATGGAATCAAACCCGGTGTCCGGCCCCAGTTGCTTGAGCAACCGGCTGTTGTTGTTGCGCAGGGCGCCCAAGTGCAGTTGTTTGGTCCAGCCCTTGGCGGCATCCAGCCGGCCAAAAAACCACATCATGTGGGCGGCAAACTGGGCGTGCTCGGCAGGCGTGGCGGCTTCGCCCCGGCGGACCTTGTCGAAAATGGCGGCGGCGGTTTTCTCGGGACAGAAATCCGCGTAGCAATGGCTGAGGCCGTGATCGGACAGGCGGCAGCCGTGCGCGTGAAAATAATCATGCCGCCGCTCCAGGGCCGAGATGAAGGCCGAGAAACCATTCACATCCACATTGGCAGCATCGGCCAGCCGCTCCACCCAGGCATTGAACGCCGCGGGCGCATCCACCATGAGCGCCTTGTCCGGGCGAAACGCCGGCAGCATGCGCGTGGGATGACCGGACTTGGCGAATGCCCGATGATGCTCCAGCGGGTCGGTGGGGTCATCCGTGGTGCACACCACCTTGACCTTGAATTTGCGCAGAATGCCGTGGGTGGACAACGCCGAGGTGGCGAGCTGCGCATTGGCTTCCGCCCAGATTTTGGCGGCGGTCTTTTCGCTGAGGAGTTCGTTGATGCCGAAATAGCGTTTCAACTCCAAATGCGTCCAGTGATACAACGGGTTGCGCAGGGTTTGCGGCACGGTGCCCGCCCAAGCCTTGAATTTCTCCAGCGGGCTGGCGTTGCCGGTGCAAAACCGCTCCGGCACCCCGTTGGTCCGCATGGCCCGCCATTTGTAATGATCCCCCTCCAGCCAGATTTCATACAGGTTCCGAAACTGGCGGTTGGCGGCCACGTCCTGGGGCGCCAGGTGGCAGTGGTAGTCAAAAACCGGCAGCGCTTCGGCATGGTTGTGAAACAGCCGCCGGGCAGTTTTGGTGCCCAGCAAGAAATCCTTGTGGATAAATTTCATGAGGGTGCGGGTTGTCAGGCAAAAGTAAAAGGCAAGATTCAGGCCGGCTCAATCACTTTTTTTAATAATTCGTTAATCTGACGGCCCAAATCAGCCCATTTCCGCAAATTCACCGCTATTTTGGTCGCCGGGCTAAAGTTTTGTCCCTCAGCGCCGATGAACAGACCGATAACGCAGCCGGGGCCGCGCCCGGACCGGTTTAAAGCCGTCCGCAGGCCAGAGGGTTTCCCTGCCAAATGGTTGTCCGACGGCGGTATCAGACGCAATTGCAATCTATGAGCGACCCCATCCGGCTGCAAAAACTTTTGGACGCTCTGGGCATGGAAATCGTTACGGCCCAGGCCGGCTCCACCCAGGGACAATTCCCCATTCTCGACCTGATCTCGAATCTGCGCGACGAGGCCGCCGGCGATCCTGCCCTGGCCCAATTGCACACCGAATGCGCCGCCGCCTGGGAACGCCACGTCTCCATCGTGGAATCCGGCCGGGCTTTCAGTGCCGAGGAAATCGCGTGGTTAAATCAGCTGCTCGAACAGGTGACCGCCCTCGCCGGAGGTGAAGCCGCGCCCGTGTCGGCTCCCGCCGCCGCGCCGGCCGCCACTCCCGCCGCCACCGAGGCCACCGACCCCGAGGCCGATGCGCCGTTCCACCTGAACATCGCCGACGACCAAGACCTGCTGCGCGAATTTACCAACGAATCCCGCGAGCACCTCGACAATATCGAACAGGGCGTGCTCGTACTGGAGAATCAGCCGGACGACGCCGAGATGCTCAACACCGTCTTCCGCGCGTTTCACACGTTCAAGGGCGGCGCCGGCTTTCTGAATCTCATTCCCATCAACCGGCTCGCGCACGTGCTGGAATCGCTGCTCGACCTCGCGCGCCAGGGCAAGCTCACCATCAATCCGCCGGTGATCGAACTCATTCTGGCCGGCCGCGACGTGTTGCGGCAGTTCCTGGATGAAATTGACGGCCAGATCAATGACACCCGGCCTGTGGCGCCGATCAACATCGCCTCCGCCGCCCTCAAGGCCGAGGTGCGCAAGGTGATTGACCGGGTGAACGCCGGTGAAGATCCCACCCCGGCGCAGCCCGAGGTCAAAATTGTTGCCACGGCGGTCAGTGCGGAAATTCCTTTTACCCCGGTTCCGGTGGAAGCCCCGGCAATAGAAGCTGTCGAGATCGCTGAATCTGCCGCCGCCGTACCCGCCGCCGCAGTCGTTCCGGCATCTGCCCCAGCGGCCGCAAATGCGGCCCCGGCAGCCGAGGCCAAATCCGCCGAGCGCAATGCCATGGTGAAGGTGGACACCAGCAAACTCGATTCCCTGCTGGATCTCGTCGGCGAAATGGTCATTTCCCAGTCCATCGTGGGCCAGGATTTGAACCAGTTGGGCAGCCTCAACCCGCAGTTTGCCCGCAACGTTTCCCAGCTCGCCCGCATCACCAAGGATTTGCAACGCGTCAGCATGTCGCTGCGCATGATGCCCATTCGCGGGGCGTTTCAGAAGATGGCCCGCGTGGTCCGCGACGTCAGCGCCAAGCAGAAGAAGAAGGTGCAATTGCTCACCAGCGGCGAGGACACCGAACTGGATCGGGGCGTGGTGGAGGAACTCAACGATCCCCTGCTGCACATGATCCGCAATTCCGTGGATCACGGCATCGAGTCGCCCGAGGTGCGCATTGCCAACGGCAAGCCCGCGCTCGGCACCATTCACCTGCGCGCCTATCACCAGGGCGGCAACATCGTGCTGGAAATCAGCGACGACGGCGGCGGGCTCAACAAGGACCGCATCCTCAAGAAGGCCATTGAACGCGGTCTTACCACGCCCGAGACGCAGCATACGGACGCGGAAATTTTCGCCTTCATTTTTGCCCCCGGCTTTTCCACTGCCGAGAAGGTCACCGATATCTCCGGTCGCGGCGTCGGCCTGGATGTCGTCCGCCGCAATCTGGAACAATTGCGCGGTACCGTGGACATTGCTTCCACGCCCGGCAAGGGTTCCACCTTCAAGCTGACCCTGCCGCTGACGCTCGCCATCATTGACGGCCTCATCGTCAAGGTGGGCGGCGAACGCTACATCATCCCCACCCTGTCGGTGCGCGAATCCTTCCGTCCGCAGCCGGGCATGATCTCGCGCGTGCAGGGCGCCGCCGAAGTAGTCAACGTGCGTGGTCGGCTGATTCCGTTGCTGCGCCTCTACGAAGTGTTCGGCGTTACCCCGGCTTCCACGGATGCCTCCCAAAGCATCGTGGTGGTGGTGCAGGCCGGCACCAGTTATCGCTGTCTGCTGGTGGATGCCCTCCTGCATAAACAGGAAGTGGTGATCAAGAATTTGAACGAGATGATGGTGCACAAGAACAAGTCGCTCGCGGGCGCCGCCATTCTGGGCGATGGTCGTGTGGGCCTGATTCTCGACATCAACTCGATGGTCCATCTGGAAGGCCAGACCTTCGCCAAGGCGGCGTAACCTGCGCGAAAACGGCGGCTGTCCTCAAAATCTGAAAGTTATGGGCTCGGGAAAATCCGAGCCCAGCCCGGAATTGTATTCACAGGAAGTTCCTATCCCACCGCTGGGAAGTCGACCGAGGTTTGCCAGGAATCAAGATCAATTATGCTTTTTCAGCCAGTCCGAAACGAGTATTGGTTGCAAGCATCAAACCATGTCGCCGCGCCCGCCATATTCGAGATTGATCTATCCATTGGCGTTGTTGGCCGGTCTTCTCATTGTTTTGGTCGACATAGTGATACCCGTTGCAACAGACATCTTGCATACGGATGCCAGGACCACTCATTGGCTATTTCACCTGGGTTGGGTCTTGGCCACCTTAACGGTTTTTCTTTACTCAGCGATTGCCCTTAAGTATCTGCTCAAATCCGGGCCCATTGACCGGCTTGTTTATGTAATTCTCGTTGGCTTGTTCCTGGTCCTTTTTGGCTGTACGCTCATTGGCATATTGCCTCCGAAAGCTTGACCGGAGGCGCCCAATAACACCACCCGGTTTAGATTTCCAATTTTCTATCCCAACCACACCTGCGCCTGAATCTCATCAATTCGGCGCTTGTCAAAACAGTCATTCCTTCCTAGAACCCATCCAGTGACCGGAAGATCGCAACCGCATTCGATGAAGTGGCCGATGCATAGACTGCTTCCAATGTTTCAATTCCTGTCACCAGTCTATGATGCGTTTGCTTAAAAGTTCCATGTTGGTTGCCGCCGGCTGCTGCTGGCTCGCGGCGGGAATCTTCCTCGTCCTGTTTCTGTATCAGTATCTGGTGGGCAGGGCGGGCTTGCAGGTGTTTGGTTTCTTCTTTTCCGTGTCCTCCCTGACCGTAGCGGTGGGGTTGGTTCACTTTGTTGGATTCGCCTTCGCCGCCGGCCTGTGCTTTTTAATTGGCATGGGGCTCTGCGTACACGGGCTGGTACCCGCCCCGGCATCACCGGCAGAGGCAAAGGTGCAGAATCGCTCACATTAATTTTGCCCGGGAATATCTTGCAACAAACTTAAACAGGCACATCATAAGAACGCCAGCCGAGTAGCAGACGCGTCGGGGCCTTAACATGGGAAACAACAAGCTGCCATGAACAAGGTATTGTTTCTATCGCTTAGCGTAGGGATGCTCTACGCGTGGGCTGGCACGGCCTTCCTGTGCTTCCGCTTTTTTCGACCCGAAACCGAGTTTCGGATGTGGCAATTTTTAAATGCACATCATGCCATTTTTGCCAGCCGTTTTGTGGGATTCTGGGGACGTCAGGTAGTCAGTCGACACGATGCCACCCCAAGGATGATTCGCCGGGCCGGAATGCGTGGCTGGACCTTTATTTTGTTGC
>DATJIU010000107.1:0-6654 GCA_035492855.1 Dongiaceae bacterium | reverse complement strand
CCCGCGCCTTGGGATGAAAACGAGGCGCCCCGGCCCCAACCCGCACCCTGACCCAGCCCTTTGCCATCCACCGTAATCGCGCTGCCAGAGCCGATAGTTACATCGCCCAGCACCGCGAGCGGCAGGTTCGGGTCACTCGCCCGCGCCGTGAGCCTCCCGCCGGTGTTGAGGGTAAGATTGCTCAACGCCGGCAAGGGCGTGAGGGGAACCACGACAGCATCCCCGGCGATGGCGAACTCGAACGGCGCGGTAGGAATGCTCAAGGAATCGCTCACCGGAGTATTCGTTCCCGGCATTCCGCCGTTATCAACGAGCAATCGCCCCACCCACGTTTTCGGTGATTTCAAGTAGATTGTTCCCGCCCCTCCCGCAACCACCCCGCCGCCCCCGGATGCGGCCAAGGTACCGGTGAAGTTGTTGGATTGATACTGGATGGCGATGCGCCCGCCGCCGCCACCGCCCGCCGTGGCACTGCCCGCCCCGCCATTCGCGGAGATGATTCCCGAACCGGTCAGGGTTTCCAGATTCAGGCAGAGGCTCCCGCCCGCCCCTCCACCGCCATCAACACCGCCGTTCCGCCCATTGGCCGTGAGCCGGCCGTTGACGGTCAATACCGCACCGGAGGCAGTCATTTGCAACCGCAAGACCCCGCCTCCGGCCCCCCCGGAAGGGGCGCCGCCGCCGGAGGGATGTCCATCCCCGCCGCCGCTGCCGCCCGAGGCCGGATTTTGAATGGAATCATAAGCATTTCCGGAATATCCGGGCTGCGGGTTGCCCGCCCCATAACCACCATGCCCGCCCCCGCCCCGCACCCCCACACTGTTGCCCCAACCCGCTCCGGGCCCCGTCCCTGATGCATAGCCGAGACCGTCCAGGGCAAAGCTGCCGCCCAAATCAATGGTCATCCCGCCTGACAAATTGAGGGTTACTCCGGAGCCTCCCGAAGTCGCCAGCAGGACGCCGTTGGTTTTGATTTGAATGCGATGCAACGAACTGCCGCCAGTGGGTAATACGGCCATCCCTCCACCAGACACAGTAAGATCGCTGGAAGCCTCCGCGACAAAAGTCGTATTGGTCCCAGCATTGCCGCCGTTATCCACAATCAATTGCGCGTAAGGCAACTTGTTGGTCCGGAGGTAAACCGTGCCCGCCCCTCCGTAATACACCCCGCTCCCGCCCACTGCAGTAATCGGACCGGAAAACGAGTTGGAATCACATGAAACGGAAATCCGCCCGCCGCCGCCACCACCACCACCCGGCAAAATGCCGGGGCCGCCATTGGCTGAAATCAGACCCGAACCGGACAAACCACCGAGTTCGAGCCATAAGCTGCCCCCCGCCCCCCCGCCGGCACAAGCGCCCACGCCCATTTTTCCATCAGCAGAAATCTGACCGTTGTTCGTGAAACCACCGCTCACAAACAAATGCAAAACTCCGCCGCCCAGGCCGCCAAAGGGAGCGTAAGTAGAACCGCTTCCTCCGCCCACACCACCCGGAGCCGTCGGAGCAAAGGTGAGATCGTATGAGTTTCCGCCGCGTGCATTTGCCACGCCGCCCGCGCCCCCGTAACCTCCATGCCCCCCGCCGCCGCCGTAATAAATCCCGGAAGGAAAATACGCGCTGCCGCCTGCCCCGATGCCACCATTGCCCACCAATCCTTCCGTTTTCAATGTACCGCCGAATTCGACCAGCCCGCTGGAGACATTGAGCGCAGTTGCAGAGCCGCTCAATGTCAGGGAACTGTTCGAACCGATCAAAAGTTTATGGAAACTGGCGGAGCCTGAAGTGACTACCCCCTTCGCCCCATGGCGAACAATCAGATCCGCAGTGTCCAAGGACGTCACGGGCGTGTTGGTGCCCGGCCGGCCGCCATTATCCAGAATCAACTGATTGAACTTCGCACTGGGAGAGCCGAGCGGGAATGGCCAGTAGATGGTGCCGGCGCCGCCCCGCACAAAACCATCACCACCATAAGCCGTCACGGTTCCCGCAAATAAATCCAGCCCCGCCGCAATGGCAATGCGGCCGCCCCCGCCGCCGCCGCCCACCGGGCCGGCACAAGACCCGCCATCGGCCGTGATGACACCCGAACCCAGCAATCGCTTAGCCGTCAAATACACACTGCCGCCCGCCCCGCCACCTCCCACAGCGCTGTCGCGACCATTGGCAGAAACCAGGCCTTCCAAAACAAAATCTCCGGACACAGTAAACCGCAATGCGCCACCGCCGGCCCCTCCGGTGAAGGCGGAATTGCCCGCGTTGCCCCCGCCACTTCCGCCCAAGTTTGGACCTGTGGCTGAGTCATAAGCGCCACCACTAAAAGCATTTACATTCGTATTCCCGCTGCCACCCAGTCCCCCGTGGCCGCCGCCGCCGTAATTGCCGCCTGCCCCAGGGCCGGCCGCCGCCCGGTACCCTGCGCCATCGGCAATCACCGCGGCGGTCGGGTCAAGCGTGATCTGGCTGGCGGTGATGAAAATTGTCGTCGGGCCGGAGGCGGTGGCGGAGAATGCGCTGTTGGAAGCAATGGTCAAATCCCGCACGGACCAGGGGCCAGTAGCGGCAACCACCGCGTTGCTGCGGATAAACACATCCGCAACAAAGGTGAAGGCACCAATGGGAGTATTGGTGCCGGCCTGGCCGGCATTATCCACAATCAGCAGCGGAGTGCGACCGGTTGAGCTATCAAGAAAGATGGTGCCAGCCCCCCCGATGCCGGCGCCGGCGCCGCCAAATGCTGTGACGGGTCCGGAAAATGCATTTGTGCCCAGCACCAAATGAATGCGCCCGCCGCCGCCACCACCACCCAAGCTGCCAGCGCCCCGGCCACCATTCGCGGCAATTGAGCCGGCGCCCGTCAAGTTGGTGGCCACAATGAAAATTGCGCCGCCCGAACCGCCGCCGCCGGCAATCCCGGCACCGGAACCACCGTTTGCGGAGAGCCGTCCCTCCAGCAGCAGGATGCCATACAGGTTCAACCCAATCACGCCCCCGCCCGCGCCACCGATGGAGATGCTGCCATACCGGCCGCCGCCACTGCCGGGAAGGTGGGCGTCATTGTTCACAATGCCATAGCCATTGCCACCCGGAGCATTCGTAGCCAGCGTACCCCCATAGCCGCCGCAACCTCCATAGCCGCCGCCCCCGCAGGGGCGATTCACCACGTCGACGGGATAAGAAGTTCCCGCGCCAGAACCAATCCCCGCCGGCAATCCGCAGGCATCGGCGCTGAGGGCCGCACCCGATTGTACCGTTACGTTGTGGGCCGTCCAAGTGCCGGAAGGTTGCACCACCACGTTGCTGTGAATCAGCACATCCACCGAGTCATCAGAGACCGTCACCAGCGTATTCGCGCCGGCTTGGTCGCCGTTGTTCAAGGACAGCAGGCCGTTTTGGCTGCCCGTTTTCGTAAACACGCTGCCCGCGCCACCCTTCACCCAGCCCACTCCGCCATAGGCGGTAATCGGACCGGAAAACGAGTTGGAAGCAAATGAAATGGCGATCCGCCCACCGCCGCCGCCGCCGCCGAGGCTGGGTTCTCCCGCCCCGCCATTAGCCGTGATGACGCCGGTGCCGTTCAATGTCTGTGCGCTAATCCAGATGCTGCCGCCCGCGCCACCGCCGGAACGGCTGTTGCTTGCATCCTGGCCATTGGCCAAAATGCGGCCATCAATTTCCGCATGGCCTCCAACCACCAGCCTGACACTGCCGCCGCCGGCGCCTCCCGGACCACCCACGCCCAAGCCCCCGCCGCTGCCATAAGTGCCGGGTTGATAAAATACACCATAGCAGGTTCCCCCCACAGCGTTGCTGGAACCACTCCCGCCTAATCCACCGTGCCCGGCCCCGGAACCGCAGGCAGGACTGCCCAAACTGGCGCCATGACCCGAGCCGGTACTGCCGTCGTGCCCTTTGCCGGTCACATTGATTTCCCCACCGGCCAGCACCTGCACGTCGCCGGACACCGCAAGATTCAATCCTGATGGCATGGCAACACTGACCGCCGCAGTGAAGCTGGCCAGCACGGTCGCGCCATCCGGAATGGCGGAATCGGGGGTGCGTTGCAATCCGGTCTGGCCATTGCCCAAATCGATGATGAGATAGTCCACTTCATTGGTGTACCCCAAGGTCAAATCGGTGTTGGTGACTCCAATCGAAGCGGCAACAATATCCTGATAAGGCAGGGCGACGACATCCGTGCCTGTGAGGACCACCGGCAGGCTGCCAAAGTCCTGAAGGTTCGTGCTGGTAAAAAACAGGTTCGCGGTGTGGGTCAGTGTGCCTCCCGCCGCCACGAGCAGATTGCTGAAAGGGTGAGCGCCATCCACCACCACCGTGCAATTGCTCAACACCACATCTTGCCCCTCATAGCTTAGGTCCGTGGGAGCAATGCTGGTGTCGTTGGTGAAAACCACGGCGGAAGCGGTGACGCAGCGAAACACGAGACAGCCTATGCCCAGCAGGCGGGCGGCAAAACCGCAGGGAGATTTCATAGCAGATTAAGTTAAGATTAACTGAACCTCTAACAACTGGAGATTAGCAGAAATTTAACACCTTACCAATCAATGTCAACGGTATGTCATTAATGGGGAACAGCAAGCTCCGGAGGGCTTTCCGGTAGTCACCCTGGCAGGGTTGGCGTTATGAAAATTTCACCCCCGGCTCGGGCGAGCGGAGTCCGGGGGTGGAAGCCGGAAGTGGTTACAGCAGGTTCGCGGCGATCTCCGCCAATTCCGAGCGCTCACCCTTCTGCAGCTCGATGTGCGCAGCCAGTGCCTCGCCCTTGAACTTGCTGACGATGTAATTGAAGCCGTTGGAGGATGAGTCCACGTACGGATTGTCAATCTGGTAAGGGTCGCCGGTGAAAATGATTTTCGTGCCGTGGCCCACGCGGGTGATGATGGTCTTGGCTTCGAGCGGCGTGAGGTTCTGCGCCTCGTCAATGATCATGAACTGATTCGCAATGCTGCGGCCACGAATGTAGCTGAGGGCCTCCACCACGATGCTGCCGGAGCGCATGAGGTCGGAACTGCGGCGATGGTCGTGACCCATGTTGAGATCGCTGAGCATCTCGAGCGCGTCATGGATCGGTTGCATCCACGGCGCGAGCTTTTCATCCAGCGAACCGGGCAGGAAGCCCAGTTCCTTGCCCATGGAAATGGTGGGACGCGCCACGATCAGCCGGCGGAATTCCCGGTCCAGCACGGTGCGCTTCAAGCCGGCGGCCATGGCCAGCAGCGTCTTGCCAGTGCCGGCCTTGCCCATGAGGGTGACGAGTTTCACCCGGTCATCAAGCAGGGCGTCGAAGGCGAAATGCTGCTCGCGGTTGCGCGGCTTGATGCCCCACACGCCCTCGCGGTTGTCAATGATGGGGATGAGTTTTTTGCCCGTGGCATCCACCTTGGTCAGGGCGGTGCGCTTGGGGTTGGTCTCCTCGATGAGCGTGCAATATTCGTTGGGGAAATAGGTTTTGCCGCCGTTCAACTCCAGTTCGCTGTTGGCGCGGAAGGTCGCCATTTTTTCAGCGCTGATGATGAACTCCGCCATGCCGGTGTACAGGTCGGTAATGAACACACGGTCGGTTTCATAGTCCTCGGCCTGCAAGCCCAGCGCATCGGCCTTGATGCGCAGGTTGATGTCTTTGCTGACAATGATGGTGGGATTCTTGGGCTGCGCCTTTTGCACGCCGGCGGCCAGCAGGAGAATCCGGTTATCCACCGTGTTGCCATTGAGGATATGGTCGCTGCCGTTGACATGGCCGTTGGTGCCGTTTTTCTGGAAGATGACCCGGAGCTTGCCGTTGTTGGGCAGCTTCACGCCTTCGCTCAAACTGCCCTCGCCCCGGAAGCCGTCGAGCATCCGGGAGACATTGCGGGCGTTCTGGCCGAGTTCGGAGGACTCGCGCTTGAAGCGGTCAATTTCCTCGATGACTTCGATGGGAATGAGCACGCTATTGTCCGCAAAGTTGAGCAGGGAATCGGGATCGTGAAGGAGAACGTTGGTGTCGAGAATGTAGTTTTTCACGGATAAGAGGCGGCGTAGTGGAGGGTCTCCAGGCGCCGGTACCACTTTTTAAGTTTGGGGTATGCCGCCGGCAGCCGGTAATGACCTGAGAACAGGAAATTGCCCAGGATGCCATAAAGATCAAAATCCACAAAGCGCGGCTGGCCGCCGAGCAGGAAGGGACGGTGGGCGAGCATTTCCTCAAAGGGCAGCAGGCGCTCGCCGAGTTGTTGCAGCAATTGCTTTTGCTGAGTGCGCCACTGGTCCAGGCAGCCCCGGCCAAACTTGCGTTCCTTGTGGCGAATGAAAAACACCTGGTCGGGTTTGCTCACAAATTCCCGCCAGTAAATGTCATTAAGCTTGAACCCGATGCCTTCAATTTCGTTCTCAATGTAACGCCACAGGATGGATTGCTCGCCTTCCAAATCCGCCGGGAACAGGCCCAAGCCATACTTCTCGTCAATGTACTTGCTGATGACCTGCGATTCCTCGCCGGTTTCGAAGACCACATTGCGGCCGTCGCGGATAATCGGCACGCCGTAGTAACGTTCCTTGGTGAGCTTCCAGACCAGGGAACGGTCCCCGGAAATGGGCAAATTGGTAATTTTGAAGGGGCGGCCGGAGAATTCCAAAATCCGGCGCTGCACGATG
>DATJIU010000106.1:0-10056 GCA_035492855.1 Dongiaceae bacterium | reverse complement strand
CACCAACTATTATGCGGATGCACTGCTGGCGGCCCGTCACGTGATGACCAATAACGCGATTCTTTCCAATGCCGGCCGGGGCGACAGCACCTGGCAGGATCAGTTCGTCCGCGGCCTGGCCAACTTCGCGCAGGACAATCAGCTCTGGGGGTTATATCATGCGTGGCTCGCCGCCAATGCCGCAGCTGCTTGGAATGTCCGGCGCACCGACCGGAACCTTATCTGGAATGCCTGGACCAGTCCTACCGCCACCAACGACTGCTATTCCTTGGAGTGCCTGAGCGCCGCCGTGATTCAGCAAGTCCTCCCCCGGGTGACGTCGCTCGCCCCGGTCTTCGCCCTGCAACCCTCCAATCAAATCACGGCTGCGGGAAATACCGTGCAGTTGCATGCCGCCGCCACCAACGGCCAGCCCATCACCTACCAGTGGTTTCACGAGGATCATCCCATACCCGGGGCAACTAACACCAACCTGATCTTGCTCAATGCGACCACCAATTATGCCGGCTCCTATTGGGTGATGGCATCCAACTCGCTGGCTGGCAGCGCCAGTGACACCGCAGATGTTTTTCTGATTGGCAATACGAATGGCTTTTTTGCCCAGGACTCGGCCAGCAATTACGATCCGCTCATCGGATTCACCGGCAATCAGGGTTTTGGCTTTGGCCCGTGGATCTTGAGCACGGTGGGTGGCGGGGCTTACATCAGTGGCGATGCTGCGCCGCTTTTTGGCTTGTGGAATAATACCGCCAGTGCGCAGACCACCGCCGCGCGGTTCTTTGATGTCCCCCTGCCCTTGGGTGTTTCGCTAACGTTGCAACTTCAGATGAACACTTTGGAGTCGGGCAGTCAGAATGGATTTGAACTCGTGGATGCTGCCGGCAGCTCGCTGTTCCGCTACTGGCATCAGGGCGGCGACAATGCCAATGGGCATTATGCCGATGCCGCTGGGCCGGGCACGGCGCCGGGCTTTGCCTATGATTACGGCCAGTTGGACAGCTTCCAGTTCACGCTCAATAGTGCCACCAATTACACTTTCACCGATATAACCACTGGCAAGAATTTCAACGGTAGACTTTCCGGTACTGCCATCTGCGGCATCATCCTGTTCCGGATTAATAGCGCCGGCACTCCGGCGAGCGGCCAGGATTTCAAGTTCAACAACCTGGCTATTACCACGCCTCCGGTGGTTCCCGGTCCGACGCCGCTCTTGGTGGAAAGCACTGTCACTGGGTGGAGTTTCCATTTCGCTGTGGCCCCGGGATACCGCTATCGGTTACAGCGGGCGCTGAGTCTGAGCGGCCCTTGGACCGATATCGGCACCTTGACCGGACCGCAAACCGGCGTGGCAGATTTCGTGGATCCCAATCCACCAACGACAAATTCCTTCTACCGCACGGTTACTCCTTGAACCCGCCGCAGTCTCATTGTTGAAACCGTACCCGGTAGAATTGGCAGGCGGTGTTCCCCGAGACTGAATTTGACCAGTTCATTTCCCCGGCAGCAGTGAGCGTATTGGTCATCGCCGGCCACCATTGGGTCAGGTTGGTACTGGTTTCCAACACACAGGTTTGTCCCTGAAACAAATTTGCCAGCAACGTAATTTGTCCAGGCAAAGTCTGCGCAGAAACCAAGGGAAGATGCGCCACCGGCTCCAAAGTCCACTGACTGGCCGGGCCAAAATCCGTTTGTTGTTCAATGCATGCCCCGGCAGCAGCAGAATCGGCGAGTACATGCAAAGACAATCCGCTACCGGCATTCAGAACTTGATAATAGCCACCAGCGACGGGCACTGGATTCCATTTTTGGCCGTTGCCGCCACTCGCGGATGCCAGCTCAAGCAACGCACCGGCATTGGTGGAATCAGCAGGGGAAGACAACGCAAGCCCGCTTTGCAGTTGCACAAGTTCGTATTGACCGCCACCTGCGTTGGTCAGGGCCCAAACCTGGCCAGCGCCACCATTGTCGGCTGCTTGTTCGATGGCAGTTCCATTGGTAACACCTCCGCCGGCGGCATGCAGCAGCAGACCGCTATTGCGATTACGCAACCGAAAACAGCCGTCCGCCAAGGTGGTGTTGGTGGCGTCCAGCCCGAATACTTGAAACTCATAGAAACTGGCCCAGTTGCCCCCGGTAAGTGACTTTACCGTAATTCGCACATAGCGCGCCCGTGCGACAAAAGCATCGGTCTGGACTTGTGCCGCCGGGCCGCCGTTTCGGTTCACCATCGTGGTCCAGGTGGAGTTGTTGGTGGAAACGGTCACGGTATAACCGTAGCTCGCATTTCTTTCCCAATTCACTTCATCGCCGGTGAGATCGTATATGCCGCCCAAATCTACCTGCCACCAATGATTCAAATTGCTATCGTTGGCACACCAGCGGGTGCCGGTATCACCATCATCGCCATTACTGGCGACATTGCCAGGCTGCTGACTGTCAGTCGTGGCTGGCCGCTTTGAGGCAAGATTTTCCCGGGTGGTCACCGCCACTTCCTCCGAATTGACGCTCTCGGTTTCTGCGTCCACGGCTGATACGGTGTAATAATACGTTGTGTCATTGGCGAGTCCGGTGTCCGTATAATTTGTCCCGGCAATGGCGCCTACGGTGGTTTCCCCGCCGGTGCGGGTGGCGCGTTTGACATGATAGGTGACCGCCCCGGGCACGGCATTCCAAAACAAGCTGGCTTGACTGCCGCTGATGCTGGCGGCCAAGCCCAACGGCGCCGGAAGCGGAGCGGCCAAACTCACCGGCTGCGCGCTCTGATATTCCACCGCGTCACGACTGGCGGCTGTTTCCGGCTGCACCTGCACCTGGCTGGGGGCATTGCCGGCTTCGTCATAAATGATCAACGTGTTGGCGTTTTTTCCGGACTCCAGCCAGCATTCCGGAAGATACAGGCCCGGAGCGGGAATGGTTTCCGGATAGCGGCCGAGGTTGTGCCCGTTCACCCAAACCGAACCGTGGGAAAGACCAGTAGTTTTCACCCGCCACATGGGTGAGGTATCGGGACCGTCTGGTGGCGCCGCCGTAAAGGTGGTCTTGAAAAAACACGGGCCGGTGGCCAGTTGGCCGGCCAATGCTTGCCATCCGGTGGTGGCGTTCGGATCTCCAGGTCCACCGTGTTGCGTCCAGTTGGTCAACTGCATGCCGGTTTGATACGTGGTGAATTTGACTGCGGAATCGAGACCTCCAATGTTCCCGGTATTCTGCACCAACACCGACAGCACGTTGGTGCCGCCGGATATCCAGGCGCTGCTCAAATCCGCATCGAAAGGGACATTCCAACCAGTATTGCTGGCTACCATAGTGCCATTCAGATAGACCCAGCCATTGTCATCCACACTTCCGAAGGAGGCCAGTTCTGCACCAGCCGAGGCGATGGCTGGCAACGGGGTTTGAAACCAAGCATACCCGGACTGACCTCCGAAAGCATCGTTGCCCACCGTGTAATTGCTCCAACCGGATGCACTCGGGGCCGGCGGACTCTGCCCCACGGCGACGCTGGTGGTGGCCATCATTTTCCAACCGGTCAAGGTGGTGGGGCCGCTGACCGGTACGCCAAAGAGATGGGCTTGCCCGGTTAAGCCTTTAGCATACAACCGGGAGATGGGGCCGGTGTAGCCCACCAGTTTGTTGCGACCATAATGCGAGGTGAAAACCGCCACCACATGGTCACCCGCGCTGAGGGTGGCCGAAAATGAATTTCCGGCAGTGCTGGCTGCGGATACCGCCGTACCATCCACAAACGGCTGCATGTGGTCAGCCACATTGCCCACCGCAACGGTGTAAGTGCCCGCCGCCGGGACGTTGAATGCCGCTCGATACCAGGCGTAGCAACTGACATCGCCATCCGCACCCATTTGCTGCGGTCCAGACGTGCTGGCGAGCCAGCCTGTGGTATTATATCCGGGCGCTGCCGGATCAATGTCACTCCGCACCTGCCACGGGGTCAAGAGCAGCGTTCCCGGGTGTGGCCCGGGAGTGGAAATTGCGCTCAACGTTATCGGCGTTTCGCCAGGACCATAAACACTTACGGGCAGGTTGGCTGGATTCTGCCACGGTTTTTCGGTGACAACTTGCAAGCTTCCATTCGTCAGCGTAGCCGCGCCGACGTACTGCAGGCCGCAAATCACAAAATTCTGCCGGGCCGCATCCACAAACCAGGTATTGTCCGCCATGACGTCGCTCAACACCAGAATGCGGACGCGTCCGGAATCCGTGGCAAAGCTGTATTCTGCCACTCCATTGGCTGGGTAGGCGGTTTGCAAAGTCAGGTTAGTGCCGTTCAGTGTCAATCCCGACTCCCCACCGGAAATCATCGTACCTGCTGGCACATTGAAATAGAGTTCAGCCGGCAACCCGGCGGCACCATAAATAACCAACGTGGTAGTGTCAGCCTGCTGCGTCAGGCCCAAAACGCGGGTGGGCGCCACCTTCAAAGTCACCCCGGGTAACAACGGGAAACCGGTAACCACTGGCATGATTTCACTGGGCCCGATTTGAATCATTCCGGTCTGGGGGTATGAAATTCCACCAACTCTTACCTGAGTGGTCTGTACCGTCGTCCCCGCATTGGCCAGAAACACAATCGTACCCGCTGGAGCAGTGCGAGCGGTCACGGCAATGGCCGGGTTGATCGCGGCATTCGCGTAGATGCTGGTGGAATTGTCGCTGTTTTCCAAAATTTCCTGGAAGCTCCGGGCGAACCAGGCGGCGCGCTTGAATTTGTAATACTCCGGGCGGAGGTCGCCGGTCTGTCCCACGGCGGCCCCGTAGTCGTAACTGGCGGCGTCCTCGTCATTGTTGAAATAGTCAAAGTCCGTGCCACCGTGAGCCATATAGTAGTTATAGCCGTTGCCACCATAGGCCAGGATTTTCCAGGTGGCCCAATCCTTTGCCTGCGCGTCTGCGGCAGTTTCACCATACTGATCAAACCAGTCGCACCAGAACTCGGTACTGAACCAGGGATTGCTGCGCCCGGAACTGCTCCACGGGCTGCTGCCGGCGGGGTCATGATCGTGGTGCAACCCGCTGAAAAAATAGGGCACCTCCAGCCCGTCCGCGAGCGCCGTACTTTGCAGGTATTGGAAATAGGCATCGCCCAAGCCATCGGTGCCCCAGCCACTCCCATGTTCATTTTCAAGCTGCACCAGGATGACGTTGCCCCCGTGGTTGATTTGATGGCTTGCCACAATGGGCATCAGGTGGCTCCAAAATCGCGTGACATATTGCTTGAACGCGGCGTTGTTCACCCGCACTTCGAGGTTCGGCACGGAACGCAACCAAACAGGATAGCCTCCGCTGTCCCACTCTGCGCAAGAATACGGGCCGACTCGGACAATGGCGTAAAGCCCCAGCGATTGGGCTAGTTCCAGGAAAGCACCCAGGTCGCGGTCACCGGAAAAATCAAACTGCCCGCTCTGGGGTTCGTGGAAATTCCAGAACGTGTAGATCTCAATGCAGTTGAACCCCGCCCGCTTGAAGCGCAGTAACCGGTCTGCCCAAAGCTCGTGCGGGACGCGGGCGTATTCGATTCCAGCCGACACAATGAAGACCCGCTGGCCGTTAATCAAAAAGCCGCGACCGTCGAAATTAATGGCGTTTTGAGCCGCGCTCTGCGGGGCAAAGATCCCGTCATTGGCGCGGGTTCGTGGCGCAATAATCAAGACCAACCCCAGCAGTAAACCCACTAACGCGATTCGGGTGTTCTCCAAAACTCCAGATGCCATAAAATATCATCAACTTCCCGACGAGGGATTCCCCATCCATGTTTGCGTTTTGTGATTATTGCTGCGACCGGCCATTGGCAACAAACCACGTTACCGTCTTCCGCCAGCTTAGCCCAAATAAAAAACGGCAACCGTGTCTGTACTAGCCCACGGTTGCCGGGTTCAAACTGATTCGGAATTTACGGTAAATCCCTTAACAGTCTTAAAACTGCGCGGCGCACCTAGTATTAGCGTCGCTTACGCAACAATAAAGCAGCGCCCGCCACACCCAGGAGAGCCACGGTGGCCGGTTCGGGCACCGCGGTCAGGGTGTAGGTAATTTGCGGCAGATCGTTCGGAGTACCATTGCCCGGGTTGGTCTCAAGGTGATACACCAAGTCGGAGGAACTGTTAAGCCCGGTGACGTCGGCGCTGAACCGGAACATTACGAACTGCCCGGCGTTCGCCCCATTGGCGTACATCGTATTCAAATACAATGAGATATCAGAGGAGAACGTGCCCGCCGGATCATCGGCATTTTGGTGCGGCGTGGACGGGGTGATGATATTATCCGTCAACAAGGTCACCCCGGGAGTGCTGTCCAAACTGCCCCCAAAATAGTCGCTGCCCAACGCAGTGGAATTGGCGCGCGTCCCCAGCCCGTACAGGTCCACGTTGAACGTCGGCCCATTGTCCGTCCCAAAATAATTTACCCCGAGCGTGGCCGTACCGAACGGGTTGCTGACCGCCCCGAGCGAGGGCAATTGAAAGCCCATGATTACCGAGGTTTGGACCGTTCCGCTGCTCACCCAGTTGGCGCCGCCAATCCAAGTTTCCCACGATCCCATTTCGGTGGCGGTGTTGTCGCTGTTTGCCAGCGTGGGTGCGTCGCCGCTCGGACCGGCCGCCGTACCGGCGGCGTAAATAGTGGCCGCCCGGGAGGCTGACACGCAGGCCGCCGCGACCCCCAGGACCGCAAACGAAATTTGAAGCGCCTTCTTCTGAGGTTTTAGTTTCATAGTTTGAGTTTTAGGTTGCTGGTTGCGGCATAACAATGACCGGCCCTCAAAAACGCTGCAATAGGCAGAATGGCCTAATCCGGATTAGTCCGGGGAAGCAAATGGAAGGGCGATAAGATGGGCCCGCCCGGCGGTCAACCAGGCAACGGCAGTTGCAGAATGACCGATGTGCCCTGCCCGGGCGCGGATTCGATCCGGCACTGGCCGCCCAATTTGCGCAGGCGTTCGTGCAAGTTGCCCAAGCCGTTGCCGGGCAAATCTCCCGCCACCGCCGGGCCTGGGGCAAAACCACAGCCGTTATCGCGAATCAAAATCTCCAGGGTGCCGGCCGCCAGCGCAAATCGCACTAGTACCTCCCCAGGCCGGCCATGCCGCACCGCGTTGTTAAGTGCCTCCCGAAAGGCCAGCAGCACATCGTGCCGCACTTCCGCCGCCACCCGGCGGTCCAGGCGCGCCGGCGGCAATTCCATCCGGCAGGCCACGCCGGCCTTGGCCAGAAATTCCTCCGCGTAACTGGCGAGGTATTCGAGCATGGAAGTCAACGTATCGTTTTTGGAGTTCGTCACCCATACCACGCCATCCAGCGCGGCAATCATGGAACGCGTTTTGTCGGCAATGGCCCGGAGCCGGGTGGCCGCGGTTTCGGGCTCCATGTTAGCCCCGGGCTTCGCGGACGCCATCATGGTAATCTCCGTCAACTCGCTGCCGAGGTCATCGTGCAGATCGCGGGCAATGCGCGACCGCTCCTGCTCCACCGCGCGGATTTTTTCCACCCGTTCCTTCGCTTCGATTTCCTGACGCAACTGCACCGTGCGCCGCTCCACCGTGCGCCGCAATGCCATAATCCAAACCGTCGCGAACAGCAATCCCACCCCCAGCACCGCCCCCAACGCCAGCAACCGGCCCAAAGTCCACCATGGCGGGCGCGATATCACCTGCACATCCCCCGGCGTGTTCAACAGCAGTTCAAAGGAACTCACGCCCGCCTCAGCTGTCTGGTTGCCGTCCAGCGAGTGATAAACCCCGGTCAGCTTCACCGAACTGCCAATCTCCCACGTCCGGGGCGGATGTTCTCCTGCCGGCAGCCGGGCGGCAAAACGTTTGACCCCCACCTGAATCTCCAGCACCGGCAGGCCGCCCCGGTCGCGCGCATCCACCAGCGTGCCCGCCACCCACACTCGCGTGGCGTCCACCTGGTCGCCCGGAGATTGCAGCGAGAGCTCGCGAGCTTCCGGTACCGGGCCATGCCCAATCCGGCGCGCCACCGCCTGCCGCAGCAGCGCCGACGCTCCGCCCAGTTCCACCAGGCCCACCACTTCCACCTCGTCCCCCGGCTCGAAATGTTCCGGCGCGGCCGGATGGAAGCGCAGTCCGGTGGTCTCATCCATCAGAAAAAACTCATGGGCCCCGGCATGAACAATCTGGCCGCGAACCTTGACGCGCCGGAAGGTGTTGAACCGGGGATCAAAATGCATCAGCTCCCGGGCATGGACGACGTCGGCCGCAAACAAATCCGCCGGCGCCGGCACCTCCACGGAAACGGTCGCGGCCCAAATGCGAAAGACCGGCCGGTCCAGGATGATGCGATGCGTTTCCTTGTTCCAATCGGCAAAAAAGCAGCCCCGCACCCGGACAATCGAGTTGAGCAACTGCTCCCAGGGCTGGGCCGGCCCCGGAGCGACATTCACGTCAAAAGCCCCCTCCGAAGTCAGCAGCGTGACACTGCCATCATTCACCGAGGTCACCATGCCGCGCAGTTCCACGTACTGGGCATCCAGGCTGCCATTCAGCATCTGGTCCCGCGTGGGACTCACCGGCGGGGGCAGGCGCCCCCGCCCCAGGATCGTGGCGCTCTGAAACGCAACGATGGGAGAAAATTCTCCGGGCAGCGCCACGCCCCGGATCTGGCAGACCTCCCCTTCCCGGGGCAATTCCGCCGCCGCCTTGGAGTCCACCGCCACATAAACCGCCCGGGTGGAATCCTGAATCACCAACGAACCCAGGTCGCTGCTCACATAAGTGACCACCCCCTGGATTTCCACCGGGTATTGCCGATGCCCGGCTTCCTCAGGCCGGAGTTGCTGCACCTGCAACGCCGTGGTGAGGACCGGGACCGCATTGCTCGAAACGCCTCCGGGCTGCGGCACGCGCCGGCAAACCGCTTCAGCCAGCTGAATATGACTGCCATCCCAGAACCATTCACAGAGACAGTCCTCGATCTTTCCGCCAGTCGGCGGCACAGCGTCCAGCCGTTCCATTGCCGCCATACCGGTACCATCCTCAAACCGCAACTTTTGCGTGACCGGATCCCGCACCGTTTTCCCGCGCAACCGGGCCACGCCGCCGCTGGCATTGGTAGCCGCAGTTGCACGCAAACCGTCCAGGGTCGCCGGCTCAAACTGCGCCCACGATTCCGGCGCCACGTTCAGCACCTGCACCCCGGACCAGCCGCCGGCAACCATCAATCCGGCATATTTGTGTCCCTCCGCGTCCCACACTCCCGGACATACCCCGCGCACGCGCACCAGGCTGTGCAACAGATGCGCCGGCACCCCCGGGGCGGCGCTCGCCACCAGCACCCGCATCCGGCTCCCGCCGGATACCAGCTCAAACTCCACGCCCCGGCGCGCGTTTCGCAGGAATTCGAGGGTGCCTTCCGCCTCCGCCCAGAGGGAATCCTGGTTGGTGCTCAGCAGCGGCTGGCCGGGAATTACCGGTGTAGCAGCCGGCAGCTCACCTTGGCCCAGCAAAGCAATTTCCGGCAGATCATCCAAATACAATTGACCGCCGTCGTCCGAATTCAAATAAAAGGTGTACTTGCCTTCCCGGGACACCTCCACGAAACCCCTAAACGTCAGCCCCACATCTTCCGGACGGCTTCGCACCGAGACATCCAGATGGGAGACTGTGCCCGCCTTTACGGACGCCAGCCGGTCAAAATTGGGCATGCGGTCCCAATCCCCTTCAAAACACTGAAATCGCAATCCCGGATGCTCCTCCCTGGCATCCTGCCAGAACGCGGCGGGCGGCACCGGTTGTTTCTCCAGGCCCGGCCCGGAATATGCCAGGTCCAGTTGGGCCGAACTGGCCCAATTAAACCAATTAATGCGCAGCGGATGCCGTCCCGCATTCAAAAAAATCGTCCCGGGCTTTTCCAAGGCGGGATGTCGGCCGTCCACGTCCACCAATGGACTTGCACCCAGGCTCAGGCCGGTATCGGTGCGGCTCACCGTATTGGTGGCGGCCAGCCGGATGTGTTGCCCCGCCTGCAATGGGACCCCCTCCCAATGCACATTGAGTGCGGCGGTACCGGAAGCATCTTGAAACAG
>DATJIU010000105.1:0-90585 GCA_035492855.1 Dongiaceae bacterium | reverse complement strand
CGGGCGTCAACGCCGGGGGCCCGACATTGGCCGGGAATTGCAGGTAAATGCCCGCGGTGTCATCCTGGATGAACCGGGAATACAGCCGGTCGTCGTAGAACGTAACCACGCCGTGCAACTGCACTGGCAGCTTCTGCTGCGTTTGCTCCACGGTCAGCTGACGGATGGCCGCGACCGTGTGCAATTCCTCGGCCGCCAGGCGGAAAGCGGGCGCAAAAAAACCGCCGCCCAGGGCCCCCAGCAGCAAGAACCAGCGGCCCGCTCCGGAAAGGGTTCCGCAGCGCGACGACAGTATCTCAGTTCCTCTGGGCATTCGACGACGGCGCCGGACCGCCATTGGGGTTCAGGTCCGGGTGCCGCAGTTCTATTGGCGGAGGGACCGGGCATTGTCAATCTCAAGCCGTGCAGCCGGCGACAGGCGCATAAGAAAACGAAAATGTTTTCAGGACGAAAGGCAGCGGGGGAAAATGGAGCCAGTTGTCGGATTTGGGCTAGTCGACCGATTCAGTACCTTTAAAATAGCTGATTTTATTGGGGTTTCAAGCACTACCTGGGACTAACTCGCCACTATTTGTCCTAACTTTACTGACAGTTTCACTGACACTTTCACTGACAGTGCCAGTGCTGAAAAAAGCTCTTTGGAGTTCATGGGGCGGTCCGCTCAAGCGGGATTCAGGTCGCAGGAGTACTCAGCTCGCGCTCGAAGGTATCGCAAGGAAGTTCGTGACCGCTCAAACGGACTACTCGCCCATTTCAATCCGAAAGATGGACCGCAGGGGAAAACTTTTGACCGCAGTGGGGGACTGGTAGGACAAGGAGACCAACGAGGACGATTTATTCAGGATGAATAAGCGACTCAGAAGTCAGCGGTAAGCGTTCAAGACCTGCCGCTTCACTCCGACTACGCTCCCTCCCATCTGGTCAAACATAGGTAAACTCAGATTTGAATCCCTCACCCTTGGGCAGTCCGAGCAGTTTTTGAACCTGCTCGTTCTTACGAGTGCTCCCGAGACCGATAGTTGCTGCCTTTAGTTTTGGATGACCGATGAATGGTTTGAAATCGTCTGGGTCCAAATGATTGGCAGCAACAACAAGCAGTTCTTCCAGAACGGGAGCGTCGGCGATTGGTGACAAATCTGTGATTGCCTTCATCGTGTCAAGCGTAACCCGCCTCAACCGATGCAGGTTTCTAAAAGATGGCAATGCCGTTACGTTCTTGAGTGCTTGAAGAAAGAGATTTTGCAGAGTCGTTAGTTGAGCAATCACGCTGAGGTCTTCAAGACCCTTTATCATCCATAACTCAAGGTACTTCAGACCTCCAATCTGCGGTAATAGTCGCAAATCCTTTATCCCACCAAGTTTGATGTCCAGCGACCACAAATGTTTCAGGGGTAAGAGAAGATTCAAGTCGGGCAGTGTGATTGACCTCAGGGTTAGTCGCTCAAGATGCGAAAGAGCGGATACTGCCTCAATGTTCTTCGTGTGCCCCTCCAAATATAAATCCTTCAGGCGACCAAACCGCCGAAGAAAAGCAAGCGAGATACTTCCGGTCTTTGTCTGACCGAATCCAAAGAACTCCAACGACTCTGGCAGGTGTTCTACGCCTTCGGTTGACTGCAAAAGGAACACGTCAACCTGAAATCCTGAAACGAATGGGTAATACCTCAGGAAAGAGAGATTTGGCAACGGTTCTGAATAATGACCATAAATGCGAAGCGGGACGCTGGGGTAGGCAGCGAGGAACTTCGCAAGTTGGATGTGGTCGCTTTCGGTCAGGGGAGCGGCGAACTGAACGCATCGGCACCGAGGGTCAAGAGGAGAAAGTTGGTCATCGGTGATAGGGGACTTCACCTGTCGCAGAAACGGGTAATCATTTGATGCCGTCATTGCGGTGTGTTTTACCATCGCTCTCGTTTTGCTTCAAACCCTTCCGAGGCACACCATTTGGACGAGGGCGATGGCGAAGTATGCTAAAGTAATCTTTGCCCAAGCGTAACGGTAGGAATGCAAGGAAACTCCAGAAATTCCGACGGATGCCAGCCGTTTGATGAAAAGCTTGGCCCGGTGCCGTTCATGAATCCGGGCCTGCGCGGGAAACAATTGGCCCGTCTGCGGCAGTGTCCGCAAAATCCCCGCCAATTCCTCCCCGAAGGAAATCAACGAGGTAGCGCCGGTCTTTTGCCGCCGGTAGGCGATGGTGCGCGCCCGCCAATCGATATCCTCGGCGGTCAAAAAGGCAATGTCCGATTGCGCCCCGCCCAGATGCCAGAGCAACTGATAATAAGCCCGGGTGGCGGGGTTGCGTTCGCGCGCGATAATTTTCTGGTGCTCCGCCCATGTAATGGCCCGTTTCTCCTTGTGGCGAATTTTCGGCCATTGGAGCTTCGGCAATACCGGCCACGGCAGCCAGTGCATACCGAGCGCGTAATTGTGGACCCGGCGCAGATACATGTTGGTGGAAACCGAACCCTTTTTAAGCACGCCCAGAAAATGCTCAGCCGTGGTCTCGATCAATCTGCGCTGGCGGAGCGAGTTGAAGGCCTTATCTGCCATCGCATGGCGCCAGCGTTCGCCGGTGCTGCCGGTTTTCGTGGAAACGATTTGCTCCATGACGTCCTGCCAGGTGCGGGCGGCCAACGCGGGGTCACCGTGCTGCAAGTAAACCTGCGCAATTTGCAGGTTCATCGCAGGTTGCAACACCGCCTCGTTTTTGACGTTGAGTAAGCGGCGGGCGGCGGCCTCGTCCCGGGTGCGCAGGCTGACCTGTTTGCCGGTGGTAGTATCTTCGCAATAATAGACTTCCGCACGGCGGAAGAGAACGAACCGAGCTTTCATGTTGATGCCTTTCTAGTTCTGAATGATGAACTAGCCCTTTGGCATCGCGTTAATCAGTAGTCGGACCATTTCAGTGAAGTTCTGTCGAGTTCTGGCGAGCGGGAAGGCTGCCGGCCATTTCACTGACAGTTTCACTGACAGTTGACCGCTGCACGCGTCCTAACAGCTTGGAAATTCTCCACTTAGAAAATGGAGCCAGTTGTCGGATTTGAACCGACGACCGACGGTTTACAAAACCGTTGCTCTACCACTGAGCTAAACTGGCGCGCCAAGGCAAATACTATGGCAGGGCAAAAGTCGGAGGCAAGCCCTTCCGCGCCGCCCACTGAATGGAATCCGGCCAGGTCCGGCATGGGCTGCCGCGGGTAAAAGCAACGGCAATTTAGAACTTTAAGATCAGGTCCACCTGAAAGAGGCTGAAGTTATCAATGGGATTGATCTGCGGGATGTCCTGGTTGCTGCCTCCGGTGCCGATGGCGTTGTTAATGCGATGCGCATATCCGTAGCGCACCGCGCCAATGACGTTGTCGGTGAAGCCGTAGGCCACGGCGGCATAGACGCCCTCCAGATTCGCGCGGCCTTCAAAGAAGTCGGAGTCCAGCAGGTTGGGGTCGAGCGCGTATTGTTCCACGTGCTGCCAGTAGGTGCGGACTTCCCAGGCGTGCTTGCGGCAGGTGCTGCCGGAGACAAGCCCCAGGCTGTCCGGGCTGCCAATGGCAAACCCGATCTGGTAGGCCTTCACCTCGTCGGTCTGCGGGGCGAAGCCGCTGATGGTGGCGGGCGTGGTGCTGTAATTGGCCAGGTAATAGGAGTAGGCGGCCGCGGCCTTTTCGGCGCGTTGCTTGCCTTCGAGGTTGTAAGCGAAATCGCCGAACACGCGGGCGTCCACGTGCTTCAGCTTGAAGTTCACTTCAAACGGAATTTCCAGCACGAGCAGATCGTTCAAACCCACCTGATTATTGGGGTAACCCAGGCTGTTGGGTGAACCGGGCACGGTGGTGTAGGAGGTGCCGTAGCCGCTGGAGCCGTTGACCGGATAGCTGGAACCCGGTCCCTGGTACTGGCCTTCGCCCACATACACGTCGCCGTAGTAGGGACTGACAAACGATTGCAGGCCGTAGTACTGGTAAATGGTGGCAGCCACCTTGGCGGAAATATTGGTGGTGATGTGGTAGGTCAGTCCGCCCTGCCATGCGAGCTGGAAAATGTTGTCGGTATTCAGCCCGGTCAACCCGTTGAAGCCCAAACCGCCCGAAGCCTGATTGGGGTTGGTGTCCTGATACACAAACTGGCCGAAGGTGGCGAAGAAATCCGCCGCGCCCACCTGATAATGGAAACGCTCGGCGAGACCTTCGGGATTCAGGTCGCCGTCCCAAACCATCGAGGTGGTGTAAAGTGGATTCGGCATTTTGCCCACGGTCAAATCCACCCATTCCTCGGGTCGCCAGCCCATATACGCCTGGCCAATGTCGAGATTGAACGTGGATTTGCCATACGGCCCCTGATATGGCAAACCGCTGGAAGAAGTACCAAAAGTGCCCCACGCCGAGCGCGGGTTGGCCGAAGTCTCCAGCCGTACCCCGTAGTAAAAGTCATCCAGGGCCTTGCCGCGCAAACCGAAGCGGACGGAATAGCGCTCACGCTGCAAATCAATCTTGCCGCCCACCGGCGTCTCGGCCTGCCGATCTTCGTAGCGCACGCGGACATCGCCAAACAATTCCACATTCTTGATGGCGTGGCTAATGTCCCACTTGGATTCCATCGGCGGCAGGGCCACGATGCTATTGGAACGGATGGCCGCCGCCTGCGCGCGGGCGTTGTCGGCTTCCTTCTGAGTGATCACGCCCTTATCCAGCAAGAGATTCAGCACCGGGTCGGAAGGATCGGTGGCATCCGCAAATGCCGGCAGGGCGGCAAATACTCCAAGCACCACCGGCAGGAGCCGCCACGATTTCATCATCCGCTGGGAATGCCGGGCGCCCGCCAACGGCGGCAAAACCCGGCTGATAAAATTCTGCATGGCGCGTATGCTGGTGAACGGGCGTGACGCTTCCACGGCGTCCGTGTTACATTTCCGTTACGAGCCGGGAGATTGCAGCTAATTTGTTTCGGATAACGCCGAGGGATGCGCCAAACTTAAACCGGAAGCCCCCGGCAAACCGGGATCACCAGCGGGTTACCCGGTAGAAACGCTGATTACCGTTGGCAGTGATATCTTGGAGCATTAACGCTCTTCCCGTACCGGCACGCAGCGGCAGTCCGGTCCAAGCGCTGTCCGACAACGCATCCTTATATTCCAGGCGGTACACCCGGCCCGGAGCGGTAGCAACGCTCACCCGGAAGACGTTGGTCTCCCAAACCGGCGCAAGCAGCGGGGCGGAGCTTGCCGGCGGGTTGGAGCCGGTCAGCACCAGGCTGTGTACCAGGCCCGCAGCGATCTGCACCACGTTGCTCAATCCGGGCGGCACGGTGCTCTGGCCAAAATCCACGTTGGTGTTGCTCCCGCTGCCCGCGCCCCACGCCACCACCGTACCATCCCGGCGCAGCGCCAGGTTGTGCCAGCCACCGGCGGCGATGGCTACCACGTTGCTGAGATCCGCCGGCACATTGGTCTGGCCATAATCATTGGCCCCCCAGGCGCGGACCGTGCCGTCCGCCAGCAGCGCCAGGCTGTGTGAGGCGCCGGCGGCAATGGCCACCGCATTGGTAATGCCCACGGCATCGGCCTGGCCGTGATTGTCGCGGCCCCAACCCCGGATGGTGCCGTTGGCCAGCAACGCCAGGCTGTGCCAGCCGCCGCCGGCTATGGCCACTACGTTGGAGACGTTCGCCGGCACGCGGCTCTGGCCGTAGTTGGGATCAATTCCGATCTGGCTGTCGTTGGTGCTCATGCCCCAGGCCACCACGCGGCCACCAGTATCCAAAGCGAGGCTGTGATAAAAACCCGCCGCCACAGCCACGGCATTGGTCAGATCCACCGGCACATCGGTCTGAAAATAATAGCCATCTCCGGCGGCCAAGACCGTGCCATCGGCCAGCAACGCAAGACTGTGCTGCCGGCCGCAGGCCACCGCGATGCTGTTGGTAAAATTCGGAAAAAAATCCAGTTGGCCAAAGGAATCATCCCCCCAACCAGTGGTGGCGCCATCCACATTGAGGGCCAGGCTGTGCCGCCAGCCGGCGGACACCTGCACAGCATTGGTCAAATCCGGGGGCACGATGGCCTGCCCGTAATTATTAAAGTCGGGTGGATCGGAAACAAATGTCCCGGCGCCCCAGGCCACCACACTGCTGGCTGCGGGAAGGGACGACGCCAACAGTATCAGGCAGATCAGCCCACGCCCGAGGCGGAGCGCTCCGGGCGAAAGGAAGCGCCACCCAATTTGATGGGTCGGTTTCAGATGTGTCATGTTTTGATTTTTTCAACGGCGACAGCCACAGCCAGTGTTGACAACCCTCTCCCCGCAACTGCGTTTGGCGGGATGGCGCCGGCGGTCGGAAGTCTGGCAACATCCGGGAATTTTTCAAAGTGACCTTTTGGCGACATCTGCATTAGCAACGGCTCCCGGTCAAAAAGCAAATTTATAAAGCGCTTTCTTTTAGCGCGTTACAATATCGAAAGTCAGGTCTTAAAACAGAACTCCTGTGTCCTTCTACATGACGCAAATCTTCGGTGGGTCAAGTAGTTTTATCCGCGCTGAACCACTAGGTGCAGACACAACGAACCAACGGAATACTACTAGGAAACTATCTATGAATGAATTCACCAAGACAGCAATGATTGCGGTGGGTGCGGCCCTGGTGGCCCAGGCCGCGCACGCTGCAAACAATGATTTGGTCCTCGGTTTCACCGGCAATGGCGCCGCGAACGACTACATCATCAATCTGGGACAGGCTTCATCGCTGGTCGGCAGCTCCACGGTGGTCAATCTGAGCACCGACTTCACGCGCAGCACCTTTGACAGCATCTTCACCTCCGGCGCGAACGGCACGGTGATGGGCATCGGCGGCGGCAAGTCCGGCCTCACCCCTTCCGTGTACCTGACCCAGACGCGCAGCAGCCTGGGCACGCCCAGCGTGGCGGGTTCCAGCACCCCGGCGGATCAGACGCTCTCCAATGCCAGCGCCCGGGCGGCGGATTTCAACCAGGTGCTCAGCGGTTACGCCAGCCTGTCACTGGCCGGCGGTTCAGCCACGCCATTGGCCAGCGATGCCTCCAGCTTCAGCTCGGCAATTTATGGCGGTAGCGGTTTGCTGGGCCAGCAGGGCATCAACGTGGGCAGCACGGTGGGCAGCGGCATGGCGTTTGCCGACCTCTACATGACCAGCCAGTCCGGCAGCAGCGACAGTTACTCCTACGCCGGTTACTTCACCATGGATTTTAACAACAACACCCTCACCTTCACCCCGCAGGCGGTACCCGAACCTGCCACGCTGAGCCTGGTCGCCGGCGCCGGTTTGCTGGCTTGGGGCATCCGCCGGAAGTTTGCCGCCGCAGCCAAATAATCTCCTTTTCGCAACCAATAACCAACAAACCACAAACCTACTCTGACATGAAAATGAACCAGAAATTGCTCCTCACTGCAGCGCTCATAGCGGCGGGAATCGTCTCTGCCGACGCGGCCAACACCATCTACCTCACCGGTTCCAGCGCTTTCCGCGGCAACTGCTACAACGTGCTCGCCGCCGCCGCGCCCACCGGCCCGTGGGATGCCGCACCGGACATGGCCATCCGCGGCAGCAGCACCGCCTCCAAAGCCAGCTACATGCTGTTCCATGGCAACATCGGCGGCACGGAAACCTTTGTCTCCTGCTACTGGAGCGGTTCCGAAGCCGGCATTGCCTCCGTGGCCGGCAACAACATTGACAACGACGGTTCCCCCCTGCCTGGCGCCCCGGCCACGTTCATGAAGACCGACGGCACGGTGAGCTACACCGTTTCGTCCAGCAATCCCTCCGGCGCGGAACTGGAAGCCACCAGCCGCAATGCCGACCTGTCTATGGCCGACACCTCCAAGGATGTCTCACTCAGTTCGGCTTTCACTCTCCATGATTTCGGCAAAGTGGGCATCGTTCCGTTCACCTGGGTCAAGAATTACCAATCCACCCCGCTGACCGCTTGGAACCACCTGACCAATATCACCCATGAACAAATCCGGGTGCTGCTCGGCTTCCCGCAGGTGGCCGCGTTCTTCACCGGCAATACGGGCGATACCAACAACGTTTTCCCGATTGGCCGCAACAAGGGTTCCGGCACGCGCGTGAACACCCTCGCGGATTGCGGCTACGGCATCACCAAGCCGGTGGTGCAGTTTTCCATCAACGGCATTCCGTTCTCCGGAGTGGGCGACGCCAGCACCCTGACCGAAGTGGACAACAACGGTTATGAAAGCGGCGGCGACGTGGCCAAGGCTCTGCGCGTGGACGGCACCCAGACCGCGACCGACCTGCTCGGCGGCACCGGCTACATCGCCGTGGGTTACCTGGGCACGGGCGATGCCATTGCAAGCGCGGATGCCGGCAACAACCTCGGCGCGCTCACCGTGGCCAACAATTGGCTGGCGTTGAATGGGGTGATGGAATCTGACGGCGCCATTGAAGAAGGCCAGTACTCCATGTGGGGCAACGAGCACCTCTACGGAGCCAACGGCATCTCCGGCTATAAGCTGGATTTCGGCGTGGCTTTCCGGAGTTTGGTGGCCAGCTCTCTCGGGGGCAGCGACCCGGCGGCCCACAGCGGCGGCATCAATCTGAGTTACATGCACGCCTCCAAGGAAACCGACCTGGCGGCGCCCACCCGTCTGTAATCCTTACGGCCAGTGCTTCCACACCCGCGCGGAAAATTCCGCGCGGGTTTTTGTTTTCAGTCACGTTACAAGATGGCGCCGCGTCACCCGGCCCAAGTCCTGATTAACGGGAAGAAACCTGTTGATCGGAGCGCCCGGCAAAATAATTTGCACGAGAGGCAACGCCACTCGCGGAAAGGAAGCTGGCCCCTGCCTGGCCTTGGAAATATGCCCGGCATATGGCCTGCCCTCCTTCAGCGCGGGCATCCCGCCCCCAAGGGACATGCTTGCAAACCTGGCGTCGCAGCGAGACTACTTCGATTTCTTGGCGGCCTGTTGCGTCAGGAAATCCCGGGCCATCCGTTCGGCCTCCTGCTGCTGCTCCGGGGTCAGCCGGCGATGGGCCAGATAGTCTTCCACATACCGCCGGCCAATGGGATCGCCCTGGCGGGCGCTCAGTTGAAACCATTTGAAGGCCTGCACAAAATCATGCGGCACGCCGTTACCTTCCTCATATAAAGTGCCCAAATTTCCCTGTGCCTTGGCATCGCCCTGTTCGGCAGCAGCCCGATACCAGCGGGCGGCGGTGGCGTAGTTCTTTTCCACGCCGGAGCCGTTTTCATAAAGAAATCCGAGGTTGTTCATTGCCGGCACGTATCCCTTCTCGGCCGCCCGGCCCAGCCATTGGGCGGCGTTCCGGTAATCGGCGAGGTAATTCGTGTCGCTTTGGGCGGCACTTCTTGTGGCGCTCTGGAAGTAAAGCTGCCCCAGTGCGCATTGGGCGGCGACCTGGTTTTGCTGGGCGGCCTTCAAGTACCATTCCCGGGCGGTCGCCAGATCCTGGGTCACTCCCCGACCCTCGGCATAGCAAATACCCAAGCCGTACTGCGCGAGCGGATCCCCTTGCTCGGCTGCCTTGCGGTACCACTTGCAGGCTTCGCTCCAGTCCTGTTTGACGCCCTTGCCATCGGCGTAGAGACCTGCCAGATCGGTCTGGGCGTAAATGAAACCCTGTTCCGCCGCCTGCTGGAGGCAGGTGGCAGCGTGGACATAGTCCTGGGTCACCCCGGTCCCATGGGCATAACACTTGGCGAGAAAATATTGGGCGTCGGCTTTGCCAGCGGCGGCAGCGGCGGTGGCGGTGACCACCGTATAATCCTCCGCCTGCAAGGGGCCGACGAACAGCCATGCCCCAAGGCATGCCCCCGCAAACATCCCGGCAGTTCCGGCACGGCCAAACCGTTTCATTGTCATGACCCTTCCATGCCCAACCGGGAAGGTGGACTCAAGCAATCAATTCTTACAATTCGGAGGCGATTGTTACAAAACCGCGCAGAATCTTCCCGTTGCCGGGGGCAGTCGGATTCCTCCGGCCCAAAAACCCGCATATAGTTGCCGTTTCCGGCCTTTTTTGAGCATGTCGCCTAACAGGATTTCCATGTCTGGGAACAGGTGGCAGGACCCACCGCTGAACTCTAAATTGCCACTTTAGTTTGCACTGGAATCATGATTATGAACAAGAACCTCACGCGCTTACTGGCCGGCGGCATTGCGGCCGGGATTCTGGCCCTGGCCAACCGGACCTCCGCCGCCGGACAATTTCAATATTCCCAGAATGGCGACCTGCTGGCCGGGTTCCGGAAGCCGGGTTTGGGCAGTTATGAGCTGGTGGTCAACCTCGGCAACGTCACCAATTTGGAAAACATGGTGGCCGGAACCACCGTAGCGTTGAACAACTTTTCGCCCGCCCAGCTTACGGCGGCGTTCCCGGACGGCTTCGGCAGCTTGAACTGGTCGGTCAGCACCAGCCTCAAAAGCGTCATCAGCCCTTGGGGCGGTTATCCCGCGTTGACCCTCTGGTACACGCTGCCCCGCATGGATGCCAACACGCGCACCACGGCCCCGCAACGGGCCTCGGCTTCCGCGCAGGGCAGCAATAAGAATGACATGTTGGGCGTGGGCACCGGTGCCGTGACCATCTCCGGCTCGCTGGGGGCCAGCAATGCCAACAACACCCCGTTTCTTGTACGAGAACCGGTCTGGGACGGCCAGAGCCAGTCGCGCAATGACCTGAGCTATTTCATTGATAATATTGGAGTGGGACCCGTGGGTTCGTTCGGACTCCCGAATACCGTGGAAAATGTTACGCCCGATCCGTTCGCCGCGGCGGCGCGGTCGGACTTTTACCGGGCCCGGCCGACGGGAAATCTGGACCCGGACACCGGCACGAATGCCGGGCCGGCCTACTATGTGGGCTACTTTCAATTGAATCCTGATGGCACCCTGACCTTCACCCGGGCTTCAACGGTTGTACCCACGCCGCCCGCGCCGCAGGTGGTAAAAATTACGCGGTTCAACACCACGTCCACGATTTACTTCACCACCACGAATGGCGCCATTTACACGTTGTATTACACCAATCACTTCGGCATTGGCCAGCCGGTCACCAGTTGGGCGGCAGCGCCCGGTACGGTTGCCGGGAATGGCAATACCAACAGCCTGAGCGATACGACCACCGAATCCGACCGGTATTACCGGGTCGGAGCGCAATAATCTTGGGGAAGGGGAACGCCTGGCCGACCGGGAAACCGGTCGGCTTTTTTGTTTGCGGATGCGGAATACGGATGGCGGACAAGTAATCCACCCGGATGGAAGAGTGCGAAGTATAATGCGCTGGCAGTGTCCTGGCAGCCAGCCAGCAACTATTGAGCGGGCTTTTGCTGCCACCGGTCGGCATGAGCCAGGTCCCAGACCAAAAAAGCCTGGGTGCCCAGCAACCCGCGAACCCGGTCCCCTTCCGGGTCGTCCACGGTTTTGATATGAAGCAGTTGGCGCCCGGTGGTGGTGTCGACCGGGCTCGCGGCAGAAACGGCAGAAGCAGCGACGGCCGGCGAGGCAGAGGATGCTCCCGTAGCAGCGGTCTTCTCCGTTCCAGCGGAGGGTTCTATTCCAGCAGTGGGAAAATGTCGGTTCAGCGTGGTGGCAACCACATCGTCTGGCGCAGTTACCGCTGACACAAGCTGCTTTTCCGCCGCCTGCAGGGCAGCGCGGCGCTGTAACAATCGCGCCCGGGCTTCCGCCAGGGCGGTGCCTTCGGAAGCGTGATTGCTCAGATGCAATTGAACCAGGTTCGTGCCTTGAGTTACCAGCACCGCGCCAGTTTGGGCGTCCAGTTTGCTCAAGGTAATGCCTGCCACAGTCTGGCCTTCGCGCACCACAAGTCCCTGGCCGCCGGGCTGAACTTTCAGGCAGGCCATGCGGAGATCGCCCACGGCCACTATGCCCGTCAGTTCCAGGCCGGTGGCGTCAGCGGCCGGCAACCGCAGGCTGCAACCCAGCAAGGTCAGCAGGGTAAAATGGTGCCAGTTCATAAAGTTCCGGTTCAGGCTTTTGGCAGAATGACGGTGACCCGGCCCACCCGCTGCAGCAAGGGCTGTTTCTTCTTTTTCTTCTTGTCGTCGTCGTCACTCGTGCCGTTGTTGCCGGCCACCTGTTCCTTGGCATCGGTGCCGGCCTGGGCCGAGGCCGCCGAGGCCGCGGCACTGGCCGTGGCGGTGGTGCCCAAGGTGGATTGCGACTGCCCGCCATTGGCGGAAACGTTCTGCCCCAGCAGAGTTGCCCCGGACACATCGCCGGAGGCTTTGACCCCGCCCACACCAAACACCGTACCCACGATGCTACCACCGGCGGACAGATTGGCTGAGCCGCCTGAAATGACCGTGCCGCTGAAATTCTGCGCCGCCTGCACCGAGGAATCCTGCCGGGAAATGACCAGACCCTTCACATCACCGTTGGCGGAGACATTAACCGTGCCGCCGATGACGCCGCCATTGCCCAGATCAATGTCCCCCTGATAACCCGGATTGCCTTCGCTCGGATCCGTGCCCGCCTTCAAGGTTACCGTCGGGCCGGGCGCGACATTACCGTTCAACGCTTCCTGCAAAATCCCCCCCTGGCTGGCAAAAATGCTGCCTTGCGGAGTCAACACGGTAATGTCCCCGGGCTGGGTAGCAGCGCTCGGCGGAGCGATGGCCCCGGCCGCCAACGGCAGCGTGGTGGCCAGAATGCCGCTCCCATACACCCCGCCCAGCAACCGGCCCACCAGCCCGGTGAGCGGATCCACAAAGTAATAGTAGATGTTGGCCTGCACCGCACCACCGGCACCGGCATCCACATTCCCGGTCAAGGATTTGATGGCGACCGCCCCGCCGTTGTAGGCCGCAATGCGCGAACCGTTGATGTCAATGTCGCCACCGGCAATCACGTTCACATCGCCACTGATGTGATTCCCGGCATCATCCTGCAGCAACGGACTGGTATTGAAGATACCGAAAGCCAGCGAGCCGGGATCCGACCGCGCCCCGGACAATTCCGGCGAACCCAGATCGATGGTACCATCCACGCTGACGCTCAGGTTACCCCCACCCAGCACCGCGATGGTGGAACTGAGCATGTCCAGGTTTCCATGCACCACCACGTTCAAGTTCGCCCCGGAATCGGTGTAGGGGGCCAATTTGGAGTAAAGCGCGTGACCGCCCGGTGGCTGCCCCACTCCGGAGGACAGAATGCCGAGCGAGTTGCCCAGCGAAATGGACCCGGCCTCCACGTCGAATGTTCCCGGACCGCCCACGCGGTAACCAAACTGGGTGGAATCCTTGGCCGTCGGCGCGCCCAAGCTCGCGGTGTAGAGTTGGGTGACCTTGGCCGGATCCGTCCAGGAGACGGTATCGGTTTGGAAATGCTGTTTGCCATCGGCCCCTGTGTACACCGCGGGCAACCCGGTGGTGGGGTCATACCGCAGGACGGTAAAGCCCGCCCCGCCCTGCAGCACGGCCAATTGCTGGGCCGAGAGCACGGAAGACATGTCCCCCACGAAACCGAGCCGACGGGTACTCGCATTATAAACGAAGCCGGGATTGCCGCCGGGGAACAGCGAGGCCTGCTGCGCCACGTAAGCCGCCCATTGGCTGGGTTGCAATCCGGAGGGGATCACCAGGTTGGCAATGGCATCCGCATTCAATGCCACGGTGAAGATGGTTTCCCAACTGGAGCCGGCATTGATCGGCAAATCCTGAATGGGCACGTTGCCAATTCCGGTATCGAGGTAGGTGAAGGAATACGGACTGCGGTTGAAAATCTGGCCGCCCACCTTGATGGAGGTCACGTCGGAGGCATGCAAATTCTGGCCGGAGAAACTGGAATTAATGAGGTCGCCGCCGATATCAATTTGCGCCTGCTTGGTCACCTGCAAAATCAGGTTTTTGATGTCGCCGTCAATGTCCAGGATTACCGGGTCCGGACTATTCAAGCCGTAGACCTTGGCGCCGTGATCATCCGAGCCGAAACTGGTGGACCCCAGCCAGCGGGTCGAGTCGCTGTCCGACATGATGAGTTCCGTCGGGGGCACGGTGGGGTCGGCCTGCGGCGCCACCAAATCGCCGCCAGCGGTGGTGGTAATATTCAGGTTCTGGTTATCGGAAGGAAACAGGCTGATGGTTTTGTTCAACAACACCCCGCCCGAGCCGGCGGCAATTTCGAGCGAAGGCGGATAAATGATGGAGATACCGCCATTGGGCCGGGGAATGTTCGCGCCGGTCAGAGCGACCCCGCCTTGTTTGGCTTCCAGGCTCACGGAAGCCAGGGAATCATAATCCACAAAGTGTCTTCCCAGGTTCGAGCCGCCGCTGAAGTCGTTGTAAACCGCGTTGGGGTCGCGCACTTCCTGCAAGGAAATGCTGCCGGTCTGGGCCACCAGATTCCAATTGCCCTTGATAAGGCTCAGCGCCACATCGCCCGCGCTGTTGCCAATGTCCTGGCCGGCGGTGATGGTCCCCCGGCCGTTGGCCACCACATAATGGCCATAAACGCTGCCGCCCGCGGTGATGGTGACATTGCCGGGGTTGGCCCCAAAGGCCCCCGCTCCGGCATCGCCCGAACCGCTGCTGGTCTTGGGCAGGAAACTGGTCACGTCCCCGCCGGCGGTAATGTTGACATTGCCTCCTCCCGCCGTGCTGATGCCGCCCACGGTGCTGGAGACGGAATAATAAGGCGCCAGCACCTTGAACTGGTAACCTTGGTTGTTGCCGCCCGTATTCACGTTGCCCAGCTTGGCGGTGACGCTGATGTTACCGCCACCCAACGTGCGGATGCCATCCACGCCGGCCGTGACGGTGTTGGCATTAATCAGCAATTCATTCGCGGCCCACGCAGTAATGTCACCATTGGCGGTTTGCAAATAGGCGCTGCCATCCAGATAAATGCCCGCCGTGCGCGCGGTGATGGGCTTCACTGCCAGGTCCAGCGGGCCGGCAGTGAGGCTCAGGCTCCAGTTGTTGCCGCCCTTGATATAGGCATTGTTGTTGAGAATGATGCTGTTCCCGGCGGTCAGACTCAACGACGCGGCCGCAGTCTGGTTGGCCAGCGACCACGCGGCGCTGACAGTGATGTTGTGGTCGGCCTGCAAATCAATTTGCGAGAGCCCGCCGCTGATCTGGCTGTTGAGGGTGCTGACATACGCACTGTCCAGCGTCAGGTCCGTGGGATCCAGCAACAGCCGGCCGCCGCGATAACCGCTGGCCGCATGGGCTTCAATCTGCGATTGCGGCGCAGAGAGGTTGGCCGCGGAAAGTTCCACCGAGCCGGCGTCGCCCCCGGCCGTACCGCCGGCAATGTTGATGCCGGATCCGACCTGGTCGGAAAAGGTGCCGGCGGATTTGACAATGACCGAACCACCGGCACTGATACCCGTGGTGTCACCCCGGGCGGACAGCGTGGAATGGGCGCCCAAATTGATCGCATCGCTGGCAACAAGTTCGATGACGCCGTTGACTTCGCGCACCGAGTTGGCCTGGAGCAATCCGCCCTGGTTGACCACCTGGGCGTGCATGGCAATGGTCCCCGCATCGGCAATCACCTTGCCCGAGTTGTCCACCGACCCGGCGGGCAACGTCACCTGGGCGCTCAAGCCACGGCCATCCGGCCGTTCGGAGATCAACACCGAGTCGGCAGCGTGCAATCCCACATCCCCCTGGGGGGCGGTGATGGTGCCGTGGTTCTCAATGTTGTAGGCAATCAGATAGGCCGCGCCGCCGGAATCTACATTGATGTTGCCGTAATTGACGATGCGGGCGGCCGGTGGCGGATTGTTGAACTGCCAGGCACCGCTGCCGGCGAGGTCCGGCATGGGGGTGGGTGAGGTGGTCAGCACCAGCCCATGGGCGTTGATCAACGCCTGGCCGCCGATGTAAAAGCCATTCTGGTTTTGCAGAATGACATAACCGTTGGCGTTCAGGTTGCCCAGAATCTGGGAGGGATTGGCGTCATGGATGCTGTTCCACACCAGTGACGAGGCCGACGGCTGCACGAAAGTGGTGGTTTCGCCCACGCCAATGTTGAAACTCTTCCAGTTGATGAACGCCCGGTCGGAGGTCTGGATGGTCAGGTGCGCGCCGGAACTGGAAAAGGTGGCCGTGCCCTGGGCCACCGTGCCGCCGGTGGGATTGGCCTGGAGCCGGGGCAGCGCCGCGCCGCCCCACGCCGCCAGGAATAGACTCCCGGCGATCACGCGTTGCAGCCAGTCTGGCGGCCGATGGATCAAAGTGTGCATCCGTTTAGCTCCACTGTATCATTTCAAAAACCCGTGGCGAACCCGCCCCAGGTGACATTTAGGTTAAAATTGTGCCGTCAGGGCGAAGTTGAAAAACGGCTGCCCCGCCACCGTGGTGGCGGTGCTCAACAGCGGGAAGGAAAACAGGAACCGCGCTTCCCACGCCGAGCCCACCGAGGCCACAAATCCGAAACCCGTGCCCCACAACGGCACCCGCGAATCCCGGCCCTGCGGGTCCAGCAGGTAGGTCTCCGCATAATCCATGAACAGCGTGCCCCGCACAATGAGCGGCTTGCCGGCAAATACCGGACCGATCAAATGGCCGGGGGTTTTCTGTTCCCACGAAACATGCCAGCCGGTGTCGCCAAACACTTCACCTTCGCGATAACCGCGCACGCTATTGACGCCGCCGCCGCCAAATTGCTCGTTGGAAATGAGCGGTTCACTCGCCCACTGGCCGTCAGCGCGCAGGGTCATGACCCAGTTGGTATGGATGAAAATATCCTGCGAGAAGCTCGGGGTCAGCACCACCCAGGTGCCGGAAGAATTGGTGGAGCCGGAAATGGCTTGCAGGTTGTTGGCCGAACCCGAGTACCAGGCATTTACGCTGAGTCCGAGCCCCAGCGTCGTCTGCCCCCAGGACTCGCTGCGGCTCGCGTCGAAATGCACCGCCACGGGCACGTATTCCAGCGGTTTGCGCAACGGCCCATTCGTGGAGGGGGAGGAAGAAATCGTGCTGATGGTCGGCGGATTGGGCTGGTTGTTTTCATTCACCGTGGTTTCCGTGATGACCACAATGTTGGTTTTGTAGCTGTCCAGCCGGTAGCTCTTGAAATCCGTGCCGAGCGACCAACTGGTGTTCCACCCCCGCATTTCGGGCAGCGGGTCGGTGAGCCGGGCGCCCAAATCCTCATTCACCGTGATATCCTGCTGCGCGTCCTGCTGGGTAATGTTGCGCACGCCGGGAATGTTCAGCAGCGTCTTCTTGTTGGAGTCGTTGACGCCGGTATCAATGGTGGAGCGGCTGGCAAACAGGGTCAGTTCGGGCCGGCCGGTCGGCGGCGGCAGGTCAAATCTGCGGGTGGCCTCGTTGTAACCGAAACCGCCAGACTGGCTGGCCAGATTTTGGGAAATAGATTCCGGATTGCCCAGGTTGAACCGGTAATAACCACTGTAATTGGCCACCAGCGGCTGGTCGTAAAAATCCCAGTCCGTTCCGCCCTTGAGCTTTTCCGGCGAAAAACTGTACTGCACGCCCAGCGAATGCTCATGCTGCCAGAGATTGTTGTAGGCAGCGGAAGTATTGATCCGCAAATCCGGCGTGCCCGGCGAGGCCTGGTTGTTCAGTTCCACCTTGCCGTGCAATGGCAACCGGTCCTTCACTTCCAAAATGAGCGTGCTGGTGTTCTCCACCGGACCGGGGGCGATTTGGGGATAAATCTGCCGGTCCTGGTTGGCATTGGCGCGGTCCACTTCGGCCTGAAAAATCGGACTGCGCAGCAGTTCATTGGTATGCAGGCTGGGCAGGGCCCGCATGACGTTGTTGGAACTGAAATAACGGTTGTGTTCCACCAGGATGCTGGCCAACCGGCCTTCAAACACCTGAATTTTCACAAAGCCGTTCGTGATTTGCTGCGGCGGGAGGGTGACGTTGACGGTGGGATAGCCCCGGTCGCGATATTCCATCTGCAATTCCGAACTGGCCTTCACGATGTCGGCCACCCCCACGTTAGTGCCCGTATGCTTGGCAAAGATGGCCATCAAAGTGTCTGTGCTCAGGAGCGTGTCGCCTTTGATCTCATAAGCTTTCACCACAAAGCGCGGTCCGGCATTCGTAGCCGCGCGTTCGGGTGCGTTGGTGGCCGTGGTGCTGGCCAGCAATTCCGGCGTGAGATTGGTGGTCAGCATCGTACCATCGTTGGGGTACACATAGCTGATACCCGAAACCAAAATGTGCGGATAACGGCTCTGGAAAACGTTGAAGGTCACGAGGCCGTCCGTAATTTTCTTCTGCGCGAAAGTGACGGTGAGATTGGTTTGGCCGAGCGCCTGATACTCGGCTTCCAAATCAGAGGCGGCGCGCACCAGGTCCGGCAGGGCCACATTCGTGCCGGTGTACTTGGAAAAAATGGCGGCCAGCGTATTGGTAGCCAGTGTTGGTCCGCCTTGGACGGCATATTCCCGGACATCAAAATGCGGGGCAGCTTCCGCGGTGGGGGCATTGGTGGCCGGCGCGGCGGCGCCAACCCGAGGCCACAACAACAACCCCATGCAAACCACCCAGCCGAACCGCAGCATGGCGCGCAAAGCCGGAGCCCCGGACCGGGAAAACCACCACCTGTAAACTGACATTGCTTGCGGCGGCCTCATGCTGCCAGATCCCGATTACGGCGCTGGATTTGAAACGCTTTCACGTAGCTGGGAAATCGGCTCCCGGCGCGGTTTCCAGCGGGATGGGGCGGCTTCACTTGGATCGGCTCGGCCGCCGCCGGCGGATATTCCTGGCGCCGCCAGCCCAAACCGGGGCGGATAAAACAGGGGCCCGCACTCCATGGTTCTTCCGGTTGATTCTGATTTTGTGATTGCACCACAGTTCAAATAAACACCGCCGCACCCTGCGGGCGGGCGTCGGACGAAGGTGGGCAATCTTTGTTACAACGCGATGTCGGGATTGTGATAAGCTGGAAACGAAAACCCCGCGTCCGGTTGTCCGCACGCAGGTTCCGCTGACCGGGCATTCCGGCGTAACTCCGGCCCCCCTTCGGTCCGGAAATTGGCGCGCCCGCCGTTTTTTGTTTTCCAAACTGTTTCCCGGTTGCAGCGCGTTTGTAACAACTGTCCGCTAGCTTCGGCGTCCGATTCAATCAGGACCCCGGCGGAAATGCCGGCCTGACAATGCCGGACCGGAGCGCCGCAGGAACTGCTTCCGCGCTGGCAAAATTAAAAACCGTGGCGAAACTCAACCATTCATACGAACCGCACCTGACGGTACGGCAATTGACCTTGCCGCCGGGCGGCGAATGGGCGCCGCACTTTCCCGCCTGGATCATTTTGCAAATCACCTCCGGCAGCGGCTACTGGCTGCATCCGGAAAACTGCCGGGCGCTGGAAACAGGCACGGTGATTGCCGCCACGCCGCAAGTTGTGGGCAGCATCCGCGCCAGCCAGATGGGGGAACTGACGCTGCATTTCTTCCGAGTCTGCCCGGAACGTCTGATTGAAATGCTGACTCTGGGGGAGCAGCGTTACTTTGAAACGGCCGCCCTGCGCCAGGATGCCCTGCCGCCCATTTTGCCGCCCTCCAGTCCCATTGCCGCGGAACTGCGCGAATTGAATGCCGGTCCCGGCGGGGCCCTGCAGCGGCTCCAGTTACTGCACCTGTTTCTCCGGGTGTTTGAGCCCAAGCCGGAACCAGAGCCTTCCGGCGAATCCAATTCCGATGCGCGGGAACGGCTCTGGACCTTTCTCAAACAGACCCCCACGGCCGAACTGTTGCACCTCAATTTCGCCGACCTGGTGCAGATAACGCGCTGCACGCCGCGCCATTTCGGGCGGATTTTTCGCGGGGTGGTGGGCATGTCCTTCCGCGAAAAACAGGCGGAACTCCGGCTCATGCGCGCCTGCAAACTGCTGGCCACCACCGAATCCAAAGTGGTGGATATTGCGTTGGAAAGCGGCTACCAGTCGCTCAGCCTGTTCAACCTCATGTTCACCCGGCGGTTTGGCATGAGCCCGGGCCGCTGGCGGCAGAAAAGCGGCAAAGCCCCGGCCAAGCTCTCCAGCCAGCGCCCCATTCTGTCACCGGCCCGCAACCGCCGCGCGCTGGTGGCCGGGCTGGAAACCAAGGGTTGGTAATGAGCCAGCCCCCGGTCTCAGGCGGTGAACCTCCCTGCCGTCACACGCCCGTTACATTGCCGCCACACCAATTTCACACTTCGTTGCTTTTGTTCCCCGCCATATCAAAACATACTTTTGGGAAAAAGGGACGGGTCTTGAGGCTGCCGGTCCGAAGCATTGGCAACACCCCGCCGGCGCCTTTGGGGCCGGGTCGTCCGACCGGCTTTGAATCCGCTGGCCGGGCCAGTGCGGGACCCCTGTCAGGACAACCACCCCGATTCCATTCAATGACTGCAATCAAATTATGAATTCCGTTGCCCTTTCACCAATTTTCGCCGTCGGGGTGGAAAGCCATGCCCTGAGCTTCGCCTGGAAGCATCTCACCCCGGAAGGCATGTGCACCATTTTCGCCCTGTTCATCGTTTCCATTTTCAGTTGGACGGTGATCTTCACCAAGGCGCGGCAGTTGTACCGCGCCCGCAAGGTGGGGCGGAAATTCGCCGCCGCCTACCGGGAAAACCGCGATCCCCTCGGCATCTTTCGGCGCGGCGAGGAATTTGATGGCGCCCCGGCCTATGAGATTTACCACGGCGGCGCCGAGGAATTGGAATATCAGTTGAAGAACAACCCGGTGCATGTCACCCAGATCAAGCGTCTGTCCGCGGATCCAAACAACCCGGCCGGCAGCGGTTACACCGACACCCTCGCGCGCGAAATCACCACCAAGATCACCCTGTCCTCGTTTGAGTCGGTGCGCCTCACCCTCGAACGCCAGGCAGGCGCGGAAGCGTTGGGATTGGAAAAGGGGATGATTATTCTTTCCACGGCGGTGGCCGGCGGCCCGTTCATCGGGCTGTTCGGCACGGTCTGGGGCGTCATGGAAACCTTCTCCGGCATCGGCATTGCCAACGCCGCCAGCTTGAACGCCATGGCGCCCGGTGTGGCCGCGGCGCTGCTGGCCACGGTGGCCGGTCTCTCCGTCGCCATCCCCGCCATGTTTGCCTACAACTACATGGTCACCACCATCCGCGCCATCACGCAGGAACTGGACGGCTTTGCCAGCGAATATGCCACCGCGCTGGAACACAAATACGTGGACAATCGCTCGCTGGCCGAGGAAATCCGCACCTCACTCGAAGGCCTGCTGCCCGGTGCCGGCACCTCGGGTCGTCCGGCGGTGGCCCCCAAAATTCCGCCCGCATTGCCGGCCATGGACGGCGCGCATTCCTGAACTGACCGGCGCCCGGCATGAAAAAGTGTTCCTCATCCCATCACCACGCGCTGGCGGAAATGAACATCACGCCGCTGCTGGACCTGGCGTTTGTGCTGCTGGTGATTTTCATCATCACCACCACGCCGGTGGTGAATGACCTGGATGTGCAACTGCCCCACGCCGCCACGCGCCCCAAGGAAGCCAAGCCCAAGCTCAATTATGTGACGGTGGACAACGCCGGCAAAATCTACCTGAACCAGCAGGAGGTCGCGGCAAGTGAGTTGCAGGAAAAGGTGGCCGGCCTGCGCCTGGACAATCCGGACCTCAACATCATCATCCGTGGTTCGGCCAAGACCAAATACCAGAACATCGTCAATGTGATGGATGCGTTGCAACAGGCCAACGTGGGCAAGGTGAATCTCGCCACCGAGCCGTTTGCCGAAGGTGGCGCCAAAAAGGACAAGGAGTAGATTATGGACGAACATCCGCGGCGCAAGCGCCCCTCCTCAAAGGTTAACCTCACCTTTTCCATCATTTTCCACAGCGTGCTGCTGGCCGTGGTGTTCTTCTTCGCCGCGCGGGAAGGGCTCGTCGGCAAAAAGATGCAGGCCCTGACCGCCACCCTCGTGCCCAAGGAGAAAAAGGCCGAGCCGCCCAAGGCCAAGCCCGAGGAACCCAAGGTGGAGGAGCCCAAGGTCGCCACCACGCCCAAGCCCAACATGGCGCCGCCCAAGGTGGAATCCACCGCGCCGCCGCCCGATGCCGCGCCTGCCGCGGCGCCGGAACAAGTGGTCCTGCCGTCCTTCCAATTCAGCGACGGCGCCCACGAGGTGCAGAGCATTTCGAATCCCGTTGACCTGTACAAGGCGCTAATCGAGTCGTCCATTCGCTCCCGTTGGAACCGGCCCGAGGACATTGACGACAGCACCCTGGCCGCCGAGGTGGAACTGGATGTGGACCCCAAGGGCCGGATCAACGGCACCCGCTGGGTCAGCGGTTCGGGCAATCAGCGCTGGGACAACTCCATCAAATCCGCGCTGGCCGAAACGCCCGCCCTCAGCCAGCCGCCACCCAAGGGTTTCCCGGAAAAGTTCATTGTGCGGTTCGACGTCGCCATGGTGCCCATGGAAAACTCCCTGCAAGTGGGGGGCCAGTGAAAAAGACCTCCAAGGCGCATCACAGTTCGCTCAACGAGCTGAACATCACGCCGCTGCTGGATCTGGCGTTTGTGCTGCTGGTGATCTTCATCATCACCACGCCCCAGTTGTCCAATGACCTGGAGATGAACCTGCCCACGCCGCAGAAGCAAAAGCCGCCCACTCCTCCGCCCAAGATCAACCGCATCAATGTGGACACCGCCGGGCACATCTGGCTCAACGACGCCCCCATCGAACTGGCGGCGCTCAAGCAGACGTTGGTGGACCTGAAGACCGCCGATCCCGAGACCAGCGTGGTGGTGCTCGGCGCGGCCGATGTGGACTACCAGCACGTCATCAGCGTGTTGGACCTGGTGCAACAGGCCGACATCACCAAGGTGGGTCTGGCCACCGCCACAACGCAGTAAATCGGAAAATCCCTTAAGAGTCTTAAACGTCAGTGGGCGTGATTTACGTATATGTCATTGTAAATAAAACGCTTGCATCATTTTACAGCGTTTTCTCCAGCCGTCTTCTCCATCGCGGTCTTAATCTAAATCGTAATTCTAATCTTAATCGCCATTCGCTCCAAACCTGTTCTCAATCCTTACTCACAAACCGCCGGGGCGACTGGTGAAACCGCTGGCGGAAACGCGTGGAAAAATACTGGCTGGAGTTGAAGCCGCAATCGAAGGCGATTTCCGTGATGGACCGGCTCTTGTCCTCCCGCAACCGCCGCGCCGCCAGGTCCAGCCGGCAGCGGTTCAGATATTCCATCGGCCCGATGTTCACCAGCTCGCGGCAGTATTTGGAAAACGCCGTCACGCCCATGCTGCAATGCGCGGCCATACGGTTGAGCGTCCAGGCTTCGCCCACGTTGGCGCGGCCGGCCTCGAGATCACGCAGGAACATCTCCACCGCGCGCTTGCGCGAGGTGAGCTGTTCATTTTCCTGCGTCTGCTGTTCCACCAACGCGTCGAGGATGCCAATGAGCAACTGATTCAACGAAACCGCCAGGCGCGAAATGGCGTGCGGCTGGTCCCACGCCTCCACGCACCGCGCAATTTCGCGGAACGACGCCGCAATGGGCGGCGTGCTCGTCCACACCGGATTTTCGTTGTGCCGCAACTTGCGCGTCAGCCGCGCCAGGTCGTTGCGGGTGAGCACCACCCACTTGGGCCAGGTCCATTCCTGGTGCGGCCGGCGCACACCCACATCGAGGATGAGCCAGTGCAGGCGGCCGGGCCCGATGTTCGGCGCGCCAAGCTTGTGCAACTGCCACGGGCGGGTGATGGTGAAATGTCCCGCGTGCAGGTGATGCGTCTTCTGGTCGGCGGTGAAATCAATGGAGCCCGTTTCCAGGAACAGGATTTCCATGCCCTCGTTCCGGTGGGGATCCTCGCCCCAATCCTGCATGGCGCCGGCGCTCCAGTAACCGATGCTGTTCAGGCCGGGCAACACGTTGCGCGGCACGGGCCGGCCGGGGTAATGTCCCTTGGTCAGCGCGTGAAACTCGATCTTGCCCTCGCTGACCGCGCGCTTCTGCGGCTCGCAACGGTCAATGCCGTAGCGTTCGTTACGAGCCTGATAAGTCGGCTGAATGGACATGAACGTTAAATATTCTTCGCCGCAATATATTGCAAGCCGCTCTTGTGCTTTTCGGGCAGAATACCGTTGTGAAAACCGTCCTTGTCCGCTGGGCCCTCGTTTTGGGCCTGCTTATAACCTGCGGGGCCGGCAGCCATCCCGTTGCCGCCCAGACCAATGCGCCCGCCTGGCCCGCCGCCGACCCCGCCGCCGTGGCGCACTGGCAATCGCTGCGGTTTGGCATGTTTATTCATTTTGGGCCCGTCAGTCTCACCGGCAAGGAGATCGGCTGGTCGCGCGGCGACGAAACCCCCATTGCCGTCTATGACAATCTCTACAAGCGGTTCGATCCCACCAATTTCAACGCCGACACCTGGGTGAGCATTGCCAAGGCCGCCGGCATGAAATACATCGTGCTCACCACCAAACACCATGACGGCTTCTGCCTTTGGGATACCAAGTACAGTGATTATAACATCACTCACACGCCATTCAAACGCGACATCGTCCGCGAACTCTCCGACGCCTGCCGCCGGCAGCACATTGAGTTCGGCGCCTACTATTCCACCTGCGACTGGTGGAATACCAACTTTCCCGTCACCAGCCCCGGCGGCACGGTGAAGCGCGAGACCAGCAATCTCGACGCCTACAACGAATACCTCCTGCACCAGGTCTCTGAACTCATCACCAACTACGGCCCGCTCCTCACCATCTGGAACGACATCCCGCAATACTTCAAAGGCCGCGGCTACCGCACCATCCAACTGGTGCGCGCGCTCCAGCCCAACATCCTCATCAACAACCGCACCGGCGACGGCGGCGATTACGATACCCCCGAGCAATACGTCGGCAAGTACCAGGACAACCGGCCCTGGGAGACCTGCATGACCATCTGCACCCAATGGTCCTGGAAACCCGATGACGTCATGAAATCACTGGATGAGTGCATTACCACGCTCGTCCGGTGCGCCGGCGGCGATGGTAACCTGCTCTTCAATGTCGGCCCCATGCCCACCGGTGAAATCGAACCCCGGCAGGTTGCGCGGTTGCAGGAAATCGGCGCCTGGATGGACCGCTACGGCGTGAGCATCTACAACACCCGCGGCGGCCCGTGGAAACCCGGCCACGGCCTGGCCAGCACCCGCCACGGCAACACCATTTATTTGCATCTCCTCGCGGCCAAGGGCGACACCATCACGTTGCCCGCGCTCGCCGTCGCCCTCACCAACGCCACCGTGCTGCACGGACCCCAGGTGGCTTTTGCGCAAAAGGACGGCCAGCTCGTGCTCACCGTGCCTGCCGCCCTGCGCCAGCCCATGGATACCATCATCCAGTTGGATGCTGCCGATTCCGTAATGTCCCTGGCCGCGCTGGAAATTCCATCCAGCATCCATGCCACCGCCTCGAACGTGTATCACCACGACACCGCCGAATACGGCGCGGAGTTTGCCTTCGACGGCGACCCCGACACCCGCTGGGCCACCAACGACGGCACCAAACACGCCTGGGTGGCCGTGGACCTGGACCGCCCCCAAACCGCCCACGGCGTGCGCATTCAGGAAGCCTTCGCCGGGCGCGTGCAGCAGTTTGAATTTCAATGCCTGGCCGGCAGCGAATGGAAAACCCTCATCCGCGGCACCACGTTGGGCGCGCACTTTGAACAGCAGTTTGATCCGGTGACGGCGCAGCGCTTCCGCCTGAACATTCTGGACGCCACCGAAGGTCCCACGATCAAGGAAATCGAACTGTTCTGAGCCGTCCGGTCGGGAAACTTGATATGAACCCGTGGCAAACGCTGCTCCTCCCGGGCTCCCGCCCGGCAATGGCGGGGCTGCGCGCCAGCTCAGACACTCGTTGCCCCGGTCCCGCTCCGGTCGCGGATTTTGCTCCGGAAATTAAACCAGTGACAGCCCGGGAATTTCGGCCGAAGATCCCCGCCGCATCCCCTGGTCCAACCTTGGGCCAAATTGAAGTGCGGGACCATTAACCTCACCGCCCCCATGAAAAAAATCCCTCTGCCAAGAATGTTCCGGTCAAAATCCCTGCAGCTCATGCTAGGAGTCACCCTCGGCCTTGCCGGCCGGTTTCTCCCCGCCGCATCCGCCCAGGAAACCGCCGCACCGCCGCCGGCTTCCGTTACCGAAACCGCCGCGCAAAAAGACGCGCGGATGAAATGGTTCCGGGAGGCCCGCTTCGGCCTGTTTATCCATTGGGGAGTCTATTCCGTGCCGGCCGGTGAATGGCAGGGGCAGACCAACTACGCCGAATGGTTTCTGGAAGAAACCCACATGCCGGTGAGCCAGTACGAAAAGTATGCGTCGGAATTCAACCCGGTGAAATTTGATGCGACCGCCTGGGTGGCGGCGGCCAAGGCGGCGGGAGTAAAATACATCGTCATCACCAGCAAACATCATGACGGCTTTGCCATGTTCCGGTCCGACCTGAATGACTGGGGCATTCGGCGCACGCCGTTCCAGCGCGATCCCCTGCAGGAACTGGCCGCCGCCTGCAAAACCGCCGGCATCCGGTTTTGTCTCTACTATTCCATCATGGACTGGCATCACCCCGACTGGGGCACCCGCCGGGCGTGGAACGACCTCGCCGCCACCGCCGGCCCGCCCGACATGGACCGCTATGTCGCCTTCATGAAAGGCCAACTCAAGGAACTGCTCACGCGCTACGGCCCGATTGGGATTTTGTGGTTTGACGGCGAATGGGAGAGCCCGTGGACGGGCGCCCGCGGCGCCGACCTCTATCATTACGTGCGCCGCCTGCAACCGGAGATCATTGTCAACAACCGGGTCGGCAAGGCCCGCGATGGCATGGCCGGCATGGACACCGGCGCGGAAAAGATTGGCGATTATGGCACGCCCGAACAAAACATCCCGCCCTCGGGTTTTGGTCCGGGAGTGGACTGGGAATCCTGCATGACCATGAACGACCACTGGGGTTACAACAAAAACGACACGCACTGGAAGTCGGCGCAGACCCTGGTCCGCAACCTGATTGATTGTGCCAGCAAGGGCGGCAACTATCTGCTGAACGTCGGGCCGACCAGCGCCGGACTGATCCCCGCCTCGAGTTTGGAGCGCCTGCATGACATTGGGGTCTGGATGGCGGTTAACGGCGAAGCGATTTACGGCACCACCGCCAGCCCCTTTGCCCGCCGTTTGACCTGGGGCCGCTGCACCCAGCGGCGCACCGGCACGACCACCACGCTGTACCTGCATGTGCTGGACTGGCCCGCCGCCGGCCAACTGCTGGTGCCCGGATTGCACAGCAAAATTGACCGGGCCTATCTGCTGGCGGACCCCAAGCAAACCGCGCTGGCAGTGCAAGCCGATGCCGCCGGTGTCACCGTAGCATTGCCGGCGGAAGCCGCCGATCCCATTTCCACCACCGTGGTGTTGCAATTCCAAGGCGCGCCGGCCATTGATCCCGGCCCGGAAATCAAAACGACCGCCTCCAACATTTACCAGCACCAGGACACCGGTTACGGCCCGCAGCTCGCCTTTGATTCCGACCGGGAAACCCGCTGGGCCACGGACGACGAAACCCGGCAGGCCTGGATCACCGCCAGTTGGGAAACGGCGCAAACCATCCGCGGCCTGCGCGTGGCGGAGGCCTATGCCGGGCGTGTGCAAAAGTTTGCATTTCAGTATCGCGACGGCGCCGCATGGAAAACCATTTTCAGCGGCACCACGCTGGGCGAACATTTCGAGCAAAAGTTCGATCCCGTGACGGCGCGGGAATTCCGGCTGGAAATTCTCGATGCCACCCAGGGTCCCACCCTCAGCGAAATTGAATTGCTGAACTGACCGAATCAACCAGATGAAGTTGAATCCATCATCGGGCTTCGGACTGGCCACGGTCCTGGCTTTTCTGGCCTTCCCCATTTGGGCGCAAACGCCGCCGGCTGGCGTGCCGCCGCTCGATGAGCTGGCTGGTGATTGGCTGCCGATGCCGGATGTGGCCAATCCGCCGGACGTGAATAATTTTCACGACATGCTGATAATCAACCGGGATCTGACTTCGTTTTTCTGCAATCCCGACGATTGGTTATGGGGCTGGGGAGACGGAAAGTGGCGGGCGGGCTATCCCCTGGTCACCCTGACGATCGCCGGCAAAGAATATCCGGCGACGGAATGCCGCTGGTATCCGTATCGCGCCCTGCGCCGCAATTCCAATTGCGGCGGGCTGGCGGTCGAAACGGACACGCGGATGATCAACGAGCAGCGCGCCGGGCTCGTCCGCGTGCAGATCACCAATCCCGCCACGACCAAAACCAATGTGGAACTGGCGCTGTCGGTTTCAGGCGCATTGCAGCCGGACGGAATTTCCGTGCTTAACACCAATCAGCGTCCGGGTTTTGCCACGGTGATTTGTCCCACGATGAAGCCCGACTCGCTGACGAACGACAATGGCATCGTGCGCTGGCAATGGAAAATCCCGCTGTCCGCCGGCGGCAAAACGGAAATTGGATTTGTCGCCGGTGACGGACGGGAGGCGGATGCGCCGCAGGTGCAAGCGGATGTGACGCAGTGGCGCAAACATTTTTCGGCCGAATTCGACGGCTTTAAGCATTGTTGGCAGCAACGCTGGGCGGATGCATTTACGCCGGGCAACTCACATTTTTCCGGCAGCCTGCCGGTGCTCGTCACGGACAACGCGGCGCTGAAGCGGAATTATTACATGGGCATCGTCACGCTGCTGGAACTGGAGCGCACGCAGTTTCCGGTGCATCCGCGATCCTTCATTACCAGCGGCGAACGCGCGCCCGGCACGCAATTTTATTGGGACGCCTCCATGCAGGGCACCGTCTGGGCCCTGCTCGAACCCGCCGGGATGAAGGCTGCGTTGCGCCGCTGGCTGGCGCAAAACGTCCGCAGCGGGCAGGTCATTTATCTCACCGAAACCAACGGTTTTGACGCCAAAGCTCACGACCGAATCACCGGCTACGCATTCAACGCCTGCACGATTTTCAAAACCGCGCTGGATTATTTGCGCGTCACCGGCGATCGGGCCTTTCTCGATGAAAAATTGGAGGACGGTAAAACCGTGCTGCAACGCATGGACGATATGGCCACGGACTGGAAAACACTGGTCCGGCCCGACAGCCCGCTGGCCGATTACGGCGAGAACGGAAACCTGCTCGAATGCGCGCCCGCCTACATCCACCGCGTCGCTTCTTGTAATGCGCAAGATGTCTGGATGATGCGCCAGGATGCCGACCTTCAGGAATTGAAAGGCCATGCGGCCCGCGCCCGGGAACTTCGCGCCGCCGCGGAAAAACTTTTGCCCGCCGTGCTGGCGCTTTACCAACCCGGCGCCGGGGTGTGGTCCGGCTTGCACCTGGATGGCCGGCGCGTCGAGCTGCGGCATTGCGTTGACTACATCTATGTCGGTAATGCGCTGGCCCCTGACCTGACCCCTGACATGCGCCGGGAAATGACGGATTTCGTCAAACGCGAACTGCTCACGCGCGACTGGATGCGCGCCATGAGCCTAAAGGACGCCGCCGCGGCCGTTTCCGACCGCCCCGACCACGGCCCGATGGGGGCGTACGACGGCTGGCCGGCACTGGCGGTCGGCACGATGTGGCGCCTGGGATTCCCGGACGAAGCGTTTGATTTATACTGCCGGACGGCAGAGGTGACCCAGGAAGGGCCGTTCGCGCAGGCGCGGGAATTTTATGGGCCGCACCGGGAACAATATGATGCGCCGGTGCGAATCGCCGAGCGCGAAGGCTGCATGAAGGAATGCATCAGTGGCGCGGCGTTTGCGGATGTTGTGGTAAACACGTTCTTCGGTTTCGCGCCATCGCTGGACGGAAAAATACTTCTGGCAGATCCGAAGACGCCACGACCTTTCACCGGCAAGTTGCTGAAGGTGTGCGCCCGGGGCAAACGATTCACCATCAGTGCGGGAACATCGGGCGTTGACTATGCCAACAGATAATGGCCGTAAAGGCAAACCATCATGGCTCCGACAAGATCCATTCTCGATCAATCCATGAGCCACGTTGACTGGACCATCATCGTCATTTATCTGCTCGCCGTGGTGGGGCTGGGCGTGGGTGCGGGCTTGCGGCGGCGTTCGGGGGAACGCGGCGGCGAAGGCGGGCATTATTTCCTGGCCGGCAACACCCTTGCCTGGCCGGTCATCGGGCTGGCCATGTTCGCCGCCAACATCTCCACCGTCCACCTCGTCAGCCTGGCGGAAGCGGCCTACAAGTACGGAATTGTGTTCGGCAATTTTGAATGGATGGCGGGCTTCACCCTCATTCTGCTCGCGCTCTTTTTCGCCCCGCTGTATCTGCGCTCGCGCGTGGCCACGCTGCCGGACTTCCTGGAGCGCCGCTTCAACCGTGGCTGCCGCGATGTGCTGTCGGTCATCTCGCTGTTCTCGGCATTGGTCATTCACATGGGCGTGGCGCTCTACACCGCCGCGTGGGTGTTGCGCGGCATTCTTGGTCTCGAACCGGGGGCCACGCTTCTGGGCGTGGATGCGCTCCTGCTATTCATCACGGTGCTGGGACTGCTCACCGGCGTTTACACCATGCTGGGCGGCCTGCTCGCGGTGGTGTGGACCGAAAGCGTGCAAACCGTCCTGCTGCTCGTGGGCGCGGTGGTCATCACCGTCACCGGGTACCTGAAAATCGGCGGCTGGCATGAACTCGCCCATACCCTCGCCACGCATCCGCATCCGCTGGCCGCCGGGGCCGGCAGCCAGGTCACCTGGGGCACGGGCAACTTTCTCAGCATGGCCCGCGACGCCCACGATCCCAGCGGTCTGCCGTGGTATTCCATCCTGCTCGGCTATCCCGTGCTCGGCATCTGGTACTGGTGCTGCGACCAGACCATCGTGCAACGCGTGCTTGCCGCCAAGGATGAACGGAATGCCCGGCTCGGCCCCCTGTTTTGCGCGTTCCTGAAAATCTGGCCGGTGTTTCTCTTTGTGCTGCCCGGCGTCATCTGTGTGGCGCTGGTGCAAAAAAATGCCTTTGGTGGCGCCGCGCCGGAAACTGCCGCCGACACCTACACCTTTCTCATCACCCATCTGCTGCCGGTCGGCCTCAAGGGCCTGGTCGCCGCCGCCATGCTGGCCGCCGCCATGCAAACCTGCTCCGCCGCCCTCAACTCCACCGCCACGCTCGTGGCCTACGATTTGTTCAAGCGCCACCGCCCGGAAATCAAAGACCATCAACTGGTCACCATCGGGAAAATCACCACCGTTGTCGGCACGGTCGTGGCCATAGTCGCCTCGCCGTTGTTCGGTCACTACACCACGATTTTTGAGGGCATCAACAAACTCATCTCCTACGTGGCGCCACCCATCACGGCGGTGTTTCTGCTCGGAGTATTCTGGCGGCGGGCCTCCGGGCGTTCCGCGTTCATCACGCTGATTGCGGGCATGGCCCTGGGCGGCGTGACCTTTTACCTGGACTGGAACAATATTTACCGCGGCGACTTCATGCTCATCGCGTTTCTGCTTCTGGTGGCGTGCCTCGTTCTCATGGTGATCACCACCTTCTTGTTTCCGGATCCGTTGAAACCCGAAGCCCGCCTGCTCATCTGGGAAGACTGGCGCGCGCCCGTGCGCGGCCCCCTGGCCCGCGTGGCGCTGACGGATTACCGGGTCATCGCCGGCACGGTGCTGGCGGTGTTTGTGGTGCTCTATTTCTGCTTTCGTTAACTTATGAAACCTCGAACTCTCATTCCTTTGGTAGGGCTGCTCGCTGCCGGCCTGTTCGCCGGCTGCGCCACCCGGCCCGCCCCGCAACGCCTGGCCTGGGTCACCGGCCTCAAGCCCGACAAGGCGGCGTATTACCACGAACTCCACGCCCATCCCTGGCCTGGCGTGCTGAAGACCATCAAGGACTGCCACATTCAGAATTTCTCCATCCACGAATGCACCATTGACGGCAAAACGTACCTGTTCGCCTACCTGGAATACACCGGGACGAATTACGACGCCGACATGGCGCGCATGGCCGCCGACCCGGAGACGCAGCGGTGGTGGAAGGAAACCGACCCCTGCCAGTCCCCGCTGCCCGATGCCGCCGCCAAGGGCAAAATCTGGTCGGACACCAAGGAAATTTTCTTTCAGCCATGAGTACCCCATTGCTTCAGGACAAGGTCATTTTGGTAACAGGCGGTTCGTGCGGCATTGGCCGCGAATGCGCCAAGGCTTACGTTGCGGAAGGCGCGCGCGTGGTGATTGTCGCGCGCGACGCCACCGCCGTGGCCCGCACCGCCGCCGAACTGGGCGCGGCGCATCTCGGCCTCGTGTGCGATGTGGCCAATGACGAACAGGTGCGACAGGCCGTGGAAAAAACACTCGCCCGCTATGGCCGGCTGGATGCCGTCCATAACAACGCCGGTATCAGTTCGCCGAGCAAGCCGCTCCATGAGACCACCGATGCGGAGTGGGACGCGCTGTTCAACACCAATTTGAAAAGCATCCTGCACACCACGCGCCACGCCTTCGCCGCCCTCCAGGCCGCCAAGGGGGCCATTCTCAGCACGTCCAGTTTGGTGGGGGTGATCGGCCAGGAAATTCACGCCGCCTACACGGCCACCAAGGGCGGCATGAACACGCTCACCAAATCCATGGCGCTGGATTACGCCCGCTACGGTATCCGGGTGAATGCCGTGTGCCCCGCCGGTGTCTGGACGCCCATGCTCCGCCAGTGGTGTACCGAACAGCCCAATCCCGCCGCCGTGGAGCATTATCTCAACGACATCCACGCGCTCGGTTATTGCCCGGAAGGCGACAGCGTGGCCGATGCGTGCGTGTTTCTGCTTTCGGACAAGGCGCGCTTCATCACCGGCCACCTCCTGCACGTCAGCGGCGGCGCGGAACTCGGTTACCGGCGCACGTCCAGCCTATGATCCGGCACATTTCCACCCGCGATGCGCGCTATGCCATCGGCTCCGGTCACGGCAGCGACGCCATCCACCGCGACCCGATTTATTCCTACGCGGCCACGTTGTTGCAGGATGATCGGGGTCACACCGGCACGGGCCTGGCCTTCACGCTGGGCGCCGGCAATGAACTCGTTTGCGCTGCCGCCGCCTTTTACGCCCGCGAACTCGCCGGCCGGGACATTGAGGAAATCATGGCCGACTTTGGCGCGTGGCAGCGCCGGATGGCCGATGAACAGCAATTCCGCTGGCTGGGGCCACACAAGGGCGTGGTGCAGCTCGCACTGGCCTCGGTCACCAATGCGTGCTGGGATTTGTGGGCCAAGACCCGGGGCGTGCCGTTGTGGAAACTGCTGCTCGACCTCACGCCGGAACAACTGGTCGCCACGCTCGACTTTTCCTATCTCGAGGACGAACTCACGTCCTCCGCCGCGCTGGAAATTTTGCGCGCCCACCAACCCACGCGCAGCAGTCGCGAAGGCATCCTGAAAACGGGTTATCCCGGTTACGACACCTCCGTGGGCTGGTTCAATTACGACGATGACCAGGTGCGGGAGAACTGTCGCCGGGCCGTGGCTGCCGGGTTCACCGCCATGAAACTGAAGGTGGGGTCGCGCGACCCGGAACGGGATCTGCGCCGGGCGGCCATCGTGCGCGAAGCCGCCGGGCCAAAGGCCCGCGTGATGGTGGATGCCAACCAGCAGTGGACGCTCCCGCAGGCGCTCGCCATTTGCCCGCGCTTGCAGGCCATGGACCCGTTCTGGATTGAAGAGCCCACGCATCCCGACGACGTGCGCGGCCATCAGCAGCTCGCCGCCGCCATCGCGCCCACGCGGCTGGCGCTGGGCGAACACGTGCCCAACCGCATCGTTTTCAAAAATTATCTCCAGGCCAAATGCGCCGGGTTCATCCAGGTGGATGCCGTGCGCGTGGCGGGCGTGAGCGAATTTCTGGCGGTGAGCCTGCTCTGTCGCAAGTTCGGCGTGCCGGTCGTCCCGCATGTGGGCGACATGGGCCAGTTGCATCAGCATCTCGTGCTCTGCAACCACATCGCGCTCGGCCATGAGGTGGTCTTTCTCGAACACATCCCGCACCTGCGCGAACATTTTGTGCACCCATGTTGCGTGACCGGGGGGGTGTATCAAACCCCGCAGGAAGCCGGCGCGAGCTGCGATTTGAAGCCCGCATGACCCTCATTGACACGCATCAACACCTCTGGGACCCGGGCCAGTTCCCGTATTCCTGGTGCGCGGGCATTCCGGAACTGAACCGGCCGTTCCGCCTCGCTGATTATCAGGCCGCCGCCCGCGACACCGGCATTACCCGCACTGTCTTTGTGGAATGCGACGTGGACGAACCACACATGCTGGCGGAAGCCCGGCACGTGCAAACGCTGGCGGCCGCGAATCCGCTCATTGCCGGTATCGTGGCCGCCTGCCGTCCCGAACATGCGGATTTCCCCGTCCAACTGGAGCAGTTGCTCGCTTTGCCGCAGGTGCGCGGGGTGCGCCGGGTCTTGCACGTGGTGCCAGATGCGGTTTCGCAGGAGCTCCGGTTTGTGGAGAATGTCCGCCGGCTCGCGCCGCATCACCTCACGTTTGATCTCTGCGTGCTGGCCCGGCAACTGCCGCTGGCGCTCCGGCTGGTGCGGCAATGTCCCGACGTACGGTTCGTGCTCGATCATTGCGGGCTCTCGGGTCTGACGCCGGAAGGCCTCCCGGCCTGGAAAACCGGCATCGCCCAACTGGCCGCGCACCCCAATGTGGCCTGCAAGGTCAGCGGCCTGGTCACCGTGGCCGGGCGCGGCTGGACACCCGCGACGTTGCGTCCGTGGATTGACGTGGTGGTGGCGCAGTTCGGTTTTGACCGTCTGCTCTGGGGCGGCGACTGGCCGGTCTGCACCCTGGCTGCGGACTTGCAATCCTGGGTCAATGCCACCCGCAAACTGTTTGCCGGGTGTTCTCCGGCGGAGCAGGAAAAACTCTTTCGCAAAAACGCCGAAACCCTTTACCGTATCTGAAACATGACGCCGCTTTCCGGCATATTTGTTCCGAACATCGTTCCTTACGAGGCCTCCGGCCGCATTAACGAGGACGAGCTGCGCCGCATCATCCGCTGGCTGGGCGAGAAGGGCGTGACCGGTTATTACCCCAACGGCAGCATGGGCGAATTTATCCGGCTCAGTTACGAGGAGCGGAAGCGCGTGCTGAAAATCGTGGTGGAGGAGGCCGGGGGCCGGCCCATCCTCGCGGGCGCCGCCGAGCCGAACGTGGATCTGGTGCTGGAGATGTGCCGCTATTGCGCTGACCTCGGCTGCCGCGCGGTGTCCATCACCGGCCCGTATTATTACAAGCTCACGCAGGAGAGCATCGAAGCCTATTTCCGCGAACTTGCCGCGCGGTCGCCGATTGACATTGTGGTGTACAACATCCCGGCGTTCGCGAACGAAATTTCGCTGCCGGTGCTCAAGCGGCTGGCGCTCGACTGCCCGCGCATCGTTGGCACCAAGGACACTTCCAAGGACCTTTGCCGCTTCCAGCTCACGCTGCACGAAATCAAAAGCCAGCGGCCCGATTTCGGCGTGCTCATTGGCTGGGAGGAATTGCTATGCTCGGCGCTGTTCCTCGGCGCGGACGGCGGCACGCTGTCCACCGCGGGCGTGGCGCCGGAGGTGGTGATGAAGCTGTACCACGAGGCCCGCGCCGGCAACTGGACGGAGGCCAAGCGGCTGCAGTTCAAATTGCTCGACCTGTTTTCGCTCATGGTCGGCGCGCCAAATTTCCCGGAGGGCTTCCGCGCCGGTTATGAATTGCGCGGCTTTAATGTCGGGCACGCGCGGTTTCCGCTTTCGGCCGGCGAACAGACCATTTTGGAATCCCTGCGCGGGCGGCTGGCGTGCGTGCTGGCAGACGCCGGTTTTGCCGAGGCGGCCAGCGCCTGTGAACGTTCCCGCGCCGCCGCCACCACCAACACCCCGGCCCGGGTGGACGTGGAACGCGTCGTCCGCGAGGTGCTGGGCAAATTGCGGCCGCACTCCTCATGAACGCCCTGGGTCTGGCCGAAGTGCCATTTCTGAGCCTCACCGCCATCGCCGCCGATACCGCGGTGAAGGCGGCGGACGTGCGCCTGGCGGGCATCGAGACCACCGGCAACGAATCCTTGATGATCCGGCTGGAGGGCGACGTGGCGGCGGTGACCGCCGCGCTGGCCGCCGTGGAGGCCCGCGTGCGCGAACTCGGCGCCACGGCGGTGACGCATTGCCTGGCGCGGCCCGAGGCCGGGCTCAACCCGCTCCTGAATTTTCCCAACTCCATCAACGCGCTGTACGGCGGGCGCGACCAGTTCCTGCCCGCCGATCATCCGCAACCTGCTGAAAAGATTATGACCTCCAAACCTGAAGCCCTGGGCATCCTCGAAACCCAGGGATTGACCGCCGTGCTCGAAGCCACCGACGCCATGCTCAAGTCCGCCAACGTGACGCTCGTGGGCAAGGAAAAGATCGGCGCCGCCTACGTGACCGTCATGGTGCGGGGCGACGTGGCCGCCGTAACCGCCGCCGTGGAAGCCGGCCGCCAGGCCGTCGGCTCGCTGGGCAAGCTCATCGCCGCCCACGTCATCGCCCGCCCGCACGACGACCTCGCCGCGTTGCTGCCGAAGTAAACCCGGCACCGCAGATTCATTCGCCGCCCCGCCCCGATTTTCGCCCGGAGCGGCCCTGCCTTATCCCCGGCGGGAGTGATAAATTCGGCTTAATAATGTAATGGCCAACCCCGGCCATTGGCATAAACTGCCTTTGTTCATCAGGCCCAAATCCCAACTGTAATCTAATATATTATGAATTCCAAAACGTTGCTTCCGCTGGTCGGCCTGGCCCTGGCCCTGGCTGTGGCCGGTTGCAAAAAGGCCGAAAAACTGTCCCAAACCTCCACGTTTCAGCCTCCTGCCGGGCCCATGACCCTGGCGATCAAATGGACGCCCGGCGAAAGCGTGGTGCAGCGCATGGACATGAAGACCCTCACCGACATCTCCATGCCCGGGCAGAACCAGACCATGCAGCAGGACATGAGCATGGGGCAGAAATATTCGCTGAAAGTGGTGAAGGAAACTCCCGGCGGCGGCCACGAAGTGGAAATGGAATTTCTCAGCGCCCGCATGGCCATGGAAATGGGCGGCCGAAAATTGATGGACTATGATTCCACCCAAGCAGCGGGCGACGAAAAAACCAATCCCGTTGCCGGCTTCTTCGGGAAAATCGTGGGTTCCAAGATCAAATACGAACTGGATGCCAGCAATAATGTCACCGCGATCCAGGGCGTCACCGAACTGACGGACAAGCTGATGAAGGGGCAGCCAGCCATGGTCGCGGCCCCGCTCAAGAGCATGTTCGGCGAGGGCTATTTCAAACAACTCATGGACAGCAGCAAGTTTCTGCCGGATCACCCGGTGGCCCCGGGGGATTCCTGGCCGGTGCAGTTGAAATATCCCATGGACATGCTCGGCACGCTGGTGCTGGATTACACCTTCCACTTCCAGGGCTGGGAGAAACACGGCCCGCGCGAATGCGCCCGGCTGGAATTTTCCGGCACGGTAAAGACCGAAACCGGCACCGCCACCAAATCGCTCGGCCTGGGCATGGAGATCCAGGACGGCACAACTTCCGGCACCTCCTGGTTTGACCCGGAACTGGGCCTCATCATTGACACCGCCGTGAACCAGGAAATCACGATGGTGGTGACCATGCCCAACCGTTCGCGCGGAAAATCCGAGCAACCGCAATCGGTCACCACCAAAATACACCAGGACATCAACATCAAGCTGGATTCGGTGAAATAGGCAGGCGTAACGGGCTGCCGGTCTCGCCGCGCCGAGGTTTAACCCGGGTCAGGCGGCGCTGAGACATGAGCCCTCCTCACCCCACCCTCTTCTCGTTTTGGCGAGGAGAGGGAGCACAAATTGGCGTCCTGAAATTTCTCCGAATTTGTGTAAAGCAACGCCGCTATCAACGGGTCGTCGCATGCGCAGTGAGCGCATCATTGATCCTCCTCACCCCGCCAAACAGGGAAAGAGGTGAGGGGCCTTAATGTAGCACTTGCGCCAGAATCTTCCCGGGGTGCGGAAGAATCGGGCCGCCAAATTATTCCGTCACTTCCAACTGGCCCTGCGCCCGGATGTCCGCCGAGGAAGCGCCGATCATCACGTCGTACTTCCCGGGTGGTACAACGAAGTGATGGACGGTTTCATCCCAATAGGCCAGTTGCGGCGCGGTCAGGGAGAAGGTGACGGTTTTCGTTTCGCCCGGCTCCAAGTGGATGCGCGCAAAGCCTTCCAATTCCTTCTCCGGACGTTTCACCCGGCTTTGTTCCTGATGCACGTAGAGCTGCACCACTTCGTCGCCGGCGCGCGCGCCGGTATTTTTTACCGCCACACTCGCCGTGAGGGCGCCATCCGGTTTTATTTGGGCCGCCGATAATTTTAAATCATCATAGCGAAATGTCGTGTAACTCAGTCCGTGGCCAAAGGGAAACAGCGGCGCGCCCTGCACGTACATGTAGGTGAATCCCTTGGTAATGTCGTACTCCTCCACCGGCGGCACCTGCGCTTCGGAGGCATACACCGTGTGCGGCAGGCGGCCGGCGGGATTCACGTCGCCGAACAGCACCTCGGCAATCGCCTGTCCGCCGGCTTCGCCCGGCCACCAGGCCTGGAGCAATGCCGGAGCGTGAGTGGCAATCCAGGGCACGGTCAACGGCCCGGCGCTAATTTCCACGACGATGGTGCGCGGATTGGCGGCGCAAACGGCTTCCACCAACTGCTCCTGCGTACCGGTCAATCCCAACGTCTGACGGTCGCGGCCTTCCTGCTCCACCGCCGCCGTGGTGCCCACGAAAACAATGGCCACATCCGCCTGGCGGGCCAGCGCCACGGCCTGTTGCCGGGCTGCCGCCGGATCCGCCGCCGCCGGCTCTTTCTTTTCGGCATTCGGGTCGCCGCCCACCGTGGCCCCAACAGCGGAAAGCACTTTCACCCCGGAACCCACGCGATCGCGGATGCCCTGCAACCCGGTAACCGTCGCGCCCACCTTGCCGTTGTAATTGTTGAGCACAATCTGGTCCGCCAGCGGCCCCAGCACGGCGATGCTTTTGATGGCTTTTGCGTCCAGCGGCAGCAATCCCCCGCGGTTCTGCAACAGCACGAGCGATTCCCGCGCCGCCTGCAAGGCCAGCTCCCGGTGCGCGGGGCTGTTGATGACGGAGAGCGGAATCTTGCCGTATGGCACAGCGGTAAAAGGATCAAATTCGCCCAGGCGGAACCGTACGCGCAACACGCGGGTCAGGGCATCATCCAACCTCGCTTCGGTGAGCTTGCCATCGCGCACGGCGGCGGGAATATAATCCTGAAATTCCCGGTCGGAAAAATCGCAACCCGCCATGAGGCTGCGCGCCACGGCATCTTCCAAACTCATCTGCTTGTTCTCGTGCCCTTCCACCATGGTGCGGACGCCGCCCAAATCTGAAACCACAAAGCCCTGAAAGCCCCAATCCTGTTTCAACACCTCGGTCAGCAGCCAGTGGTTGATATTGTTGGGCGTGCCGTTGATGGCGTTGTAGCTGGCCATCAAGGAACTCGCGCCACCCACCACCACGCCCGCGCGAAAGTGCGGCAGCCAGTATTCATGCAGCATGCGCTCGGACACCACGGCGTTCAGCTTCTGCCGGTCCGTCTCCACGTTGTTGACCGCGTAATGTTTCAGCGTGGCCGCAATTTTCAGATAGTGCGGGTCGTCGCCCTGCAAGCCCTGCACGTAACTCACCGCCATGCTCCCGGTGAGAAACGGGTCTTCACCCCACGCCTCGTGGTTGCGGCCCCAATAGGGGTTGCGCCCGATATTGATGACCGGGTCGCGATAAATCAGCCCCTTGTGCTGACCGGGCGCGTTGGGGTCGAGATGCCAACCGTTGTAAATGGCGCGGGCCTCGTCGGATAACGCGGTGGCGACCTCATGCACGAGATTCGTGTCCCACGTGGCGGCCATGCCGATGCAACTGGGAAAGAGCGTGGTGGGCCGGTTCCATTGTACGCCATTGAGACATTGATTCCACTGGTCCGCGCGAATGTGAAACCGCTCGATGGTCGGCCCGCGATGGTTCAACAGGATGGCCTTTTCCTCGAGCGTCAGCCGCGAAATCAAATCCGCCACCCGCCGGTCCACGGGTTGGGTGAGGTCCAGGTACAGCGCGGGCGGGTTGGTTTCCACCGCGCGGGCCAGTGAAGCCAGGAAGAGGCCGGACAGGGTGAGGGCCAGGGCAATTTTCATTTGAGTTTGGTAACAAAAGATTACCCCGGGCTGGCTGCGGATGCCAGAGCCCATCTCAGAACTTACGTCGGGGTGCGTCCAAGGTCGGGCGCACTCCGACGGCATGGCATGTCTCCCCGACCGCAGGCGGCTCCGCGCCACCAGGCTCAGCGCGGCAACAACGGGGCGATGCTCGCCGCCACCTGTTGGGCTTCGAGTTCGATCCCCTGGCGGTTGAAATGCACGTTGTCGCTGTGATATTCCGGATGCCCCGCCACCAGCGTATTCAAGTCATCCACGGCCACGCCCTGGGGTTGCAGCAGTTCGGCGGCGATGGCGTTGCGCGCCGCCACGCGGGTGTCGGTGGCTTCGTCCGGCCGGGGTTGGGCCGGCGAGACCTTCAATGGCGTGGTGGTGGCCCACACGAGTTTGGCGTGGGGCGCATGGGCGCGGATGGTGGCGAAGAACGCCGGAAAGGCGGCGCGATATTCCGCCTCGCTGTGCTGCCAGCCGTGCATGCCGTTGTTGAAATGCACCACGGAGAAATCAAATTCATCCAGCACCAGCGCCAGCTCGCGCAGCAGCACCGGATCGGAAATGAACCGCGAGGTGGACAGCCGGCCCACGTACGCGCGGCCTTCCAGATGTTTTTCCACGTCGGGATAATAATCGCGCGTGATGGAATCGCCGATCAGCAACACCCGCGGCAGGTTGGTTTCGTTGGCGTGCGAAATCCAGATATCGCACCACTCGATGGATTCGCGGTCCGCCGGCGCCGCCACGGCCACCGGCGTTTGTTTGGGGGCCGCAACACATCCGCCCAGTCCCAAGGCTGCCAGGCAAAGAAGCAGATTAAGTTTCATCATCAATTCAGTTTCAGGATGGAATTTTACTAAAATTTAACGGAATCAAATTTGGGGAAACCCTCCGATAGCAGTCATAAAACCGCCGGACCAGGCGAATGGTCCGGCGGCTGATGGGGTTATGTCAATGCCGGTAATATCACTGCACCTGCAACCGGTAGAACAGTTCCGGCACGTTCGCACTGATGGTGTTGGTGAAGCCAAACGCCCCGGTGCCATCAAACGAATTGGTGGCCACCGGAATCCACGCATTCAGCGGTGCCGCCACGTTCGTGGAGGTCAGCACCACATAGCTGCCGCTGGCCGTGCCGTTGTTGCCACTGACGATCAAGCTGCCGCCAGACACCGTGATGCCCGTGATGACAGGCTGGCCGGAGGCGGAAGCGGTTTTGACGCCGAGGATGCCGCTGCTGAGCGAGTTGGTGTCCCAGGCCAGACCGGCCCCGGGCGTGGTGGGCACAAAGTTGGCGAAGTTGCCGGAGAACCCGGTGGCCGAAAAGATCGGGAAACTATCGCCCGCGGCCAGCGGGGTGCCGCTGAGGTTGACCAGATTAAGCGTACCGCCGTAGGTGATGTCGGCGGCCACGGATTGCACCATGTCGCAGACTCCCGAGCCGTTCAGCTTGATGGTGGTGGTGCCGCCCAGCGTAATGCTGTCAATGGCCTCGATCATCCCAATGGCATTGGCGCCGGTCGTGATGTTGAGGGTGGTGTTGGTGCCCGCGGGAGCGAGGGTGGCCCCGGGAGACACCACCAGCTTGCCATCCACCGCGCCGATGCCGGCCAGCGTCTGCCCCGCCGCAAGCTTGAGGGTTTGATCGGGCCGGCCAGTCGCGGTGATGTGGACGGAATTGGAATTGGCGCCGCCGAAAAAGATCAGCGCGCTGTGCGAGATGGAACCTTCACCCATCAGGGAGATTTGCGGACCGTCGCCGATGATGGTCGGACCGCTGTAGGTGTTGGAGGCGGACAACACCATGGCGTGGTTCCAGATGTCCATGACAAACCCGCCCGGACCACTCAGCAGGTTGGTGTAAATCATGTTGTGGTCCCCCATGGGCAGGTGCGCCACGCCGTTGAACACCATGGCGTTATTGACCGGCTCGTCGCCCGAGTTGTACCAACTGCCCCACTGACTGCCTTCTTCGAGGATGATGGTGCTGCCGGAGATGGCCGCCGGCGCCGTCCACAGATTGACCTGGCTGCCTGACAGCAGGTGCATGCTGCCGTTCCAGCCGCCGCTCCAGAAAGTTACCTGAAGGTTGGTGCCCACCGTGAGCATAGTGGCAGGATTCTGGAAACTGTTATCCATGCCCTTCGCGCCGAAATTGCCGTTGGTCAGCACGATGCCCGTCAGGTCCGCACCAATGACGGGGGAATTCCACTCAGTGTAACCCGCCCCGACGAGGTTTAACGTCAACAGATGCGGCCCGCTGATTTGGGAACCGCCGGCGAGGTCCCAGCGCTTGTTGGTGCCGAGCCGCGTGTCGCCCGTCAGGGTGAGGTTCACCGACTGCGCCGGATAATCGTCGTAAGTGTTGTCAATGGCGCCGAGTCCGTTGGCGCCGCTGCCGGAGACGCTGATGGGCTTGTTGTTATGGAACGTGCCGCCACCCAGGTCCAGCGAGCTTCCATTGGTAATCGTGATGCCGGACACGGAGGCGAAGGAATTGTTGCCGGCATAAATCACGCCGCCCTGGAGGTTCACCGGCCCGGTGAAATTGCCGGCGCTCAGAACGGTCAGCGTGCTGGTGCCTTTCTTGGTCAGGCCGCCCGCCCCGCTCAACGTGCCGGAGTTGTTGTTGAACGTGAAATTGTTGGTGCTGGAATTGACCGTGATCAGGCTCGGCGAAACCGTGCCAGACACCTGCACGTTGGTGGTCACGCCCACGGTGTCGTCGAACGTCACCTTGTCGCCGTCATTGAAGGATGCCGTCTGGTTGTTGCCCAGGTCGGTCCAACTGGTCGAGCCGGCGGTGTCCCAACTGGCGCCGTCACCGGTGGCGCTCCACCGCAGGTTCGCGCCCGAAGTCAGCAGGGTAAAGCTTGCGGTGGCACTGGTGGCGGTGCCGTTGTCATTCCCCACCACCACACTGTAATCCGCTTCGTCCGCCCCGCTCACATTGGTGAGAGTCAACGTGGCATTGGTCTGGCCGGTCAGGGCGGTGGCGCCCTTGAACCATTGGTTGGTGGTGGGCGAAACGCTCACCACGCTCACGCTGAAGGTCACGGTGCCGCCCAGGTAATTGGACTGCGCCTGGGGCGGGGCGATGATGATCGGCACGGCTGCCGCCGGCGCCACACCCTGCATGCCCTCGGTGAAATGGTTCAGCACCTGGTCTGCCGTCAGGCCGTAATTGTAAATGGCCACCTGGCTGATGTTCCCCGAGAACAGCCGGCTGGCGCCATCGGCGCTGCCGGTGCCAATCCGCCACGGCGCGGGCCAGTTGATGGCGCCCACCGCGTCCGGATTGCTCTGCACGAGCACGCTGTTCACATACAGCCGCCAGTTGGCGCCGTCGTGAGTCAGCGCCAGATGCACCCAGTTGGCCGATTCCTGGCCGCCGCTGGCGCCCTGCACATTGTTGGTGTCAGAATAGGTGCCGCCATAATAATTCCCGTTGTTGGCGCGCAGTGTGACTTCGTTATAGTCCACGCTGCTGTCGTAGCCCTTGGCGATGATGTTGCCATACACGTTGCCGGCGCTGGGCTGCACCCAGGCTTCCAGGGTGATGGGGCCGCTGAAATTCAGCAGGGAGGGATTGCCGCCGCCGCTCAGGTCCACATACGTGGAGAGGCCGTCGAAGCTGACAGCATTGGTGATGAATGCGGACGGCCCCACCGCATTATTGAAGCCGGCGTAGATGTTCACATAGGTGCCGTTGTTGCCGTTGCCGGTCACATCCGTGGCCGCGGTGCCGCCATCGGCATCCAGATTGAGCGGATAATAAGCCTGCGGACTGTCAGCCAGCACGGTGCTTTGGTAATCAGCCCGGCAGACGGCCGCGCCAAGCAAGAGCGCGACCCCGGCCAGACCGAAGCCGCAACGGCGAAGGGAGACTTTGGTTTTCATGTTCATAGGGGGGTTCGGGGGTTGAGGAGACAAAGGGTCACGGGTTTTGCTGGGTGGCATAACCCCGGGCAAGAAAAAGCAGGTCGCGGGGCGACTGGGCATAGCTGGGCACCACCGCACCGCCAAAATATTTGTTGGGGTTGTCACTCAAGGCGTACTTGATGGTGGCCGGGTCCAGCCAGTGATGACTCTCCGCATGGCCGTCGGCCCAACTAAAAGTGCTGGTGGCGCCATGCCAGCTCGCCACGGAATCCACGAACGCCGAATCGGTGAACGTGGGTGCCGTGCCCGGCGCCATCACCCAAGAACTGCGGTTCTCGCCGCGCGGGTCGTTCTCCTCCACCCAGAGATAACGCTCGCTGGGATGGGTGATGCCGGACTGTTTGGAGATGGGCGTATTGGGAGCATACAGGGCGCCGTTCAAACCACCCACGCCGGCGTAGCTGCCGTAGGCAAACGAGCCGGGCGGTCCCGCAGGGTTGACCACGAAGGCCTTCTTGCCCCGCGCATCGGCGGGACAATGCAGCACGCCCACGTTGGGTGCATATTGCCACAATGCACCCTGTTTGAAGCCTTGCTGGAGGAACAGGGTGTCCTTGTCTTCCGGGGAGGACCCTGGCGGAATGACGGGAACGGGATTGGGCGTGGCAAACAGCCACGGGGTGTCACCAGTGGCGTTGCGGGCGGTGTCGAAATTGACGATGCGGCCCTGGTTGTCGTCCACGTACATGGTCCAGGCAATGCAGAGTTGTTTCTGGTTGCTCAGGCAGGCGGCGGTCATGGCCTTCAATTTGGCCTTGCTCAGGGCAGGCAACAGCAGCCCGGCCAGAATGGCAATGATCGCCACCACGACGAGCAGTTCGATCAAGGTAAAGCCGCCGGCACAGGACCGGCCCTGACGGCGCCGGAGAGACAATGAACGGTACAACATTTTGCGCTACGAATTGAAATGATGAAACTGCCCGGGATTTGCCACCCCCTACACCCATCCACTTGCCAGACCATCATTCCACCCGGGCGGGGAACGATGGAAACTTCTCATTTTCTTACACGGCCTTCCGGCGGAAAGCCCAGCCCATCGCGGCCAGCCCGACGCCCAGCATCGCCAGCGTGGCGGGCTCGGGGACGCCGGTCACATCCCGCAACTGAAACGCATTAAGCTGGATGCTGCTCTGATCGAGCGCAAAGGGCGTCACCGTAAACGACTGGTTGCCGCTGCCATCGGCCACAAAGGTGCCAATGACATACTGCCCCAGGCCGCTGCCATCAGAACCGTAATAGACGCCGGACGAAGTGTTGGCCCCGCCGGTGAAAGTCTCCCACCGGGTCTGCCCGATGTTCCGGCCGTCGTTCACCCAAAACTGAACCAGGTAGGTGTCGCCGGCGGTCAGGCCGCTCAGGCTGAGCGTGCCGGGATTGCTGCCGCCGTAACCGCCTGAGCGGATCACCAGGTTGTAATTCGCATCGCTGGTGGTCGCATTAAAATAGGCCCCGCCATCCACAAACCCGATGCCGCTGTTGTCAAAGTTGGCAATGTCGGTGAAGGCGTTGAACGAGACGCCATTCACAGGAATGCCGGAGAAGGCGTCAAAATTGTACGGTGCCCACGTGCCTTTTCCGGTGCCCAGATTGTACACGTCGGAAGGGCCGGTAATGGTATGCGGAGCCTGCCAGGTCACGTCGGCGGCGGAGGCGCCGGCGGCGAGGGCGCCTGTAACGGCGACGCAGAGTAGCGCGGTCTTCATAGGGGTTAGGATGCGGTTGGTTGCTGTTGGGTTCGGTTTGGTACGGGTTGCGGTTGTCATCGCACCGGGAACAAAACGCCCCCGACACCGGCAGCAACGCTGCCATGGTGGTTGGGCGACCTGATACCTCGGTGATTCTGCGCTACTCTACCGCCAACCCCGCGCATAATCTTGCAATTCCATTCAGTGAAGAATATTGAACAAAATTTATCCACCTCACCTTGCCTCCAACGCGGTTCCATCGGCCTGATTCACATCAGTGCCGGATGAGACGCCGCAAAAATTCGCAGCGGGTTGCTTCGGAAAAGTTTTCGCCGGAAGGGTCTGCGAAAAGGAGGCGCCCGGAACTCCGGCTGAGAGGTGTCCCGCCAGCAGAGAAACCGCCGCACTATGGTAACATATGAACGTGGCGGCGACGCAAAGCTCACTTCAAATTTCCATCAAGCGTCACGTGTTGTCCGGGTTGGAGTTTCAACTCCACCGTCCGGCCCGCATAACTCACCCGGCAGGGCTGGCTTGCGCGGGACGTTATCGTAGCATGCGTCAGCCGTCCATGTTGCCACGCGATGTCCACCACAAAATCGCCCCGCGCGCACAGCCCCGACACCGATCCGTCCGGCCAGGCCTCCGGCAGCGCCGGCAATAGCCGGATGGTGCCATCCTGGCTTTGCATCAGCATTTCCGCGATGGCGGCAGTAACGCCGAAGTTGCCGTCAATTTGAAACGGCGGGCACGCATCGAACAAATTTGGATACACGCCGCCGCCGCCGTCGTAACGGATGTCCATGCCGTACGCTGGCTGCATCGCCTGGCGCACCAGCTTCCACGCATGGTCGCCGTCGTTTAGCCGCGCCCACAACGCCGCCTTGTAGGCCAGCGACCAACCCACCCCATCATCACCCCGCACGTCGAGCGACTTCACTGCGGCTTGGGCCAGCGTCGGCGTGGTGGCCGGCGAAATTTCATCGCCGGGGTACAGTCCCCACAAATGCGAGACGTGCCGGTGGTGCAGGTCGGGCTCGGCATATTCCTCCGGCCATTCCATGATACGCCCGTCCGCTCCGATGGGCGTGGGCGCCAGCCGCGCGCGCTTGGCGATGAGTTCATTCCGGAAATCTGCGTCGGTGTTAAGAATGCGCGAAGCCTCAATGCACGCGCCGAACAGGTAGCGCAACATCTGGTCGTACATCGTGGTGCCCGCCGAAATGGCCGCCTGCTGGCCGTCCGGCTTGATGAAATGGTTTTCCGGCGAGTTCGCGGGCGCCACCACCAGGTAATGATGTTTGGGCTCCTCGATGAGCATGTCGGAATAAAACAGCGCCGAGCCTTTCAAAATGGGATACGCCCAAGCCAGGTAGTTGCGGTCGCGCGTGAACCGCCAGTGATCCCACAAATGCTGGCCCAGCCACGCCGAGCCGCAGGTGGAAGCGCCCCACGAGGCCGATTCGCCCGGCGAGGTAAAACCCCACGGGTTGGTGATGACGTGCGCCACCCAGCCGCGTGCGTGGTAATAGGCTTGCGCGGTTTTCGCGCCGGGCTCTTGCAGTGAAGCGATGAGGGCAAAGAGCGGCTGGGCCAGTTCCGGCAGATTGCACACCTCGGCCGGCCAGTAATTCATCTGCACGTTCACATCGAGATGCCAGTCGCCGGTCCACGGGGTGTGAATTTCCTCCGCCCAGATGCCTTGCAAGTTGGCGGGAAAGCCGCCGGGCCGGGACGAGGAAATCAGGAGATAGCGGCCGAAGTTGAAATACAGCGCGGCGAGATTCGGATCGCCGGCGGCCAGCTTGGCCTGCTCAAGGCGCCGGGGCGTGGGCTGGAAGGCGGCGGTCACGTCGGCGGGCGGCAACCAGAGCGAAACCCGCTGGAAGTATTTTTGAAAATCCGCCACGTGCGCCCGGTGCAACGCCGCGTAAGATTTCGCAGCCGCATGGTCCAGGTCACTTTGCACGGCGGCCATGGGATCCGGTGTTTGCCGGCCGGCAAAGCCCACGTAATCCGTGCCCGCCCCGATCAGCACTACCACCTCGTCCGCGCCATTTACCACCAACGTATTGCCATCGGCAATGACGGCGCCGCCCCGGTTCAAGACCCGCACGCGCGCCACGTATTTCAAGCCCTTGCCATCCACGCCATTGTCCAACTGGCCGGTCATCAACAGTTCGTTGGCACTGAGGGCGTGCGTTTCAAACCGTTCGGGGCGGTCGAGCCGCAGACTGAAGGAAATGTGCTTGCGGGCGTCGGCGGTCAACCGCAACACCATTACCTGGTCCGGCGCACTCACAAACATTTCCCGCCGGTAGGTGACGCCGTCCCGGGCGTAGTGCAATCGCGCCGTGGCGTCGTTCAAATCCAGTTCCCGCCGATAATCGGTCACCGGGGCATTGGTGTTGCCGGCAAAGCTGAGATGCAAATTGCCGAGTACCTGATAGCAGCCGTACTGGCCACCGCCGGAACCGGGCCCCTGACAGGTAAAGTTGGCGTTCACTAACGCCTCGGCCTCGGTGTTCTTGCCCGCCAGCAGCAGGCGACGGATTTCCGGCAGCGCCTTGTAGGCCTCCGGCCGGTCCGCATTCTGGCGCGAACCCGACCACACCGAACTTTCGTTGAGCACAATGCGCTCCTCCGCAACGTCGCCAAACATCATCGCGCCGAGCCGGCCGTTGCCCAGCGGCGCGGACTCCGTGAAGTTCTTCGCGGGTGTATCAAACCAGATGGTAGTTTCCGGATCAAAAAACCGGGCCTCAGCGGCGCCAACCATCCGTCCGCCGCATAACACGACAGCCAGGGCCAGCCAGCTTGCGCGATAACACCAGGGAGCTTTCATATTTCGCAGTCTAAAAAATCCTCCGCCATAGCGCTTGCAGAATGCTGCGGCGCATGATTTCAAACATTGGACCGCAGCAGATGATTTTACGTTCTATTTGTCCAACCGCAAAATGAACCCGCCGCGCGCCGGCATTTCATGCTGCCAGCGCGAGGCTATGGGCAAGTTCGTGGCGGTTACTTCCATGAGGGCATTGGGGCCATCCACAATCTCCACCCGGTGCGGAAAGCCCGCGAACGCCGTCAGATCCAAGTCCACCGGCCGGGCCGCGGCCGTTCCGTTCAATCCGGCGATGAACCAACTGTTTCCCGCGCGCCGGGCGAAGATCACTTCGCGTCCGGGTTCCGCCGTGAGCCACCGGGTTTCATCCCAGCGCGCCGGAGCATCGCGCAGCACCTGCTGCATGGCTGCCGGCAGCGTTGCAAAAAATTCCGGCGAATCGGCGTAATGCACCAGCCCGGAAGTGAACACCAGCGCCGCCGCCAGTTGATGCGCCGCCGTGGTGGTGCGGGGGTATTTTTTGGGCGAGCACGCCACCGGCGTGACATCCATCGGCCCCACGGCATTGCGCGTGAACGGCAGAACAGTGTCCAGTTCCGCGGCCTTTTCCGTGTAGCTCGGCTCATAAAAATATGACTCCGAACCGAGCACGGCTTCGGCGGTGAGGAAATTCGGCCAGGTCCGCTGCCAGCCGCGCGGAATGGTGCAGCCGTGCAGGTTCACCAACAATTTGCGCGCCGCGGCGTCACGAAAGAGCCCCTGCATGGCGGCCATGGCCTCCTGCCGGTCCGAGCACCAGAAATCCACCTTCACCCCGCGAATCCCCGCCGCCACCATTTCATCCAGCTTCTTTGCCCGGCGGGCCGGGTCATAAAAGTCCGCCGCGTGCAGCCACGCCAGCGGCATCACGTTCCGGAACTGCGCGTAGCGCGAAATTTTTTCGAGGCCCGGCTGCCACCAGCCCGCATCAAACAGTGTATATTCCCAGCCCATCCGGGCGGCCAGATCGGTAAATTCATCAAACCGCGCGGCCGTGGCCGGGCCGTCGGGATAGGACCACCACATCCACGAGGCGCGGCCCGGCTTGATCCAGGAAGTGTCTGCAACCTGTGTCGGCGGCGCCAAATCAGTGACCAGCGTGGCCAGGGCAATATCACCTGCCGAACGCCCCAGCACGATGACCCGCCAGGGCAGGCTCGCGGGCGAGGTTATCCGCGGCTCGGGGCCAAAGCGGTTGGTCCAGCCTTGGGTGGTTTCATCCGCCGCAGGAAAGGCGATGTGATACAAACCGCCAGCGGAATCCGGTCCCAGATGGCACGCGCAATAGCCGCCATCCGTGCCGGACTCGGTGAGCAGCACCCAGGCATCGGCTTGCGGCACCTGGAACAACGCGGGAAAGGCCCAGCCAATCGCTCGCGCCCGGGAATCCGGCGGCGGGGTACCGGGCGTCACGAAAAAATAGAAATCCTCATACGCCGGCGTGTACGGTCCGGCGGCATGAAACGGCTGCAACCAGCCGGACGCATCCGGCGGCAGGGCAAAGCCGGTTTGCTCGGATTCCACAATGCGCCCGGCGGCATTGGTATCCGGGAAAACGTACCGGAAGGCCACGCCTTCGTTGGCCGCAGCCAGTTCCACCACGAGCGGGGCGCCGGCCAAGTTGCGAAATTTGAGCTGCCGGAGATTCAATTCGTGGTTCACGTGCGGCACGGGGCCGGCCAGCAGTTCATAGCGTTCCGGCCGCGCGGTTGCGGCTGCCGCCTGTTCCAGCCGCAAACCGCCGGTGAATTCCTGGTCGTTGCAACGTAACCCGAGCGGCGCCGGCCGGAGCGCGGTTTTGCCGGCCCGGGAAACCTGGTAGGTCAGATGGCCGGCAGCATTGAGTGTCACCCGAATCTCGCACTGGCCATCAGGCGAAGTCAGCGACCAGGAGTCTGCCGCCCGGAGACATCCCGATGCCAGACTAGCCACAGCGAGCGCCACCACCGCTAATTTGCCAAGCCACCGCATCACGATACTTCAGTTGACCGGCTCGAAGGACGGCGGCGCATCGGCCGCTGCGGCGCCCCATTCGGGGTTAGGCGCGGCACCCATGGTGAAATCCAGCGCCGCTCCCGCCTGCAAAGTGGCCACCGGCAGCCACAGTTTGGAATTGGGCGCGCCGTTGATTTTCATGCTCTGGATGTACTTCGCTTCGCGCGCGGCATTCTGCGCGTTGATGGTGACCGTTTTGCCGTTTGGCAGATGCAGCACCGCCTGGGGAAACAACGGGCTCAACACTGTGACTCCGCCCACGCCCGGAATTTCGGGATACATTCCCAATGCGCCGAAGATGAACCACGCGGACATCGCGCCGCTGTCGTCATCGCCGGGAATACCGTCGGGCGTGTTGCGGAACTGCGTCTCCATCACGGTGCGGAACTTGGCCTGTGCCTTCCAGGGCTTTTGCAGCCAGTTGTACACCGGCATGATGCCGAAGCACGGCTCATTGCCCGCCTCGTAGTGCTTGCTCTGGTAATCGTAGCCTTGCGCGAGTTGGGCGGTCAGTTCGTCAATCCGCGCCTCCACCTTGTCCTTGCCGCCAGCCAGACTGATCAGCTTGTTCAGACTATGCGGGATGGTCCAGGTGTACTGCGCCGAATTGCCTTCCATGAAACCGTCGCCGGAAAAACGGTCGAAGGGCTCGACCCAACTGCCATCGCGCTTTTTCTGCTGCAGATAACCGGTCGCGGAATTGAAGAGATTGAAAATGTTTTGCGAGCGTTTCAGGAAATAGCGGTAATTCTCCATATCGCCAGTCTGGCGGCAAATTTCGGCGATGGAGAAATCGGCCACGGAATACTCCACGTTGCGCGAGCAGGCCGAGCCCATGACATCTGCCGGGCAATAGCCGTAGAGTTCATACTCGGGCAACCGCTCCCAGGTGTAATTGAGATTGCGCCCGCACCAGCGTTGGTGCAGGCCCGAGTCCACCATCACAGCCTTCAACGCCGCGAGGTCAAAATTGGTGGCGCCAAAGGCATAGGCACTGGCGATGTAGGGGTCTGCCGGATAACCGGCCATCACGAGCGTCTCGTCGTTGAACATGCTCCACAACGGCAAACCGCCACCGCCGTTGTGCTGCGTTTCCCGGGCCATGGCCAGGAAGGAGGAGCAAAAGTCGCTGGCCATGTCGGGATACAGCAGCCCCCACAACTGCGCCTGCGTGCGATAGGTATCCCAGCCGGAGAAGGTCGCCAGAAAATGATGCCCCGGTTTCACGTTATGCACGGCGTCATCCATGCCACGGTATTCACCGTTCACGTCCTCGTAAATGGACGGCAGCAGCAGGGCGTGATACAGCGCGGTATAGAACACCACCATGTCATCCGCATTGCCACCGGAAACCTGGATGCGGTCGAGGCAACGGTTCCACTCCTTGCGGGCAGCGGTCTTGACGGCGGCAAAATCCCAGCCGGGAATTTCCGCGTCCAAATTGCGTTCGGCGTTGGCCGCGCTGACAAAGGACATGCCTACCTTCATGGTCACCCGGCGGCCGGCCGCGGTGTCAAACGTCACATAACTGGCCGGTCCGGGACCGCTCACCACCGTGGCGCCCGGATGCTGGTCATCCTTTTGCCACGTGCCGTAGGCCGCGAACGGGCGGTCAAATTTGGCCACGAAATACACGGTGTAGTCGCAGCCATTGATGCCGCAAAAGCTGCCGCTCTTGGCCCAACCGGAAATGGTGCGATGCGCCGGATCAATGGCAATCAGACCATCCTTCAAACCCGTGCCGTCGGCGGTGGGATTTAAAATCAGGTTCGGCGTGCCGGTGGCAGGATAATCAATGTGCGCGATGCCCGCGCGCGGCGTGACCGTGTTCTCAAAGGCAATGTTCCACGTGGAAAGCAGCACGGAATAATAGCCGGGCGTGGCCACTTCGTTGGTGTGGAAAAACGCCGAACTGTAGGCATTGCGATGCGTGGCCGGCGAATCCTTCAACTCGCCGGTGCAGGGCATAAACGGCAGATCGCACGCAGCGTTGCAACCGGCGCCGCTCAGATGCACCAGGCCAAAGCCATTGATCTGGTCGTTTTTGTAGCTGTAACCGCCGGGGCTCGATCCGAAGTCTCCACTCTGCGGGCTCCAGGAAATCATGCCAAACGGCACCTGCGATCCGGGATAGGTATTGCCCGAGCCCACCACCGTGCCGATGAACGGATTGACGTATTGCGCCAGGTCGGCTGCCTTAACCGGGCAGGAGGAGAGCGCGACTCCCGTCGCCAAAACCAACCAATGTTTTTTCATATTTAAGAATGTTTAGCAAAACAGACCTTGATCCGGAATGCAATTACTGCGGGCGCAACTCAACGACGCTGGCCTCCAACGCTTTCGTGCAGGAAGGCAGGAAGCCATCGCGCATGAGTTCCGCGCCGGTGTGGGTGGCTCCTTCTGCCGCCAGGACCGCCCGACCCGGCGCCGGATTCAGTTCGTGAATTTGATAATGGGCCTCCGGATTTAATCCCTGCGGGCGCACCACCAGATTCGCGCCATCCTGCAACTGGAACACAAAGACCACCGCCCGGGTGCGATCCGGCGCCACAAAATTCAAAGCCCCCCGGAATCCCTCGTACGGATTTTCCAGCCGGTACAAATCGCCGAGTTGCGTCACGTCGCGAATGCTTTTATATGCGCTGATGGCCCCGGCGCACACGGACTGGTCCTCCGCCGACAGCTTGGTGAGATCCAGGTCCATGCCGAACCGTGCGCTCATGGCCACACTGCACGCAAAGTGCATCGGCCGGTGGCCCCAATGAGTCACATGACTGGCGATGGCGAGCGGCGGGAAGAAATACGAATAATTCCATTGCATCTTCACGCGGCGCACCGGATCAGTGTTATCGCTGGGCCAAAATTCGTGGAAGTATTTCAGCGCGCCATAATCCACCCGGCCGCCACCGCCGGAGCACAGCATGAGTTCGGTGTGCGGAAATGCCGTGGCGGTTTTGTCCATCAGGGCATACAGCGCGTTCACATAGTCAATCCACAGATGCGACTGCCGGTCCGGGGCCAGATAGGATGAACCCGGCTGGGTGAGATACCGGTTGCAATCCCATTTTGCATAGCTGATGCCGGGCACGCTCAGGATGTCATGAATAGTCTGCCACTCGAACTGCTGCACTTCGGGCCGCGTCAGGTCGAGCACCATCTGGTTGCGCTGAAGTTCCAATTCGCGTTTAGGCTGGCGGATTACCCAGTCCGGGTGTTTTTCAAAAAGCTCGCTCTTGGGATTCACCATTTCCGGCTCGATCCAGATGCCGAAACGCAGACCGCGTTTTTCGGCCTCGGTGGCGAGCGGCGCCAGGCCGTCCGGCAGGCGGGACCGGTTGGGCTGCCAGTCGCCAAGCCCGGCCTGGTCGTTCACGCGCGGATACTTGTTGCCGAACCAGCCATCATCCAGCAGGAACAGCTCGGTGCCGATTTTTTTGGCGGGATCGTACAGGCCGACGATGCGGTTGAAGTCGAAATCAAACCCGGTGGCCTCCCAGTTGTTCAGCAACACGGCGCGGGTTTGATGGCCGTCGCGCAAGCCGAAGTCGCGCGCCCAGGCGTGGAATTTGCGGCTCAGTTCGCCCAGGCCATTGGCGCTCCACACCCAGATCATCTTGGGCGGCGTGAAGGTCTGATTCGGCTCCAGATGATAGGCGGAGGCAAAGGGATTCACGCCCACGAGCGCATGCACGCCGGTGGCATTGGCATCAAACGCGCACTGAAAACTGCCGGACCATTCCAGCGAACCGGCCAGCACTTGCCCCTGCGTTTCAGTGGCGGGGGCGCCGAGCGACAGCAGAAACGACGGATTGCGAAACTGGTCGGCGCGGACGCCGAGTTTGGAATCGAGCACCTTGGTGCCCGGAGTGATGAGTTCGGTGAAGGGCTGCATTTCATCGGCCCAGTCACCAAAAAAATGGGTGAGGTAGAGATGGATGGGAGCAAACAGCAACGACGTGGAAGCCATGCGTTGCAGTGTCACGGAACCGGATTCCTGATGCCGAATTTCCACCCACTGCTCAATGAGGTCGCGGTCGTAATATGCGCGGAAGCAGAGCGTGGCGGTGAAGGGATAAGCCGGGTCGCGCAACGCAATGCGCGTCACCTCGCGGCCGGGTGCTTCGTTGGTGCGGGTGACGCCAGCAAACATGAGCGCGGTGCTGGTATTGCCATCAGCATGGACCACTTGCAGGGCGGGCTCCCACACGTAGCCGTCGCCGGCCTGCGGATAAAATTCCTCGTCGCGTTTGAGCTTGCCGTCAGCCACACCACCGAGCGGACGTTGATACAACCGACCATCATCGCCCACCTGGAAATTCACGACGAACGTTTTAGTTTTGAGGCTGATGATTTCGTAAGGCGGCAGAGCCACGGGCGCCGGCGCGCCAGGATTCATCTCCACCCGGGCCTCGGCCCAGTCGGCGTGGTCGTTGCCCTCACCATCGCCGCCGTCGGTCACACGCAGTTCCATGATTTTGACTCCGGTTAAATCCTCCGTCACAGGCTGGGCAGCATCCCCACCCTTGAGCACGCCGCTGTGCCACAGCTCGCGGCCATCGCCCCAGACCTGAAACTCCATGCTGCCCTGGGTGCCGGCGCTGTCATTCACGCCCACCTGCGCGGTGAACTGTTTGGCCTGCCCGCCCACATCCACCCGCATACGGCTGATGGCGTGAGTGCCGATGCCGGAGGCGAACTTGACCCCGTGAATGCTCAACGGGCCGCCCGCGATGGCCTCGTCCTTTTTGGCATTGCTCCAACCGGAGGTCATTTGCTTGAGGTCCAGCGTGGATAATTCCACCGTGTCGGCCCGGGCAGAAGGCCATACGGCGCAGGCCAGCAGCAGGCCGCAGACGAGCGGGTATTTCAATTTCATATTACCAGATTGTTTTCAAAAAATGGTCACTGCATCAGTGCCCAACGGCGGCGGGCAGTTCCCGGCGCCATTCCCAAAAGCGTCAGTTTGAGACGCGCCAACCGGCCCGATTATTCGGGGCATAAACAATTCCCCGCCGAATCAATGGCCGCCGGAGGTTGGCAAACCGCGCAGGCCTTCGGCTTTGCTCAGTTTCGTCCAGTAAAACCCGTAACATGCAACAATCGCAAAACAAAACAGCGGCACAATGAAACCGCGCGAAATGTCCGAATGGTCCGCGACCGCACCCATGAGTTTGGGCAGAATGGCCCCGCCCATGATGGCCATGACAATGAAACCCGAGGCCTTCTTGGCCCGCGCTCCCAGGCCAAAAATTCCCAGGGCAAAAATGGTGGGGAACATGATGGACATGAAGAAATAGCTCAGAAACACGCAAGCCACCGAGAGCCAGCCCAGTTTGCAAAACACCAGCAGGCACACCATCACGTTCAACAGCCCGTACCAGCCCAGCACCTTGTGCGCGGCATACTGTTTGAGCAGCAGCGCACCGGAAACCCGGCCCAACAGGAAACAAATGAATCCAACCGAAGCCAGGGTGGCCGCGCCCTGGTCGCTGATGTGCAACGCCCCGGCGGCGCCCGGTTCAAACCAGCTTTTCAGCAGCCCGGAACCCCAACCCGCCGGGATGGCGGGCACCTGCGAGGTCATGTAGTTGATGAAAAAGCTGAAGATGCCCGCCTGCGCGGCCACATAAAAAAATTGCGCCACCACCGCCATCACGAAATGTGGATGGCTCCAGATGGAATGGGAGCCGGCGGCAGCGGTATCATCCAGATGATAATCATCCCGCGTCTTAATGTCGGGCACGTTGGCGAAGAAGAAGATTACCGCGAGAATGACCACTACCACCGCCACGGCGGCGTAAGGAATCCACAGCGTCTGGCTGCCGGTACTGTTGCCGGCGGCATCCTTGGAATAAAAAAACATCCCGCCTGCGATGGGCCCAAAAATCCAGCCTACGCCGTTGCAGGATTGGGCCAGGTTGATGCGGGTAGCGCCATACTGCGGATCCCCCAGTACCGTGGTATAGGGATTGGCAATGGTTTCCAGAAACGTCAGCCCCGCCGCCACCAAGCATACCCCTAACAGAAATGCCCAAAAAGCCGCAATCTTCGTCGCTGGAATAAACCAGAATCCCCCTACCGCCACCATCAAAAGGCCGGTAATGATGCCGCCCCGGTACCCCAATTTGGTGGCCAGCCAGCCGGCCGGCAGGGCCATCAAAAAGTAGCCCAGGTAGTGAGCAAACTGTACCCAGGCAGATTGCGCCAGGGTCAAATGCAACTCCTGCTGAAAATGTTTGTCCATCACGTCAATCATCCCGTTGCAAAACCCCCAAAGCAGGAACAACGAACTGACCAGGAGGAAGGTGACGATCACATTCTTGCCGTCGGGGGTGACAAACATGCCTTTGCTGGGAGCGCTCATATTGTTTTGACGGTTGGTGGTGGGTTGGGTGACGAACGGTGTGGGATTTGGCCGGCAATCAGGTTTGGGGCGTCGGTTGTCCAATAACTCCTTTTTTCAGAATAAGATTGCCGTACTTGGCGGTTTCACCGGTCAGCACCACGGCAAAGGCGTCGCGGGCACGCTCGTAGAAGGCGAAGCGTTCGATCCGTTGCGGCACGGGCGCCTGCGGGGCGTGGCGGCGGATGACCGCTAGATAACCGGCTTCCACGGCAGGGTCCAGGGCGTCGCCGACGCTGGGGGCCATCATCACCAGCGGAGGGTCGTAGGTGTCCAGTTCCCACAACGGCAGGATGCCGTCCAGCAGTGTGGGAATGCGCAGACCGTCGGCCCGCAGCACGCGCGAATTGAGCGTGTGGCCGGGAAAATGCGCGTCGGCGAGCACGAGTTCATCGCCGTGCCCCATGGCGGCGAGCACCTGGAGCAGTTCCGGGCTGAGGCAGGGAGCGATACCTTTGAGCATAATTCAAATCACCGCCGGTTGCGGCCGTACAGCGGACCGAAGTTGGCGCAGGCGCGGAAATCGGCGCCCTCCAGATCGGCGGTGCCGAAGGGCGTCCAGGCGCCGGGCCGGAACACTTTCTCGTCGGCCACATTGTGCATGTACACCGGGATGCGCAGCATGGCCGCCAACGTGATGAGGTCCGCCCCGATGTGCCCGCAACTGATGACGCCGTGGTTGGCGCCCCAGGCGTTCATCACCGAATAAACATCGCGGAACACGCCGGCGCCGGCAAGCCGCGGCGCAAACCAGTGCGACGGCCACGTGGGATTGGTGCGTTCCTCGAGGACGGAATAGATTTCGCGGGGCAAATCCACGAATTGGCCTTCGGCGATTTGCAATGCCGGACCAAGGCCCTTGACCATATTGAGCCGGAACATGGTGGCCGGCATGTCGGCCCGGGTGCCGTAACAGGAGGAAAAGCCGCCGCCGCGGAAGTATTCATAAATGGCCGGCGGCCAGGTGGTGGCTTGCAAACATGCCTGCGCCTCGGCGGGGGTGATTTCCCAGAACGGTTTCATGGCGGGCTGGCCGTTGCGGGTCTGCTTGCCGCAGCCATCCAGTGCGGCGGCGCCGGAATTGATAAGATGCAGCAGGCCGCCGGCGGCGGCGCTGGTGAGCGTCTGCCCGGTGACGCGGCGGACCGCGTCAGGACTCCAATAAGTCCGCACGTCGGCAAAAATCTGGGCGGTGTCGGTAAGCAGATGACCGAGCAGCATGCCCACGCCATTGAGCGAATCATTTTCGGTGGCAACGAGCAGCGGTTCGCGGATGCCGTTCCAGTCGAAGGAGGAATTCAGGATGGCTTCGAGAAAATCACCGTTGGGGTAATGGTCAGTCCAATGCCGCTGGCCCTGGAAGCCGGCCAGAATGGCGTTGTGTCCGTGGGCTTCTTCGCCAAAACCAAGCCGGCGCAGGCGCGGATTGCCGATCATCAGGTCGCGCACAATCATGGCGCATTTCACCACCAGTTCCCATTCGTGGTTCTTGCGCTGGCGGCTGCGAGGCCGTCCGTTATAGTCGCGGCCCTCGGGGCAGTTTTGCTTCACCCAGGCCAGGGCGCGCTGAAACTCCGCCTCGTCGAAAATCTTTTCCTCGATGCGGCGAACGAGTTCGGTCATGTCGACACATTCCACGCGCATGCCGAAATATTCCTCAAACAGGTCCTGATTGACGATGGACCCGGCGATGCCCATGGAGACACCGCCGATGGAGAGATAGGATTTGCCGCGCATGGTGGCCACGGCCAGCCCGGCCTTGACGAAGCCGAGGATTTTCTCGCGCACGTCGGCGGGGATTTTGCCGTCGCCAATGTCCTGCACGTCGCGGCCGTAAATGGTGAAAGCCGGCAGGCCTTTTTGAGTGTGGCCGGCGTTGACGGCGGCGAGATACACGGCCCCGGGGCGTTCAGTGCCGTTAAAGCCCCAGATGGCCTTGGGCGTGACGGGGTCCATGTCCATGGTCTCGGACCCGTAACACCAGCAGGGGGTGACGGTGAGAGAAACGCCCACGCCTTCGCGCCGGAATTTCTCGGCCGCCGCCGCCGCCTCGGCCACCCCGCCAATGCAGGTATCGGCAATGACGCATTCCACCGGGAGGCCGTTGGAGTGGCGCAAGGTGCTGGAAATCAGGCGGGCGACATTTTTCGCCTGGTTCATGGTGGTGGTTTCCAATGACTCGCGAACGCCCTGCAGGCGGCCGTCAATGGCGGGGCGGAGGCCCACTTTGGGCAGGTCACCGATTAGCCGGTTTACCGGCGGATTGGACTTCATAGGACAAATAAATTGGGCGCCGGGCGGTGGTTCCGTCTGGGCTGCGACAAAACAATAGCAAACAGCCGGACATTCGCGAAATGGAGAATGGCAAGAAAGCTTGGATTTATCACAGTTAGCTGTGGCTGAGGAGGAGGAGGAGGCGAAACGCGAGCGATTACGATTATGAGCAAGATTAAGATTATGAGGAGGCTGGGGTGGATCAGATGTTGTGGGCGGAGCGGTAGGCGGAAGGGGAGGTCTGACAGTATTTGAGAAAGACACGGGTGAAGTAGGCGGGGTCGCGCAGGCCGATTTCCATGGCGATTTCCTTGATGGATGCGCGAGAGGCGAGCAGGAGGTATTGCGCCCGTTCCATGCGACGGCGCATCAGGTACTCGAGCGGTCGCACACCGACAATGCGCTGGAACTGGTCGGAAAAGTAGGTGGGATGGAGTCCGGCCACCCGGGCGAGGTCGGCCAGCATGATGGGGCGGTCCATGTGCCGGTGGATGTGTTCCTGCACGGCGATGAAGCGTTGGGCCACCTGGGCGTGCATGCCCTCGTGCCACCGGGCGGAGGCCAGGAACGGAGTGAGCAAGAGCCGCAGCAACGCCTGCGCTTCGAGCCATTCGGCGGGGGTAGTCGGTTCTTCTCGCTGATCCAGGGTGGCCGGCAGGCGGCGGTAGGTTTCCTGGGCAGGGTCGAAGCAGGGCAGTTTGCGGTCGGGATAAATTTTCTCCAGCCGTTCGAGCAGCTTGGGAAACCCGGGGGGATGCGGCACCTGCCAGTCGCAATCCAGCAGGGAAAACAGGTCAATGCCGGCCGGGACGCGGGAGATGAAATGGAGGTGAAAATGGTCGAACTGCCGCGGGCAGACGCAATCATGCGGGGTGAAGGCGGGCACGAGGTGGATCATGCCGCGCTTCAACTTGAAAACCTGGCCATGGTGCCGGACAGCGGCACTGCCTTCACGCCCGAGCCAGAGCCGGGCGAACGGGCTGACCACGCGTTCATAATTCCACCAGCGGCCGGCAACAGTGCGTTGCACGGTTAAAATCCGCAAATCGAGCGAACGGAGCAGGTCTTTGATGGTGGACTGGCTGGTCACGGTTTATGGGGGCAGGTTAGCGGTTTGGGGGGCGTTGCACCATAACATTGCAGTTGCGGGATGCGCCCAAGCGTGGAAGGGTGTCACATCGCCCTATGTTGTTTTCCCGCAACAGGATTTTCTTCAGCGGCGGCATCCGGGTTCCTGGCAGGGTCAGCCAGCCCCGGTTCGCGAGGGCGCTCACCTCCTCATGTCAATTCGACCACCCCTTTGCCCCCAATGGCCTGATTTTATGAGCGCCATGACCCTTAGCGCGGGCGCCGGCGATGCCCCGGACCGGACTTTTGAAAAAATAAATCAAAGGATTTCCCGCGATTGGGTGTCGGACGGGGTAAGAAACAAAGGTTGTGAAGTGGCCGCCGATGCTGAACTGGTGCGACAAAGCCAAAAAGGGGATGCGGCCGCATTTGAACAACTGGTACGCAACCATCAACGTATGATTCACGCGCTGACCTACCGGATGACCGGGTCACTGGCGGATGCCGAGGACCTAGCCCAGGAGGCGTGCCTGCGGGCTTACGAGCAAATCCGCAGCTTCCGGGGCGCGGCGCAGTTTTCGACATGGTTTTACCGGATTGCCCTGAATGTGTGCCTGAACTGGCGGCGCGACGAGGCGCGACGGAATCAGTTGCAAGCCCGCTATGTGGACACGCTAAACGATGTTCCAGCCGGTCCGGCGGCGAACTCCGGCGAAGCGGAAACTTGCCAGCGAGTGCAGGAAGCCCTGCTAAGACTGCCGCCGGCCCAACGGGCGGCCATCGTGCTCACCGTTTACGAAGGGCACAACCACGCCGAAGCCGCGCACCTGCTGGGATGCTCGGAAACCACGGTTTCGTGGCGGGTGTACATGGCCCGACGGAAACTCAAACAATGGCTGACCGGAGACAAACCCGCGCATGAATGATGGCGAGCTCAATGCGAAGTTGCAGGGCGTTCCGGTGCCGGAGCGGCCGGCGGCGTATTGGGAGGAATTTCCCGGAAGAGTGCGGCGGCACATTGACCGAAGTGCGGCGACACCACTAGCCGACACAGAATCCTGGCTGCCCCGGCTGGCCTGGGCCAGCAGTGTGGCCTTTGCGGCGCTGGTTGTCAGCCTGGGGGCGTGGGGCCGGAACTCCCAGCCCGTAAAGACGGCCAGCCAGTTCCTGTGGGAGAAGCCCGACCGGCATTTCCAGGCGCAACTGGCCCAGCTCAAATGCCACTTGAACCGGCTCATGCGGGACGAGCACGGCCTGCACTCTCTGATTGCGGAAACAGAGCAAAACTGAAGCCCCTGTCTTATGGCCAACGCGAATCAACAAACCATTCTGCCGGCCGGAACCCTCCTGGAAGCGGCGGCGCCGGAAATCCTGGAAAACCTGGCGCGCCAGGCGCGGCAGGCGGGAGCCAGCGACATCCACCTGCAAATGCGCGGCGCCGGGGCGGAGATTGCCTTTCGCCTGGATGGTTTGCTAGTGCCGCATTCGACCCTGCCGCCGGCGGTGGCGGAGCGGGTGTTTGGGCGCATCAAATATCTGGCCCGGCTGAAGACCTACCAGGATTCCCTGCCGCAGGACGGAAGGATTGACCGCAGCGCGCTGGATGCCGCCAGCGACCTCCGGGTGGCCACATATCCCACGGTAACGGGCGAAAAAATAGTGCTCCGGCTGTTTGCTCCCGGGAGCGTGCGGGAGTTGGAGGAACTCGCGTTTCCGGCACCGGCGGTGGCGGAATTGAAATGGTTTTTGCGGCAATCCGCCGGGCTGTTGCTGCTCACCGGTCCGGCCGGGAGCGGCAAAACGACCACCATTTACTCATGCCTGCGCCATTTGGCAGAGAGCGGCGGGCGGCATATTATCACGGTGGAGGACCCGGCGGAACAAATCATCCCCGGCGTCATGCAGACAGAGGTGTGCGAAGCGCGGGGTCTGGATTTTGCCAAGGCGGCGCGGCATCTGTTGCGTCAGGATCCGCAAGTGCTGGTAATCGGGGAGGTCCGGGACGAGGAAACGGCGACCATTGCCCTGCGCGCGGCGCTCACAGGACATCTGGTGATTGCCACCCTGCACGCCGGTTCCTGCCGGGGCGTGCTGGAACGCTTGCAGGTGCTGTGTCCGGACCGCTCGGCAATTGCCGCGGCGCTGGAGCTGGTGCTCAACCAGCGGCTGATGCGCCAGGTTTGCGCGGCTTGCGGGGGCGCCGGGTGCGGCCCCTGTCTACAGACCGGTTACAGCGGCCGGGTGCCGCTGGTGGAGTGGCTGCGGGCTGACGACCGGCTGCGGGCGCAAATCCGGAATCACGAATTGCACGAGGTGCTGCCGCAGCGGTCGCTGGAGGAATCGGCGCGATTGCTGGTGCAGGCGGGCGGCACGAACGAGGCGGAATACCGGCGGATTTTTGGCTTATGAAACAGGATGAATTTGCCTTTTTGAACCAGCAACTGGCGGCGATGTTGCGGGATGGCATTCCCTTGGAGGGCGCACTCCGCCGGCTGTGCCAGGATCTGCGCCGCGGGCCCTTGCGAACCGAACTGGAAAAGCTCGGGGCCGACCTGGCAATGGGCACCCCGCTGGAAAAGGCGCTGGCGGACCGGCAACTGCCCGAGCTGTACCAACGGCTGTTACTTGTGGGAGCGAAGGGCAACGACATGCCCGGAGTGCTGAACCTACTGGCCGATTATTACCAGCGGCAACACAACCTCTGGACGCGGCTCCAAGGACTGATGGTATACCCGGTCATCGTGCTGTTTGCGGCCTTTGGGGTGTCGCTGTTGTTTTATGAGATGTGGGGCCGGTTGTTAACGAAGACCTTCGGGCTGACCTTTGGCGGCTGGATTGATCAAGCCCAACTGCCGGCCTTCACCCGGGCCACCCAGCCATTGATGGAAAATCTCTGGATCTTTCCCACACTGCTGGGCCTGTTGTGTGTAGCCGCCGGGTTGCTGCTCTGGCTCCCGGGGTGGCGGCAACAGGCGCGCTGGCAACTGCCGGCGTTCCGGGAGGCGAGCCTCGCGCATGCCAGCGCCACGCTGGGACTGCTGCTGAAAGGCGGTCTGTCCCTGCCGGAAGCAGTGGGCCTGCTAGAGCGACTGGAGCCAAACGCGAAAATCCGGCGGGAACTGGGGGGATGGTCGCGCAATCTGGCGGCGGGGGTGGCGAAATTTTCGGCCGTGGCGGCCGGGAGCCGGATGTTTCCGCCTCTGTTTGTCTGGTTGGTTTCGAGCGCGGGGGAGGACCTGGCGGCGGGATTTCAATATGCGGCGGAAATCTACCAGGGCCGGGCGGTGCACCGCGCCGAAGTGTTGCTGTATGCCGCCTTGCCCTTCATGGTGCTGTTGCTGGCGGTGGTGGTGCTAAGCCAGGGCGGCCTGCTGATCAATGAATTTCTGGTATTTATTACGTTCTTGAACGGGATAGGCGACCCTTCAGGGGGCCGGTAGCACAGGGAGTGACCAGATGATCATGACACCTGAATACTCCAATTCTTTGCTGGCAAATGCTGGCCCGGCAGGCTGGGAGGTGGTGGGCGTCCTGCTAAACCTGCTGGGCTACGCTCTGTTTTTTTTGCTGCCCGCCGGGCTGCTGGCATGGCTGGGTTATTTTCTGCTGGCGCTGCCGCTGCGCCGGCAGGAACGGGCCCGCTTGTTTGTGGATCTACTGGAATTGATTTTAAAACAGGGCCGCCCGGTGGAGCCCACGCTGGTGGAACTGGCGCACAGCCGGGATCGCATGCTGGGAATGAACTTTTATTTGCTGGCCGCGTATCTGGAGGATGGCTGGCGGCTGGGGCCGGCTTTGCAGAAGGTACCGCATTTTTTGCCGTCCCAACTCAACAATATGTTACTGGCCGGCGAAGAACTGGGCGACCTGCGTCGGGTGCTGCCGGCCTGCCGCCAATTGTTGAATGACGCCCAATCCAGCGTCCGGGGGGCGACAAGCTATCTGGTGGTGCTGGCGTTCATCCTGTCGCCCGCCATCCTGTTGGTGCTCGCCGTGGTGGCCGTGCAAATCCTGCCCCGTTTCAAGGAAACGCTGGCGGGGATGGACGTGGCCCCCACGCCCCTGTTCCAATGGGTAAACCAAATCTGGGGATGGCTGATGCTGGGGCAACTGACGATATTTGCGGGGTTGCTCGGGGCGGCGGCGCTTTACATTGGCGGGCCGTACATCGGGCGGTGCTTCAAATCTACCACCATGCCGGTGACGGACTGGGTGGCGTGGCACGTGCCGTGGAAACGGAAGCGGATGCAGCGCAATTTTTCGGCCCTGCTGGCGGTGTTGCTCGATGGCGGCGTGCCGGAAGCCGGGGCTCTGGAACTGGCCGGAAAGTGCGCGGCCAACGAGATTTTTCAGCGGCGCAGCCGACGGGCCGCCGCCGCCCTCGCCCAAGGAACGCTACTTCCGGAGGCGCTGGCGGCACTGGATGACCGGGGCGAATTCCGCTGGCGGCTGGCCAATGCGGTACATGCGCACGGCGGTTTCGTGAAGGCGCTTACGGGCTGGCACGAGGCGCTGGACGCCCGGGCGTTTCAGCAGGAGCAGGCGGCCGCCCATGCAGTGACCAGCGCCCTGGTTTTGTTCAACGGCACCATGGTGGCCCTGGTCTGCATCGGCATTTTTGCGGCCCTGATTTCCATCATCAACGCGGGAGTGTTATGGTAACCGCCCTTGCCCCATCACGATTCCGCCGGCGGGCCCAGCGCGGCCTGTTGATGACCGAGCTGGTGATTGCCATGGCGATCCTAACCATCGCCGTGTTGCCGCTGGGTTACTCGTATGTGCGGGAGGGCCGGGTGCTGCGCAGCACCTATCAGCGCGCGGTGGCGGTGGAAATTGTGGACGGCGAACTGGAGCTCCTGGTGGCCGGCGCGGGGCGGGCGTTTCCCGAAGGCATCACGAATTACCCGGTCACCGCCGGCGCGGCCGGCAACCTGCCGCCGGGCAAGTTTGAGCTGACCCGCACCGGCAATCATCTACGCCTGGAATGGCAGGCCGCCAAACGGCAGGGTATTGGCCCGGTCGTGCGGGAGGGAACTTTGAAATGAAACTCCGCTGGACCTCCATTTCCCGGCCGGCGCCCCGGCATGGTTTTTCGCTGCTCGAGTGTCTGGTGTACCTGGGCGCGGTGTCCGTGGTGCTGGGGGTGGGCATGATGGTCTTGTTCAAGAGCTGGGATGCCCACCGCGACCTCCGCCGCAACGCCGACGACATCGTCCAGGCCTTGCACGCTGGGGAACGCTGGCGGGCGGATGTGCGCACGGCCACGGGCCCCATCCGAGAGGAACACCCGGCGGACCAGGTGACGCTCCTGCACATCCCCGTAAAACACGGAGAGATTCTCTACGATCTGCAGGAAGGCGAACTACACCGCCAGGCTGGCCGCGCTGCCCCGCGGGTGCGGGTGTTGGCGCGAATAAAGAATTCCCTAATGCGGGCGGACCCGCGTCCCGGGATTTCCGCCTGGCGCTGGGAATTGGAGTTGCAACCGGGGAAAGCCAAAACCAAAATGCGCCCGCGCTTCACCTTTGAGGCCTCGGCCGGAACCACAAACCAGCCATGAAGATCCGACTCAACCACGCTTCCGCCTGCCGCCAATCGCAATCAGGAATGGTGGCGGTACTGGTGGTCATGATCGTGTTGGGACTGCTGTTGCTGCTGTCCGCCGCGAATGTGACCACACTCAACTGGCTGCATCAGGAGCTGAAACTGGTGGAAAAAAAACAGACCCAGGCGGCAGGAAGTCTCGCAGCCACAAACGCACCACCCTTCGTTTCGCCATGAAGCCGACGGCATCAAGCCGGGCCGGATTGCTCCAAGCTTCCCTGCGCTGCTTTACTTTGGGGCTATTTGGCTTGATCCCGGTGTTCGGCCTGCCGGCTGCGCTGCTGGCGCTGTGGCAGTACCGGCGGGTGTGCCGGCGGCAGGAGGAATGGAATCCCGCGAGCGGTTATCTGCTGGCGGGGCGGATTTGTGCCAGCGTGGGGGGAGGAGTGAGCCTGCTCCTCTTGAGTGCGGCGCTCGTGTATTTGTTGGTGTATGACTTGCAAGGACCGAATTGGGGGACGAATTGAAGCCGGTCTGAGGTTGTAGCCGCTACCCGCAAAACCAAACGGCCCGGCGCAATGCCGGGCCGTGAAAACACAAGCTAAACGCCCGAACCTCGGGCCTAATCGCCGCCGCCCTTGCCGGCCGGGTCGCCGACGCCATTGATCAGTGCCACGAGCGGGAGGAACATGGCGATGACGATGCTCCCCACGATCAATCCGAGGAACACGATCATAATCGGCTCCAACAGGGAGGTCATGGCGGAGACGGCGTTGTCCACCTCTTCGTCATAGTTATCCGCTATCTTGAGCAACATTTCAGGCAGGGCGCCGGTTTGTTCGCCGACGTCCACCATGCTGATGACCATGGGCGGGAAAACGCCGGAGGATTCCAGCGGGGCGGTAATGGTTTCGCCCTGCTTCACGCTTTCATGAACGCCGTTAATGGCGTGGGAAATGATCACGTTGCCGGTGGTTTCCTTCACAATCTGCAAGGCCTGTAAAATCGGCACGCCGCTGCTCACCAGGGTGCCCAAGGTACGGGTGAAACGGCCAATGGCAATCTTGCTGATGACCGGCCCGAGGGCGGGCACCTTGAGTTTGAACTTGTCCCAAAGCCGCCGGCCAAACTTGAGGCGGATGAAGATCTGGAAGAGGACCACAAACACAACCACGCCAGCCACGGTGATCAGGAAATGGTTCTTGATGGTATCGCTGATGCTCAGCACCAGCAGGGTGAAGGAGGGCATCTGGGCGCCATCGAGCAAGCCGGAGAATACTTCCTTGAACTTGGGAATCACGTACACCATGAGCACTCCCACGATGGCCACAGCCACCACCATCACCGCGATGGGGTAGAACATGGCGGACTTGACCTTGCCCTTGATCTTCTGGGCTTTTTCCATGAACTGCGCCAACCGGTTGAGCACTACTTCGAGCACACCACCCAGTTCGCCGGCCTTCACCATGTTGACGAACAGCTTGTTAAACACCTTGGGATGCTGGGCCAGACCTTCGGAGAAGGTGCTGCCGCCCTCAATGGAGATGGAAAGCTTGCCAATGATGTCCTTGAGCGTCTTGTTCTTTTCCTGCTTTTCCAGCACGCGCAAACCGCGGAGCAGGGGCAGACCGGCATCCACCAGGGTGGCCAACTGCCGGGTAAAGGTGCAGAGGACTTTGGAATTTACGCGACCGCTAAGGAAGGGAATGTTGATGTTGATGTCCACCCCCTTTTTCTTGCCCTTGGCGGTCTTGCCCTTGGCGGCAGGTTTGCCGGCGGCTTTGCCTTTCTTTTCGGGCTTTTCCTTGTCGAGTTCGACAATTTTGGTGGGAAAGAGCCCCATGTCCTTGACCCGCCCGATGGCTTCATTCTGGCTGGCGACTTCGAGGGTGCCTTTGGTTTCCTTGCCCCTCGAATCCATGGCGACGTAACTAAATTTCGGCATAGCGGGTCCTTTCGCTTACGTATATTTGACGACTTCTTCTATAGTAGTAGCACCATCGAAGATGCTGCGCAAGCCGTCCTCCCGCAAGGTCACCATGCCCAACTCCACGGCTTTCTGCCGCAACACCAGCGTGGGTGCGCGGTCATTGATCAGCGTCCGGATGGGATCACTCATGGCCAGGAGCTCATAAATGCCCTTCCGGCCCTTGTAACCAGTGTCGTGGCAGGTGGAACAGCCTCGGCCGTAATAGAATACCTTATCGCCCAAATCATGGGGCGAGAGATTCAGCAATGCCAGTTGCGTCTCCGTGGGTTCAAACGGCGACCGGCAGTCTTTGCAGATCCGCCGCACCAGACGTTGGCCGAGCACGGCCACCAGGGTGGAAGAAATCAAGAAAGGCTCGACCCCCATGTCCACCAGACGGGTCACGGCCCCAGGGGAGTCATTGGTGTGCAAGGTGCTGAGCACCAAGTGACCGGTCAGCGAGGCCTGGATGGAAATTTGGGCGGTTTCCAAGTCGCGCATTTCCCCGACCATGATGATGTCCGGGTCCTGACGCAGAAAAGAGCGGAGCGCCTTGCTGAAGGTCATGCCCACCCCTTCATTAATGGCCACCTGCATGATGCCTTCGATATCAAATTCAACCGGGTCTTCAGCCGTCAGCAGCTTGGAATCAATGGTATTCACCCGGCGCAGGCAGGAATACAAGGTAGTAGTCTTGCCACAACCAGTGGGGCCGGTAACCACGAAAATGCCGTTGGGCCGCTGGATGACCTCGGTTACGTAGTCATATACATCCTTCGGAAAGCCCAGCGATTCGATTTCCAGGTTCACCGCGGAACGGTCGAGCACGCGCAGCACAATGGACTCGCCAAACTGCGTGGGCAAGGTGGACACGCGCAGGTCAATCATACGCTTGCCCACGGGAATGGTCATGCGTCCGTCCTGCGGCAGGCGGCGTTCGGAAATGTTCAGGTTGGACATGACCTTGAGACGCGAAATCACCGGCAAGGCCAGATGCTTGGGCGGCGGCGCCATTTCATAGAGCGCCCCGTCCACGCGGTAACGGATTTTGAACTCGTCCTCGAACGGCTCAAAGTGAATGTCGCTCGCCCGGTCTTGCACCGCCTGCGAGAGCACCAGGTTGACAAAGCGGACAATCGGCACCTCGTTGGCGAGGTCGGTCAGTTCAGCCTCGTCCTCCACATCCACGTTCTGGCCAAGATTGGGGTCGTCGCCCAAGCCCTGCAAAACGTCCATGGTGCTGCCAGCTTCAGCGGTATAATACTTTTCAATGAGCCGGGCAATTTGGACGGGGTCGGCCACCACAATTTGGAATTCACGGCGGATGATGAACGTGAGTTCGTCGAGGTGGCTGGGGGTCAGCGGATCCACGAGGGCCAGTTGCAGCCGGTTGTCGTTCAAGGCCACCGGAAGGCACTGGTAATCGCGGGCGGCATTGGCCGGAATAGCCTTGACCACTTCCTCGGGCAGGGTATCGCCCAGGATCACCACCTTGGTGCCCAGGTGATCGGCCACGACCTGCAATTGGGTCTCGATATCCACCAACCCGAGGTCGGCCAAAATCTGGGCCACGGACTTGCCAGAACGGCCCTGCTCGGCAATCACTTCTTCCAACTGCAAATCGTCAATCAGTCCGTTCTCGCGGACCAGCATCAGCAACGGATTGTTAGCGGCGTCGGACATGGGCTATTTCTTTCCCTCCACCTGAACCCCGGATTTTTCCCCCACGGCCATGGCCAGTTCCAGTTCCTGCAGTTTTTGCTGGATGGTCACCGGGTCCTGGGCCTTGGTGATGACTTCTTCGCGGGCGATCATGCCGGCGGCATATTTTTCCAGCAGGAACCCGTCGAGCGTCACCATGCCAAATTTTGCGCCGGTCTGGATGTCGGAGTTGAGCCGGAAGGTCTTGTTGTCGCGGATGAGCGCCGCCACGGACGGCGTGTTGACCATCACCTCAAACACGGCCACCCGGCCGGGTTTGTCCACCCGCGGGATGAGCAACTGCGAAATCACCGCCTGCAACACGGTGGAAAGCTGGATGCGGATGGTTTCCTGCTGGTTCACCGGAAACGCATTCACCAAGCGGTCAATCGTCTTGGCCGCGCCGGTGGTGTGCAGGGTGCCAAACACCAAGTGCCCGGTTTCCGCGGCGGTCACGGCGGCCTCAATCGTTTCCAGATCGCGCATTTCGCCGACCAGAATCACGTCCGGGTCCTGGCGGAGTGCGCGGCGCAGCGCCTCGGCGAAGTTGGGCACGTCCACATGCACTTCGCGCTGGGTGACAAGCCCCTTCTTGTGCTTGTGGTAGTATTCGATGGGGTCCTCAATGGTGATGAGGTGAACCTCCTCGCGTTCCTCGTTGATGATATTGAGCATCGAGGCGAGTGTGGTGGTCTTGCCGGAACCCGTGGGGCCGGTAACCAGAACCAGACCGCGCGGTTTGTAGAGCAGTTCGCGCACTGAGGCGGGCAGGCCGATCTGCTCAAAGGTGAGCAGCTTGCTGGGAATCTGCCGCAACACCATGGCAAAGTTGCCCTTTTCCTTGAACACGCTCACCCGGAACCGCGCAGCATCGCCGAAAGCGAAACCAAAGTCCGCCCCGCCTGCCTCTCGGACGTGCTGGATGTGGTCGTCGGAGGTGATGCTGCGCATCAACTCCTCGGTGTCATCCGGGGAGAGAGAGGGGCCCTCCACCCGGTGGAGGATGCCATGCACGCGGATGACGGGCGGCACACCGACGCGGATATGCAGGTCGGAGGAACCTTCGGACACCACCAACTGCAACAAATCGGACATTTGATAGGACATGCGCGATACTCTTTCTAACTTAAATCGGTTTCAAAAATTATTCCTCGTCACCCACTGTGGAGCGGATGACCTCGTCGATGGTGGTCAGCCCGGCCAGCACCTTGCGGATACCGTCTTCGCGCAGGGTGCGCATGCCGGCCTGGCGGGCCCGGGCCCGGAGCACGGAGGAGGGGACCTTGTCGTAAATCAATTTCCGCGATTCGTCATCGATGACAAAAATCTCAAACACGCCAAACCGGCCGCGGCAGCCGGAACCGCCGCAATTGCTGCAGCCCTTGCCCTTCTTGAACTTGGCATCCGCGAGCTGTTCGGGCGTCAGGTTCAGCAGCCGCACCTCCGTCTCGGGAGGCTGGTAAGGCTCGCCGCACTGCTTGCAAATTTTCCGCACCAGGCGCTGGGCCATGAGCGCGCGCGTGGAAGAAGCCACCAAAAAGGGCTTCACCCCCATGTCAATGAGCCGGGTCACCGCTCCGGGAGCGTCGTTGGTGTGGAGCGTGGAGAATACCAGATGGCCGGTAAGCGAGGCATTGATGGCAATGGTGGCGGTTTCCAGGTCGCGAATTTCCCCCAGCATCACCACGTTCGGCGACTGGCGGAGGATGGCGCGCAGGGCGCGTGCGAAACTCAGGCCCACCACTTCGTTGACTTGCACCTGGTTGATGCCGGCCAGCACGTATTCCACCGGGTCTTCCACGGTGATGATTTTGCGGTCCGGCCGGTTGATGAAGTGCAGGCAGGAATACAGCGTGGTGGTTTTACCGGAACCGGTCGGCCCGGTCACCAGCAGGATGCCGTCGGGCAGCGAGATCAACTTTTCGAAGGTCTGCTGGTCGTCGGTCATGAAGCCGAGTTCCGGCAACCCGAGCCGCAGGCCTTCCTTGTCCAAAATACGCATGACGATGCTTTCGCCGTGGTTGGTGGGCAGGCAGGACACACGCAAATCCACCGTCTTGGCGCCCACGTTCGCCTGGATGCGGCCGTCCTGGGGAATGCGGTGCTCCGAAATGCTCATCTCCGACTGGATCTTAAGACGCGCGATAATGGACGACTGCAGACGTTTGGGCGGGCCCTTGATTTCCTGCAACACGCCGTCAATGCGGTAGCGGATGCGGAAGGTCTTGGCCAGCGGTTCGAGGTGAATGTCGGAGGCGCGGAGCTTGAAAGCCTCGGTGATGATCTGGTTGACCAGTTTGATGAGCGGCGCATCCTCCTCCACCACAATTTGCGCCCCCGTCCCGCCCCCCGTCCCGCCGTGCTCGGCGTTCAGGTCGGACATGACGTCCTTGAACCGCTCGTCCTCAATGATGTTTTTTCGCGGCGCGCCCGCCCCACCTTCACCCCCGTAATATTTTTGCAGCGCACTCTCGATGTCCTGTTCGGAAGCCACCTGAATGCTGACTTCCGACCGGAGCAGATGCGTCAGGCTGTCCACCGTGGCGAGGTCCGAAGGGTCGGCTAAGGCCACGGTAATGCTGTTTTCGTGCTTATAAACGGGAATCACCCGGTATTTGCGGGCAATATCCCGGGGAATGGTGGCGATGACTTCCGGAGGGAGCTGGATTTGGCTCAAGTTGACCACTTCCGCGCCGAACTGGGCGGCTTTGGCCTGGGTGACATCCGCCGGACGGATGGCTTTGTTGGCCAGCAACAGGTCCACCACGCCAACACCGGCAGCCTCCGCTTCGGTACGTGCGTCTGCCACCTGCTGGCTGGTCACAAACCCCAGATCCACCAGCATGTCTGCCAAATAATCGTCTTTCCCAGCCACGATGCTTCCTTTGTCCGCTAAAAATTAAATGTAAATTCCCGAGCAACCTACCAATGAACCCTTCAAAGTCAAATGCGAGAATTGGATGGGGGGCCGGCTCACCGGGGATTTTGCCTCTTTTTTCCGTTCCCAAAACTTCGGATCACCCCGGAGCCGTCGCCGCCAGACAGCAAAAAATCCGTTCCGGTCGCAGAAACCTTGTCGCTTTTCCGGTGTTCACTAAACTTGCCGCGGATGTCCTTGAATCCCGACCCTGATGCCGAACTGATGCTGCGCGTGAAACGCGGTGACGGGGAGGCCTTTGCCGCGTTGGTCGAGAAGTACAAACAGCCGGTCATGAACTTGGTGGCCCGCACGCTGCGCGACCCTGATGAAGCCGAGGACGTGGCTCAGAACGTCTTCATTCAGGTCCATAAATCCGCCGCCCGCTACCAGGCTTCCGCCAAATTCACCACCTGGCTATTCACCATCGCCCGCAATTTGTGCCTAAATGAAATTCGCCGCCGGGTGCGGCACCGCACCGAATCCCTAGATGCCCCGATGGCCGCGGCGGAAGACCAACCGACCCGCCAATTTGAGGATATCCGCAATTTTACCCCGGACACCACCGCCCTCCAAGGCGAACTGGTGCAAAAAATCGAGGCCGCCCTGGCAAGTTTGCCCGAAAACCAGCGTACCGCCATCCTCCTGTTCCAAAGACAGGAGCTGAGTTATGAGGAAATCGCCCAGGTGCTGGACTGCTCTCTGTCGGCCACGAAGTCCTTAATCCATCGAGGGCGGGAAACTCTCAAGGAAAAGCTCAAACCCTACCTGGAAACCGGCGAATGGAAGGACCTCGCATGACAGCAACTTTGCCCTCAACCTGGTGTTTAACCAAAAGGATGTAATGAAACCAAACTCTGATTCCCAACAGGATGCCCGGCTGGATACGCTGCTGCGTCGCCTGCCCGACATGCCCGTGGCCTCCAATTTCACCGCCCGCGTCCTGCAATCCGTGGAACGGGAAGCACCCGCAGCCAGCGATCCGCTGCTGAAACTCGCCGATTTATGGATTTTTCGGCCAGGGTGGCGTTGGCTGCCTTATTCCGCGGTGGTGGCCACCGCCCTGCTGATGGGAGTCTATAGCTACCGGTTCCACACGCAGGCCGCCCGCGCCGCACTGGCCCAGAACATGGCGGCCATCGCCAAAGTTTCGCCCCAGCTCACGGCTGCGGATTTGCAGGATTTTAACGTGATCTGCCGTCTCGGCCAGGCGCCGGACAAGGATTTGCTGGCGTTGATGCAATGAACCGCCTGCGGCAACGTTTTCTCCAGCTGGCAGTCCTGCTGCCGGGATTGTTGAGCTTTGCTCCGGCCGCGCCAGCCCAGCCAGCCCTGACCGCACCGCCTGCGGTCGCCGCAACCAACAGCCCTGCGGTTACTGTCAAATCCCCTGTGGAATTATTCCGGGAATTGCTGGCCCAGAATGAACCCGAACGAGAGGCCTATCTGGCCACCCGCACCCCGGCCACCCGCGAACGCATTCGCGCAAAACTTACTGAATACGAATCACTTTCACCAGATGAACGCAAGCTGCGCCTGCGGGTGACCGAACTGCAATGGTATTTGATGCCGTTGCTGTCGCTACCCCGCGACCAGCAAAAGGCCCGGCTGGAACAAATCCCCTCCGACCTTCGTCCGCTGGTCGAGGCCCGGCTCGAGCAATGGTCGTTGCTGCCGCCGGAATACCAGCAGGAGCTGCTGGATAATGAAAAGAAAGTCCAGTTGTTCATGCAACTGGCCGCCAGTTCCCCCACCCAACAGCGGGCCATTCTCAATACTCTACCAGCTACCAAGCGCGATCAAGTGGAAGAGGACTTCAACCAATGGCAGATCACTCCTCCCGGCGCCCCGCAAAAGCTCACCGACCACTTGGATGAATTTCTCCACCTTACCGCTGAGGAAAAGGACCAAGTGCTCAAAACCCTGAACGAACCGGAGCGGGAACAAATCAAAGAAACGTTGCTGGCCTTTGCGCATCTGCCCGAGGCCCAACGCGACCAATGTGTGCAATCCTTTGGCAAATTTGCCGCCATGAGCCCGGCCGAGCGCCAGCAGTTTCTGCAAAAGGCGGAACGCTGGGCCGCCATGTCGCCCGCCGAACGGCAGGCCTGGCGCGACCTCGTGGCCCACGTGCCCGACTCGCCACCGCTGCCGCTGGGTTACACCCCACCTGCACCAACTACTGCCGGTCCGGCCCTGGTCACCAACAAAAATTAAGCGGACTGCCAGCCGGGGCAGATTCAATTTTCCAAATGACCGCCTTTCGCTAACCTGAGTCCGTGCATCCAATTGCATTTTACATCGGTTCGTTTGCCGTCCACTGGTACGGCATCATGACGGCGTTGGGCTTCCTGGCAGGGCTCTGGACCGCCAGCCGCCGCGGCATGTTGGCGGGGTTCCTGCCGGAAAAAATCCTGGATATCGGCCCGTGGCTGATTCTCGGCACAATTCTCGGCGCGCGCACCATGTACGTAACCACGTACTGGGACGAGGAATTCGCCGGCAAACCCATTTCGGAAATCTTCATGGTGCAGCATGGTGGCCTGGTATTCTATGGTGGCCTCATTGGCGCCGCGCTGGCGTGCATTCTCTATGCTTGGTTTAAAAAAATGCCACTGTGGAAACTGGCCGACGTGCTGGCGCCGAGCATTGCGTTGGGCAGCGCCTTTGGCCGCGTAGGCTGCCTCCTCAACGGCTGCTGTTACGGCCGGGCGTGTAGCCTGCCTTGGGCCATCACCTTTCCTGCCGACAACCCGCTCAACCCGCCAACGACCCCCGTACATCCCACGGAAATATACGATTCCGCACTCAATCTGATCCTGTACCTCACGCTGGCATGGCTGTTCCGGCGCCGCAAATTTGATGGCCAGATTTTCGCATTGTTCCTCATGTGCTACGCCATCACCCGATCCACCGTGGAATCCTTCCGCGGCGATTACACCGTGGTGCATTACCATTTTGGGCTCACCCCGGCACAAGTGGTGGGCATCGGCACGTTTGCCACGGGGCTGGTACTGTGGTGGTGGTGCTCGCGCCGGCCCCAGGTGAAGCCCGCTGCGGCAGCACAACCGGTCCCCAAGCACCCCTGAGCCGCGCCAGATAGCCATGGCCGCCACTCCACCCACCACACCTGGCGCGCCAGCGCCCGTTTTTCTCGCCGGACCGACGGCGGTGGGCAAATCGGACATTGCCCTGTGCCTCGCGGAAACCATCGGCGGCGAAATTATCTCCGTAGATTCCATGCAGGTCTATCGCGGGCTGGACCTCGGCACGGCCAAGCCCGGCGCCGCCCAACTCCGCCGGGTGCCACATCACCTGATTGATGTGGTGGACCTGACTGCGCCGTTTGATGCCGCCCGGTTTGTGGTGCTCGCGCAGGCGGCCGTGGCCGCCATCCAAGCCCGCGGACGTGTGCCCATTTTTTGCGGCGGCACCGGCCTGTACTTCAAGGCGTTCTTGGACGGCTTGGGCACCGCCCCGGCTTCCGAGACCGCCTTGCGCGCCGAACTGGAAGCTACCCCGCTCCCGGATTTGCTTCGCGAACTGGAAGAAAGCGACCCGGTTACGTTTGCCAAAATTGACTGCCAAAATCCACGTCGCGTGGTGCGCGCCGTGGAAGTCATCCGGCTCACCGGAAGACCATTCTCCAGCCAGCGCGCCGGATGGACCGGTGTTTCTGATCCCACGAAACCACCGGCCCCACTCCCTCGCTTTTTTGGTTTCAGTCGCCAGCCCCCCGATCTCCACGCCCGCATCAATACGCGGGTGGACGCCATGTTCGCCGGGGGGCTGGTGGCGGAAACCCGGCAGTTACTGGAGCAGGGTCTGGAGCAAAACCCCGTTGCCATGCAGGCCATCGGATACCGTCAGGTGGTGGAGCATCTGCGCGGAAAACGCCCGTTGCCGGAAACCATTGAGTTGGTCAAAAGCAAGACCCGGCAGTTTGCCAAACGGCAGATGACTTGGTTTCGCCGGCAACTGCCGGTGACATGGATCGAGTTACAGCCCGGCGAAAGCCTAGCGACTGTGGCCCATAAACTCCGGCTTGCCGTCCCGACATAAAAAAACGTTCTGCCCGATGTATTTCGGCTATTGACAGTCATCTGTGACCTCGCCTAGATAACACGCGCTATGCGAGGTGTTTCCCTGAACATTGGCTGGGCCGCCGGGTTGTTGTTTCTGGCAGGACTTGTTTTTCCGGTAACAGCCGGACAGGTTTATTTTGCTGGCACCGGCCATTGGTACGAGGCCGTGCTAGTGCCGGCTGGCATTACCTGGAATGACGCCCGGACCAACGCCACCCTCCGTGGCGGGTACCTGTGCACCGTCACCAACGCGGCGGAAAACACTTTTGTCGCCAGCCTGGTCGATATCAGCTACTACAGCGATGTCAGCATCAACAACGACATTCTCGGGCCGTGGCTGGGTGGGCTGCGCCACGCCAACGAGTCCAACTGGCAATGGATCACCGGCGAACCGTTCACCTATTTTAACTGGTACGGCAACCAGCCCGATGGCTACGGCGGCAGCGAACAGCGCCTGCAATATTATGCTGCCGCCAATGTGGGGACCACCTGGGGCGATCATCCCGGCGATCCCATCGCCGGTTATTCCCTCCCGCGCGGTTATATCGTGGAATATGACCACCCCGCCATCACCGCCACGCCGACCAACGGCCTGACGGTCATTTCCTGGCCCGCTGAAGCCACCGGTTGGACGCTGGAAACTTCGCCAGTGGTGGGTGGGGGCGCGGTCTGGACCCCGGTGGCCACCAACCTCTACCAGACCAACGCTGCGGGTTTCTTCCTCCCCACTACCAACCGCACCGGCAACGCCTTTTTCCGGCTGCGCTTGTAGTCGTTTCCGGGGCCGGCGCTGGTTTTAATAACCGATGTTCATGCTTTGCATTAAGCTGTAAAATCCCTGTCATCCCCACGTTCAATTTGGTCAAGGCCCCAAAGACTTTGGCCGATAGAGATGTGCAGTATTGGCGCACTGTTCCGCCGGCCTGCAACAACCTTATGAATGACAAATTATTGGGCTATTTGGAGGCCACCAGGCAACTGCCATCGGCGCCAGTGCTGATGATCAAATTGATCGAATGTTTCCGGCAGCCCAACCACGACATTGATGAAATCGTAAGCCTCATGGCTTTCGACCCCTCCATCACCGCCGAAGTTTTGAAGTGCTGCAACAGTTCTTTCTTCGGCAGCGAAGAACCCGTGGTGGACATCTCCGAAGCCGTGTTCCGGCTGGGGTTCTATGAGGTGTACCGGGTTTCCGTGGCCATGTTCGGCCAACAAACCATGGCCGCGAAGCATCTGCAGAAGATCATTGATGTGGACGGATTGTGGCGCCATTGCGCCATCACCGCTGTAACCTCCGGCGCCATTGCCCGCGAGCTGGAGGAAACCGAAGGTCTGGCCTTCACGGCCGGGCTGCTGCACGACGTCGGCAAAATGGTGCTCGCCTCCGCCGAAGGCGCCCATTACCCCGAAATCTGGCGCGCCACCGGCAATACCGGACGCGAAGCCGCCACCGCCGAAAAATATGCCTTTGGTTTCGACCACGCGGAAATAGGCGCCACCCTGCTCGCGCGTTGGGGCATGCCCTCGGTGATTTATGAGCCGGTGATGCGCCATCACCATACCACCTGGCCCAAACCCTATGAGCGACTTTCCGCCATTGTCAGCCTTGGCAACCTCATGGCGCACTGCATTGATGGCGTACCCGCAGCAACCTGCTGCGCCCTGCCGGAAGCCATCAACGCGCTGGAAATTCTCGGCCTCACCCACGATGACATGCCTGCCCTGGTCACCCAGGCCCAGAACGACATGAAACGGCTCAAGCGGCTCATTCCTGCGAAGCAAGACAGCGCACCGCTTCGGGCTGATATGAATTTGGCGATGGCGTAAGATCCGTTCAGGCAGCAGGCCCACACGCTACTTCCGCTGCGCCGTGAGCGATTGCACGTAGCGCTCGATGCGGTTGCCGGCTTCGATGAGGTGCTCGTAGCTGGTGGCGAAGCAGGCGCGGCAGAAGCCCGCACCGTTGGCCCCAAAAGCTGTGCCCGGCACCATCGCCACCTTTTCCGCGTGCAATAGTCCGAGGGCAAAATCTTTCTCACTCAGGCCCGTGCTGGAAACATCCGGGAATGCGTAAAACGAACCGCGCGGCAGATGGCATTTCAACCCGATTTGGTTGAAACGGCGCACGATAAAATCCCGCCGGCGATGATACTGGTCGCGCATCTGTTTCATGGCGGCCTCACCCCGCAGCAGTGCTTCCAGCGCGGCTTCCTGGCTGATGATCGAAGCGCAGAGCATGGAGTACTGGTGAATCTTCATCATGGCGTCAATGAGCGCCGCCGGACCGCACGCATACCCAATGCGCCAGCCGGTCATGGCAAACGCCTTGGAGAAACCGTGCAGGAAGATGGTGCGCTCCTGCATGCCGGGCAGACTGGCAATGCTGGTATGCGTGCCCTCAAAGGTCAGCTCGGAATAGATTTCATCGCTCAACACGATGAGATCTTTTTCCACAACAAATTTCGCGATGGCCTCCAACTGGGGGCGGTCGCACGTGCCGCCGGTGGGATTGCACGGCAGATTAAGCATCAGAACTTTGCAGCCTGGCTGCCACGCGGCGCGGAGGGCGTCCACCGTGAGCGCAAAGTTATCCTTGGCAAACGTGGGCACGGGCACGGCCACCCCGTGCGCAAGTGTGATGCTGGGATGATAACTCACATAGCACGGCTGGTGGAACATCACCTTGTCGCCGGGGTTGATGAGCGCGCGGCAGGCAATGTCCAGCGCCTCGCTCACACCCACGGTCACGAGCACCTCATCCTCGGGCCGGTAACTGACGGCGTAATTTTTCTCGACGTATTTACTGATGGCACGGCGCAATTCGATCAGGCCGAGGTTGGAGGTGTAATGGGTCTTGCCCTTTTCCAGCGCGTAAATACCCGCCTCGCGGATGTGCCAGGGCGTGTCGAAGTCCGGCTCGCCCACACCCAGCGAGATGGCGTCCTTCATTTTGGCCACCACCTCAAAAAAGTCGCGGATGCCTGACTTGGGCAGGCTGACAACGTGCTTGGCAATGAAACGGGTCTGGTCCATTTAATCAACAGAGCATAGAAAACTCATGCCCGGCCCGCAAACGAATTGCAGCCGCCAGCCAGGGTGTCGCTTGGAGTCCAAACCCCATCGAATTCAACCGGATAAAACTCATTTTCAACCACATCACCTGACGAAAAATTTCACACCGCGTTAGGACACTGGAAATAGGACCGCCGCCATGCTCCGGATACCTGAGTTCCCGGAAATAAATCCCAAAGGGATTTAAGCATCCAGCCCGGCGTTGCCGCTTTGGCGGCTACGCCGGGTCAGTGTCCCCCCGTTGCACCAACCCTGAAAGGGTTGAAGCACCGCCCAACCTGCTGCATCATGTTCATCATGCCGCAATCGCTTGCCAAAATCATTGTGCACACGGTTTTTTTCAACCAAAGACCGCCGCCCATTTCTCCGCGACAAGCCACTCCGCGAGGAGTTGCACCGTTACCTTGGCGGCATTCTGGCTCAACTCGACTGTCAACCGCTCATCATTGGCGGTGTGGCCGACCATGTGCATTTGCTCTCCACACTGTCACGCACGGATACTCCGGCCGAAATGGTGAAAGAAGCCAAAAGAAGCTCGTCGCTTTGGCTCAAAACCAGGAGCCCGGATTTGCATGATTTCGCCTGGCAAAATGGTTACGGCATGTTTTCCATCGGCTATTCACAGGCCGCGGAGGTACGAAAATATATCGCCGGACAGGAAGAGCATCACCGTCAGGTTTCGTTTCAAGATGAGTTCCGAAAATTGTTGCAGCGCTATGCCCTCGAATTTGACGAACGCTACGTATGGGATTGATTCAACCCTTTCAGGGTTGCCGGGAATGGCGAATAATCCCCAGCGTAGCCGCTCAGGCGGCAACGCTGGGCTGGATGATGGAAATCCCGTTGGGATTTTCCGAAAACCGGTCACAACGTAAACCGGGCAGACAAAGTCTGCACTTGCCGACGATTAAACCTCACGGCGTCACCGTGAGCCGCCCGGTTTCCTCGCGTTTGCCATCGAGCAGGAAGCCGTGTTCCTTGTACGAGCGCAGCATGAAATGCGTGGCCGTGCTCAACACGCCCTCGACGGTGGACAGCTTCTCGGACACGAACGCCGCCACCCGTTGCAGGCTGGCGCCGTTGACGAACACCAGCAGGTCGTATCCGCCGGACATGAGATAGCATGATTCCACTTCGTCGAATTTGCTGATGCGTTCCGCCAGGCGATTGAAACCACCGCCGCGCTCGGGGGTGATGCGCACCTCGATGACCGCCCGCACTGCCCCGGTGTCTTCTTCGGTCAAATTCAGCACCGGCCGGTAGCCCAGCAGCACGCGCTGCTGTTTGAGCTGTTCCAACTGGCCGGCAACCTCGGCTTCGGTGAGGTGCAGCACCTGCGCCATCTGGGCGGGGCTGAGGCCGCCATCTTCGAGCATGAGTTTGATCAACGGATTCATCGGGGCGGAAGTTTCGCAGAAAACCGGCGCAAATCCACACCAAAACGGCGCCAGTCAAACCGCCGTCTTGTGCCGCCGCCGTTTCATGCTATTGTGGCGAAGCCAATTTTACTGAAGCTTGAAAGCCCTCGTCCAAACCCGCGACACCCGCACGGAACGCGTCTTCCTTATCGGTCTCGAACTCAAGTCCGGCAGCGCCGCAGACGTGCGCGAATCCATGGATGAACTCGCCGAGCTGGCCGCCACCGCCGGCGGCACCGTGGTGGGCGACGGCACCCAGCGCGTGGAAGCCCCACACGCCGCCACCTACATCGGCAAAGGCAAGGCCGCCGAGTTTGCCGCCCGTTGCGCCGCGGACAATGTGGACACCGTCATTTTCGACGACGAACTTTCGCCCGCCCAGACCCGCAACCTGGAAAAGATTTTCAACGTCAAGATCCTCGACCGCACCGCGCTGATTCTCGACATCTTCTCGCAACGCGCCCGCACCCGCGAGGGCAAGTTGCAAATCGAACTGGCGCAACTTCAACATTTGTTGCCTCGATTGACGCGCTTCTGGGGCCATCTTTCCCGGCAAAAGGGCGGCATCGGCATGCGCGGCGGCGAAGGCGAATCGCAGTTGGAAGCCGACCGCCGCAAAGTTTCCGAGCGCATTGACCGCATCACACGCGACCTCGACAGCGTCCGCCGCCAGCGCGAAACCCAACGCGCCGGCCGGCAGCGGAGTCAGTGGCCACTGGCGTCCATCGTGGGCTACACCAACGCGGGCAAATCGACCTTGCTCAACCGCCTCACCGGCGCGGACGTCCTGGCCAAGGACATTCTCTTCGCCACGCTCGACCCTACCACGCGGCGGCTGAAACTCCCCACCAACCAGAATGTGCTGCTCACCGACACGGTGGGTTTCATCCGCAAGCTGCCTCATGGCCTGGTGGAAGCTTTTAAAGCCACCCTCGAAGAAGTGGTGCAAGCCGATCTCCTGCTGCACGTGGTGGACATCAGTCATCCGCAGGCCGAGGAACAGATTGACGCCGTCAACGCCGTGCTCGCCGAAATTGGCGCGGAAGCCAAACCCACTTTAATGGTCTTTAACAAAATTGACCGCCTCCACAGCAGCCGCAGCCTGCTCCCACGCTTTTTGGAACGGCATCCCAATGCCGTGGCCGTCTCCGCCGCCACAGGGGACGGCCTGCCTGCGTTGCTTGCCGAACTCGGCACGCAACTGCGACCCGTGCGGGAACTGCTGGAACTGAAAATCCCGCACGACCAAGCCGCGGTCATCGCGCGACTGCATCAGGTGGGCCAAGTACTGGAACGCCGTTACCTCGCCAAAACCGCGCGGTTCAAGGTGCGCATCCCGCCCCATCTCCACGCCGAGTTTGCGGCGTATATCGCCAATCCGCAGCCCGACGCGGCTTAAACCGTGTCTACCGCGCAAATATCACCGGTAGCCGGCGCGCTGGCGGGGATCCCAGAACTGCGAATTAACCAGCCCGGCGGCATCACCCACAGCGGGATTGTGCGGCGGATTGATCTGGGCGTCTTTGCGGAATTCGGTATGGCCATCGTTGAAAGCCACCAGGCCGCCATTACCATGCCGGATGGTTTCAATGCCCTCCAACCCGCTCTGGCCGCTGGCGGGGTTCATACCGGCACTGGGCCAGTAACAACTGCTGCTCCAGGTACCATCCGCGCGCGGCATACTGTCGCCCAAAGCAATGTTGGCAGAAGGTGACAGGATGGCGGAACGGCGCAGCCACGGGCTGGTGGTGAACTGGATGCCGTCCACGTTGAGGCTGTCGCCGGGATACGGCCAGAGGCTGAGAAACCAGCTATTGATGCCGTAGCCAACGTCATGGCAGTCGAACTTCCATTCCCAGGATACGCCGAGGTCCACGCGCGGCCCCCGCAGGGCGGGACAATGGAAGAGGCTCAAGGCATTGGCCGAATGGTCGAGGATAGTGGGCCCCCACCAGTTGGTGAGTGACGGCGTGGGATCAGCGGTATCAAGGTTTTGATTCCGATGCGCGGGGAAGATGTCCGCGTTATCATCGGTGTAATATTGCAGGAGCAGGTTAATCTGCTTGAGGTTGTTCATACAACCGATGCGCAGGGCTTTTTCCTTGGCCCGGCCCAGAGCAGGCAGAAGCAACGCCGCCAGAATAGCGATGATGGCGATGACGACCAGTAATTCGATCAGTGTAAACCCAACGCCGGGTTTCGGCCTGGGCCGCAGAATGAAATGAAACGTCATAAGTCGCCTCGCATATCCAGGATGCGTGACGGGAAATTCTCGCAGTCATCCGGGAATTTAATTTGCCACTCGCTTAACCAAGAAAGACGCCCGTCCCGGTGGCAAAATTCAACAAAACATCGCCCCGGGCAGCGGGAAGTTTCCGCCGACCGGGGCGAGGCTTTTCAATGGGATGAACCGAAGCGATTTATTCCCGGCTGGCCGGCAGGTCAATCCGGCGGCCGGTGCGGGCAGATTCGCGGGCGGCGTCCAGAATTTCCACCACCGTCATGTTGACATCCAATGAGGACAGCCCGGTGGGTTGGATGTCGCCGCGTACCACGGCGGCAAGATAGGAGAGCGGATTGGATTCCGGTCCCGTCAATTCCGGGGGGGTCATCCCAGTGTCTTCGGGATGTTGCGCGGTTAGCACGCGCATCTCATCACTGTGCGGGACGAGGATGTAGCCGGTGCGGCCATAAACTTCCATGTCCTTCCGGTTGTAAGGCCAATTCCACGAAGCCTGGATAATGCCCTGCGCCTTGGGATAGGTGACCACAATGGTGGCCTCATCCTCCACCTTGGGATAAACGTCGGGCTTGATGTGCTGGGTCACGGCCATCACGGAGGTCGGCCGTTCGCCGTTCATTAACCAAGTCATCAGGTCGGCGCCATAGCAGCCGAAATCCATCAACGCACCGCCACCATCCAGCACCGGATCGGTCAGCCAGGCGAGGAAGTTGGTGGAGCAGCCGATTTCCTTGGGCCCCTGGTGGCCGTCGTGTACCACAATCTTGCGCAGGTCGCCGATGAGGTTCTGATCATGCGCCAGATGATAGGCGGCCTGGTTGCCGGGGTACCAGGTGGTTTCGTAGTTCACGAATATTTTGACGCCATTCTTTTTGGCGGCGGCGGCCATGGCGCGGGCGGCTTTCATGTTCACGGCCAGCGGCTTTTCCATCATGACATCCAGATGATGCGCGGCAGCCTCCTCGGTGTAGCGTTCATGGTCGAACGTGCTGGTGAAGAGCGCCACGGCCTGCACGTTGGTCTTGGCCAGCAGGGCTTCGAGCGACGGGAAAAACAGGTTGGTGGGGAGGTGATACCGCGTAGCGTATTGGGCGATGAGCTGCGGGTCATCATCCACAATGCCGACCAGCTGCACATCGGTGCGCTTGGTGGCGCCGGGAATGAAGCCCCGGGCATGGTCGTGTTCCAGCCCAATGATGGCATAGCGCACCGGCGCCGGAGCATTGGATTGAGCCCGAACGCCCACCGGGGTCAAGCCCAGCAAAACGGCAAAAATGGGGAGCAATATTTTCATAAGTGGAAGGGAGAGTTAGCCCAAATGGCGAGATTTGTCGCCTCAAATTATTAACCGGGCGCTCAGTTCTTTTCCCGCCAGCCAAAGAGGCGGTCACGCTTGATGATTTCGGCAATCTGCGGCGGCACCATCTTTTCCCAGGCCGCCTCGCCGCTCTGGATGAGCGCGAGTACGTCGTGCGGGTAAATGGGCAGATAACGCTCGTTGTAACTGGTGATGGACTCGATGTGCTTGTTCTCCAGCAGGTGCGCGTAGAGATGGCGCAGATGCGGCGCCACCTGCATGGTTTCGGCGGTGGTAATCGAGCCGGACTTCGGATCGCGGTAAGGATAAACGTAAAGTTTGGTGGCACCCTTGAACAACCGGCCCAGCGCCTCCAGCATGCCGCCCTCCAGGCCCACGTAGTATTGCTCATCAAAAATGCTGCGCAGGCTGGGAATGCCCAGCACAATGCCCTGCATCTTCTGCGTGTAGTGCGAGAGATAGCCCACCAGCCGGTAATAACGCAGGAAATTGGAAATCAACACTGTCTTGCCCAGCGCACTGAGGGTGTCCACGCGATCCAGGAAATCCAAATGGCCGCGAGCGGGATCCGGCAGCACGCTGCGCAGGGTCATTTCCATGAGGATGACGGGCGACTCACCCTGCATTTGCGGTTCGCGGAGGAACTGTTCCATGCCGCGCTCCAACATGTCCAGTGTGGTTTTGGTGATGGGCCGGAAGCTGCCGCGCTCCACCAGCACCGGTTTTTTGTAGAGCACCTCCCGGGGAATCACCACCTCGCCGTCGGCGGTGAACATGGCGGCTTCGGTCAATTGCTGTTGCACGAGTTGCAGACTCATCAGCCGGTTGTCCACCTTGGCAAAGGCCGGCCCGGAAAAGCTGATCATATCCACCTCCAGCCGCCGCCATGTCAGGCCATCCATCAATTTGGCAATCAGCGTTTCCGGCTCGTGGTGGTGGAAAAAGGCCCCATGAATGAGGTTCACCCCAATCACTCCCAGCGTTTCCTGCTGGCGGACATTTTCCTCGTCCAGTAACCGCACATGGATGATGATCTGCGAGGCTGGCCCTTGCGACTCGGCTTGGAACTTGATGCCCAGCCAGCCGTGGCCTTCGTCCTGGTGCGAAAAGCTGCGGGTGGCCACCGTGTCGGCAAAGGTAAAAAAGGTGGTGGTGGCGCCGCGGGTCTTGTTAAGCCGTTGGAGCAGCAGGTCAAATTCGTAATCCAGCATGGCCTGCAGCCGCTTGCGGCTCACGTAGCGTTCCGCCGGGCCGTAAATGGCGTCACTCACCGCCATATCGTAGGCCGACATGGATTTGGCCACCGTCCCAGCCGCCCCGCCCACGTGGAAGAAGCACCGGGCCACCTCCTGCCCCGCGCCGATTTCGGCGAAGGTGCCGTATTTGCCGGCATCCAGATTGATCTGCAGCGCCTTTTGCTGCGCGCTGGTCTGTTGTTGTGCGTCCATACAATTAAAATGCCGGCCGGGTCCGCCCTCGACTCCGCGGGGTTGATTTGTTACCTACTCCTTCGTGCGACACGCACTCTTAAATAACATCACCCGCATGGTGGTCAAGCTCGGCACCGGGGTCCTCACCGACATCCGCAAGCAGCCCGACCTGGTGCAGATGGAACAATTGGTGGCGCAAATTGCCGCCCAACACCGCGCCGGCCGGGAAGTGGTGCTGGTCAGTTCCGGTGCCGTGGGTGCGGGCATGGGCGCGCTCGGCTATGAATCCCGGCCCGCCGACCTCGCCGAAAAACAGGCCTGTGCCGCCGTCGGCCAGTCCCGGCTGATGGCCACCTACGAAAAGCTTTTTGCCAAACACAACCTGGTGGTCGCCCAGGTGCTGCTTACTCACGACGACCTGGAACATCACGAACGGCATCTCAATGCCCGCAACACGCTGGTCACCCTGCTGCAACACGGCGTGGTGCCCATCATCAACGAAAACGACGCTGTCTCCTCCACCGAACTGAAGTTTGGCGACAACGACCTGCTGTCCGCGCTGGTGGCTTCGCTCCTGCCCGCCGATTTACTGGTGATCCTGACCACCGTGGACGGTGTCATCGAAAATTTCGGCGCGTTGCATCCCAAGACCATTCCGTTGATCGAGCAGATTGACGGGCAGTTGGAAAAAATCGCCGGCGGCACCACCAGCGCTACGGCCGTGGGCGGCATGGCGTCCAAGGTGCAGGCGGCGAAAATAGTCATCCGCTCGGGCATCCCGCTGGTCATCGCCTCGGGGCGCAAGACGGATGTGCTGGCCCGCGTGCTGGCCGGCGAGACCGAGGGCACGCTTTTTTTGCCCAAGGAGGACCGCCTGCAAAGCCGCAAACGCTGGATCGCTTTTTTCCATCATCCCAAGGGCACGTTGGTGGTGGACGAGGGCGCCAAGGTGGCGTTGCGCGAAAAGGGCAAAAGCCTGCTGCCGCCGGGAGTGACACGCTGCGAGGGCGATTTTACCGCCGGCGACGTGGTGCGCCTTTGCGATCTGGAAGGCACGGAGTTTGCCCGGGGTATTGCGCGGTTCGATGCCGCTGCCACCCGCGCCGGCGGCCTGCCCAAGGAGGAACTCATCCATCGGGATGATTTGGTGATTCTTTGATTTCCCGGGCCTGCCCGGCCCCGGTGCCGGGCTGCCGACCAACCGACAATGAACGCCGTCATGCAACATCTGGGAGGGTCCCCCTTGGGCGTTTTTGGTGGCGGACACCTGGGCCAAGTCCTGGCTCAAAGCCTGTTGGCCGCGGGATTGCCCCGGCAGCAACTGGTACTCTGCCACGGGGGCAACCCAGCGACGCAACAAAAACTGGTGACGTTGGGACTGCAACAGAATGTGGCCAGCCCCGGTGAGGTTGCCGGCCGGGCAAAAATTATTTTTTACACGGTGCGGCCGCAGTCTTACCGGGCCATTGAGGGAATGGCCGGGCAACCCGACCTGATATTTGCCTCCTTTCTCGCGGGAGTGCCGCTGGACCGTCTGCCGCTGGCTTTGCCGGAAAGCCAGAAAGTCCGGATCATAACGAGCGGCCCGGAAACCATCCGACAACACCGGGGTATCGCTGCGTTGTTCCCAGAAAACAGTGTTGTGGTATCCGAACTCCTGGCGGCTCTCAAGTTAAGGTGCTTTGCTCTGGCCCGGGAGGAGGACATGGATGCCTTTACGGCCTTTGGTCCGTGTCTGCAACTTGCCCTAGCCGAATGGGGCCGGACCGGGCGCAGCGTGGATGAGACCGAATTGCTGCGAGCAGCCCAACAATTTAACGTGCCCCAGATTGGGCAGCTTTTGGCTTGGGCGCGTTCGGCCCAGCCGGAAAATCTCTCAGCCCGCGACCTGGATGATTATCTGGCCCAAGCCGCCACACCCGGTGGCGTGACCGAAGCCATCCTGACCGCCATCCGGTCCGGCCTGAGCCTGCCGGCAGCCCTGGCTCAGGGAGTGACACGGAGCCGCCAGTTGCGGCCCCAATGAAGATTCCAGATTTATGAAACGAAACGCTGCGATCAATGATCTGTTAAAAGTCATGGCCAAGCTGCGCTCGCCGCAGGGGTGTCCGTGGGACCGTGAACAGGATCACCGCTCCTTGCGCTGGCATGCGGTGGAAGAGGTGTACGAACTCATGGACGCCATTGATGCGGGCGACGACTCCGAAATGGAGGAAGAATTGGGCGACCTGCTGCTGCAGGTGGTCTTTCACTGCCAGCTCGCCCGGGAACGCGGCGCATTCGATTTTGAACGGGTCGCCCGCCACATTACCGACAAACTCATCCGCCGGCATCCGCATGTGTTTGGCGATACCAAGGTCAGGAATGTGGACGAGGTCTGGGCCAACTGGGAGAAAATCAAGAAGGCCGAGAAACACGGCACCAAGCACGAACGCCCCTCCGGGTTTGATGGCATTCCGAAACATCTGCCCGCCCTGTTGCGCACCGAAAAACTGGCCAAGAAAGCCCGCAAAGTACTGGGTCAGGGCTCGCACGCTGGCGAATTGAAAGCCCGGCCAAAACTGGCCCAACCCACCAAAGCGGCGGTGGCGCGAGAGTTGTACGAGCTGGCCGCCTTCGCACATTCACGCGGATGGTCGGCGGAAGGGCTGCTGCAGGCGGAGAACCGGAGACGAGAGCGGGCCTTCCGGAAAAAGGAACGGAGCTAGGGTAGCTGCCGCTTGCAGCGAACTCAAATTCATTCCCCAAACCGCTCGACAAAGCCAGATTCCGTATTAGGCTGCTCGTTAATTATTATGACCGACCCGCGCTATCCCAAGCTGGCCAAGCTGCTGGCGAACTACTCCTGCCAACTTAAGAAGGGCGACCACGCCCTGATTGACGTCACGGACATTCCCGACGAGTTCACGGTGGAACTCATCCGCGCCGTGCGGGCCGCCGGAGCCATCCCGCTGGTGGAAACCCGCCACTCCCGCGTGGGCCGGGAATTGTTGCGGAACACGGACCGCAACCGCGCCGAGCTGATGCGCGACCTGGAAATGTTCCGCATGAAGAAAATGCAGGCCTACATCGCCCTGCGCGGCAGCCACAACGCCAGCGAGACCTCCGACATCTCCAGCGACGTGATGAGCATGTACTCCAAAGTGATGAGGCCCGTCCAGGATCACCGCGTCAACAAAACCCGCTGGGTGGTGTTGCGCTGGCCCACGCCCAGCATGGCGCAGGCGGCCAACATGAGCACCGAGGCTTTTGAAAATTTCTATTTCGACGTCTGCACCATGGATTACGCCAAGATGGCGCGGGTGATGAAGCCGCTGCAGAAGCGCATGGCCAAAGCCAATCGCGTACGGCTCGTGGGCCCGGGTACGGACCTCAAGTTCAGCATCAAAGGCCTGGGCGCCATCCCCTGTGTGGGCTCCCGCAACATCCCCGACGGCGAGGTGTTCTCCTGCCCGGTCAAGAATTCGGTAAACGGCGTCATCCAGTACAACACCCCCACCATCTACGCCGGCACCAAGTTTGAAAGCGTGCGGCTGGAATTCAAGGACGGCAAAATCATCGCCGCCACCTCCAGCAATACCAAACGTCTGAATGAGATTCTGGACACTGACGCCGGGGCGCGGTACGTGGGCGAATTTTCGCTGGGTTTCAATCCCTACATCATGAATCCGATGTGCGATATTTTGTTCGATGAAAAAATCGCCGGTTCGCTGCACTTCACGCCCGGCCAGGCGTATGAGGATTGCGACAATGGCAACCGTTCCGCCGTGCACTGGGACATGGTGCTCATCCAACGGCCTGAATGGGGTGGTGGCGAGGTGTGGTTCGACGACGTGCTCATCCGCAAAGATGGCCTGTTTGTGCCCAAGGACCTGAAGCCGCTCAATCCTGCCAATCTCCGTTGACCGGAGCGGCAGCGCTTTCAATTTGAACCGGCTGGGGCCCGTCTGCGAGCACCGCAATCTGGATTTGCGTGCCGCCAGGATCGCGGCCGTCCAAGTTGCGTCTTGCCGGGACATTTTATGAAAGCATCCTGTTGCCGCATGCGGCTGGCCCTCGGCCTGATCGCCCTCGCCATACTGGCTGGCGCCTGTTCCAAGCGGCCGACTTCCAGCGCTGCCTTCAACATCCGGCCCGGATACAATTTCGGCCCGCTGCATGCCGGCATGACCATGGAACAGGTGCAGGCCATACTGGGGCCACCTGACAGGAAATCGGACGGCAATTGGACCTACGAGAACTTCGGCTTCTGGGTCGATTTCGGGAATACCAATCACACCGTGCATATCGTGATGTGCTCGGGCGGCCACACCAGTGATCCCGCCGTAAAAGGCTTTGCCGGCCACACGCAGGAAGGCATCGGCATCGGTTCGACCCG
>DATJIU010000104.1:0-10977 GCA_035492855.1 Dongiaceae bacterium | reverse complement strand
CTGGAGGCGCTTTTCAAAATCATTTGCCGGATTTCGCTGTCGGTATCCATCCACTCGAAAATGGCATGCCGGCCAAAGAATCCGGTGTTGCGGCATTCGCGGCAGCCCACGGATTTGAAAATGGTGGTGTTGGCAGGAATGCCCACCCGTACCTTGAACACCTGCGCCGAGGGCGAATCGTCCGGCTGCTTGCAATGCGGACACAACACCCGCACCAGCCGCTGGGCCAACACCGCTTCCAGCGACGAAGCCACCAGATACGGCTCCACGCCCATGTCCACGAGGCGGGTCAACGCGCCGGGGGCATCGTTGGTGTGGAGCGTGGAGAAAACGAGATGCCCGGTGAGCGAGGCCTGCACGGCAATCTGCGCGGTTTCCTGGTCGCGAATTTCGCCGATGAGAATTACATCCGGGTCATGGCGCAAAATGGAGCGCAGGCCGCGTGCGAAGGTCAGGCCGGCCTTCTCGGAAACCTGGATCTGGTTCACGCCCTTGAGCTGGTATTCCACCGGATCTTCAATGGTGACGATCTTGCGGACGGAATCGTTGATTTCGTTGAGCGCGGTATAAAGCGTGGAGGTCTTGCCGCTGCCGGTGGGCCCGGTCACCAGAATGATGCCGTGCGGCAGGTTGAGCACCGCCTTGAAGCAGTTGATTTCCCGCGCGTCCATGCCGAGGTCGTGCAAGCCGCGGAGCTTGGAATTCTGGCGCAGCAGACGCATCACCACCGCCTCGCCATGCAGCATGGGGATGACCGACACGCGGATGTCCACGTCGCCATCATCAATGCGAATTTTGATGCGGCCGTCCTGCGGCAGACGTTTCTCGGCAATGTTGAGATGGCTGAGAATTTTGACGCGCGAAACAATGGCCGGTTGAAATTGTTTGAGCTGGGGCGGCACGGGCACATCCTGCAACACGCCGTCAATGCGGTAGCGGATGCGAAATTCGTCCTCGAACGGTTCCAGATGAATGTCGGACGCGCGCAGCTCAATGGCGTCGCGCAACACCTGGTTGACGAAACGGATGATGGAGGCGTCCTCGGCGGCACTGTCGAGGTCGGTATTCTCATCAGGATTTTCATCCACCACCTGGAATGATTTTTCCTCACCGAGAGTGCCGATGGTGTCCGCGCCGACTCCCAGGCGCTTCTTCATCTCGCGCTGGATGGCTTCGCTGCCGGCGAGCACCGGCTTGAGGCTCAGGCCGGTGAGGGTTTTGAGGGCATCCAGGCCCTGGGTGGCGAAGAGCCGGCTGGTGGCCACTTCCACCGAGCCGTTGAGCCGCCGGAGCGGCAGGAGTTCCTCCTTCAGCAAAATGCGGGCGGGGAACAGGGAAAGAAGCTGGCGGTCTGGTTCCACGTCATCCAACGTGGTATAAGTGAGACCATATTCCTGCGCCAGCCAGCGGAGTACATCCTCTTCGCTGCGGCAGGCGGTGCCCAACCGGTCCTGTTGGACCAGGCTTTCCGCGTCGGGCACGGAAAGCTGCCGGGCCGCAATCATGCGGTCCAGCAGCTCCTTCAAAGTGGAATGGGAAACAGTCGTCTCACTCATAACAAACCGCCAGCTTCTCCCCGGAGCAAGCCGGCCAAAGAATTACAACAGGCCGTTCAGGGTGGCGATGGCCTCCTGTCGGACGGTGAGCACCTTGCGCAGGTCCGCCTGGGCTTTTTCCAGGTCCGCCTGTTTGGCTTTGCGGGCGGCCTCAAACTTGGCCAGGGCGTCCTTCAATTCGGAAGCGGAGGCCTTGGCGTCAATGGCCTTTTGCAGGGCTTCCTGCTCGGGCATGGGGGTGCCGAACATGCCACCGCGCGGGCGGTTGTTGGCGGTGGCATCACCATTGTTGTTGCCGCCCCGATTGCCGCGGCCGAACATGCCACGCATGCCGCCAAAGCCGCCAGCCATGGCATCGCGCCGGGCTTCCATGACCTTTTGCACCAGCGGTTGGAGGGCCGTCCATTCGTCGTCGCTGTTGACTTCGAGCACTTCCTTGTAGCGCTCCATCATGCGCTGCTGGAACTGCGCGGGGTCAAAATTGCCCCGACCCGGACCGCCGCCGCCCGGACCGCCGCCGTTGTCCTGCTGCGCCAACGCGCTGCTGCTGCCTACGCACAACGCCGCCGCGAGACCGGCCAAGACCGCCAATTGCTTCACTTTTATCATAACGAATTCCTGTAGTTTGTTGTTTGGTTGAGCACCCAGCCCCACACGAGCCATCGTGCTATGTTGTTGTCCTTAAGCAGACAATGCGCCAACCCGGAATATCGAGGAAATCCGCAGGTTCATTGCTCCCATGTGCGCAGGTCTTGCTCAAGCACGGGCCGGAGGCGCGCAAAGTTTGCGCAGCCGGTGCTGCTGGAAAACCCAATGAAGATCTCGGCTGGCAAACCGGTCTCACCACCAAAAAAACAGCGGAATGCCGACGGGCATTCCGCTGTTGAAAACGATCAGATCAGGGCCCGGGATTATTGTGTCATGGGACCACCCGTGTGGCAGGAGTTGCAATCGAAGTTTTCGTACTCCGCATCAATGTGGAAAAAGGTATCACCCTTGCCATTCAGCTTGTTCAGGTCGTCACCCGCGCCTTGGGCCACAATGGTGTGGCAGGAGGTGCAATTGCTGGCGGGAATGGTCTTCTCGGAATTGACCGCCTTGTGCGAGCCGTCATGGCAGCGGAAACAGCCGGGCCAGTTCTTATGGCCAACGTTCTCCGGATAGGCACGCCAGTCGGCCTTCATTTCCGGGAAGAAGTTTTGCGAGTAGATGGTCTGTACCGCCGTGACCAGTTGATCCACCTCGGCCGACTTGGAATAGACCGCCCGCAGCGTGTGATCAATGTTGGTCAACGCCTCGGGAGTCGTGGTATAGGGCTTGACCAACACCGCCATGGCGTTGGACTTCACCCACGGCAGGGCGCGGTCAATCGAACCCACGGTCAGCGCCAGGTCCACGGCGTCATCCGGCGCCCGGAAGCGATGCGCCGGCCGGTTGTGGCAGTCAATGCAATCCATCCGGCGAAGTTGGTACTGGGCCGGGTCGTTGGTAAAGCCCGGGGTTTTGTATACGGTCACCACCCCCTTGGCGTCGGTGACGCGCACCCAGGGGATCACCTGCCGCTTGGCGTCGGTGGCAATGTATTCGATTTTGTTTTCCTTGCTCACGTGCCAGTGAATGCCGCCGGCGGGGCCGTGCGCGGGATCTGCGCCGCCCACATGCAGCAACAGCCGCACGGCAAAGGGCGTGTTCGTTTCGTCGGAAAGAAAATGGGAAAAGGTGCGGTCCAGGTTGCCGTCAAATTTCTTGGGCCAGTGGCACTGCTCGCAGGTTTCCTGGGCGGGCCGCAGGTTGCGGATGGGCGTGGCAATGGGGTGCTGGTAGTGGTCGGTCAGGACGCCGACCAACTGGTGCACCCCGTTCAATTTGGCGGCCACGAAAGCCTTGGCCCCATTGCCGACGTGGCATTCCACGCAGGCCACGCGGGCGTGCGGAGAATTGAGGTAGGCGGTGAATTCCGGCTTCATCGGCGTATGGCAGGCCTGGCCGCAGAACTGGACCGACTCGCTCAGGTGATAGGTCTGGTAACTGCCAATGGCCGTGCACAACAGAAAGACCACGCTGCAAACAATGAAAATGCGCAGGGTGCGCCGGTCGCGCGGCCGGGACAAATCAATGGCCAGCACGCCGGGCAAAGCATTGGGCGCGGCCTGGCGCGCGTGCCGGCGCTGAATCCACACGCCGCCAAAAATCATGAACAGCCCCAGGAACAAAAAGCCCGGCGCGATCACGTAGGCCAGGATGCCCACGTAGGGATTGCGGAAATGGGCAAACAGGTCGAGGGCCGACAGCAGCAAAAAGGCAAAGAAACTGCCCAACGCCACCACGCCGCCGGCAAAGCTCAACCAGTTGCGCAGCAGACTCCGGGTTTTGGGGGATTCAGGATTCATGGTAGGTAAAAAGAAACGGGACGCCAACAGCGAACGTCCCGTTTCGCACTTGCTGGTTTACTTCAACACGACTGCCGAACAACTGACAGATCCGCCCGACTATTTCTTGAAGGTGCGCAGATAGGCCACCAGCGCCTTGGCATCATCATCCGAAACTTTTTCGGCAAACGATTTCATGACCTCTTTGCCGTCCACTTTCACGCCTTCCTTGATGGCCTTCAACGCGGCTTCGTCGGTCAGGTCGGCCTGGACTTTGGCGTCGGTGTAATCCTTGGCGCCGTTTTTCTTGCCCATCATCGTTTGGCCTTTGCCGTCCTTGCCGTGGCAGGAGGCGCAATTTTTGTTCCAGAGCGCCGCGGCGTCCTCGGCATGAGCCGACCAGCACACGGCGGCCAGCAGCAGCGTGGCTGCGGTCATGGTTTTGATCAGAGAGGTGGTTTTCATACTTGCTTGATTTTTTTATTTTGTACTGTGACCGACAACTGATTGGATGTTTTTCCGGTTAACATTGTTCAGGGTATCAGAACCGATACTGCAAAGTGGCGTAAACCAGGTGGGCGTCGTAATCGTTAATCCCCCCGTATAGATCGTCCGCACTGTGGAAATAACCGTACCGCAGTTTCACCCGCATCTTGGCGGACAGCCGGCGCGTGAGGGTGGCGGTGACCCCGTGTTCCTCCGCCCCGGAGCCATACGGCAGGCCGGCGGCGGAGTTGTTCTGGTAATTATCGGCCAGGTAGTAGAAATAACCGACGTTCAGGTCCGTCTTGTCATCCACCACCAAACCGGCGTTGCAATTCAAATTCAGATAATTGTTCCGGGCATCCAGGATGGCCTGGGTGACCGCCGAAGCCGGCGTCTCCGTGGTGCTCATCACGTAGTTGGCGCCGGCCTGCAAATACAGCCGCGACCACGGCACCCAGGTGGCATTCACCGCGAAAATGTGGCTCGTCATGTCGGATGAATCCACCTCGTTCAAATTGTCCGGCCGGGTGTGAATGTTGGACAACTGGTATTCATACCGGCCCATCACGGTAATGTTCTTGGTTAGCCGGGCCGTCAGGCGCAGATTGGCGTCGTACGTCTCAAAATTCTGCATCACCAGGTACGCGGGATAGCGGTTGGCCGATCCGGTGCCGTTGGCCGTGCTGTCCACCGTGTGGTTGTAATCGTAATCGTGGTTCTTGTAATAGCCGCCCGCATCCACCGTCAGCCAGCGCAAGGGATACCAGCGCACCCCGCCGGAATATTTTTGGAAAAACCGCCCGTCATCCGTCGCCCGGTTGAAGGCCGCCACGGCGCCTGCTGGCGGCACGCCGTTATACTGGTTGGTTTCGTTCAAGCTGCCATCGCCCTGCGTCCACTCACCCCGGGCATAAAACACCCAGTTGGTGATGCCGGTATAACGGGCATCCAACTGCTCGGTTACATCCAACTGGTCGCCATACGACTGGCTGGCCAGCGGCGTCTGGGTGGTGCCGGTTTGCACGCCCAAGGAACTGGAATCCCAGTCCTGCTTTTCCACGCGCAATGACGGGGTAATGACCACGTGCTTCGTCGGCAGGGACATCAGGTTGATGTTCATCACGTAATCCTGCTGATGCATGACGCCATCCAGATTGTAATAACTCAGCGTGGAGGTGGGGGTGTAGGGCACATCAAAATCCGTGCCGTAAATCCGGCTGCCGGTAAGGTCGCCGCACATGTCGGAGAACAAAAATCCGGTGGAAAGGAACAGGTTCTTTTTGATCCACGTCTCGGTGGAGGCGTGGGTGCCAACCATGTCATATTTCGTGCCTTCGCGATCCGTGATGTCCCGGGCGGCTGGCTCGCCGGGATACGTCGAAATCTTGCGGGCGTCGTTCAGGTCGCCGTGCTCGTAACTGAAGCCCACTTTCACATCAGTATTCTTGATGTGGTGCTTCACGTTCAGGTCCACGATGTCGCGCGTTTCATCAATGTCGTAAAACGCCGGGGCCAGGCCACGCACCAAGGTAAGGTCGCCGGCGGGAAGATTGAATTCCGGGTGCGTGGGGCCCCAACTGGTGGAAGACTTGTCGCCCTCGCGATACAGGTGCGAATACTTGAAGGTGACCTGCGGCTTGTTTTCCAAAGTCAATCCGGCCTCGAAAGTAATTTTGCCCCGGTCCACACCCAAGTCATCGCCGCCCATGGGAAAGCCCAAATCGGCCGGGGCATAATAGCCGCCGTTGCCGTTGGACCAGGTGCGGTACTGCTCAAAATTGAACTTAACAAAACCGCGGTCCGGCCGTACCACGCCCAGGCTCAATTTGTAGTCATCCTGGTCGAACAACGCCCGGCCATCCATCTTGAAGGTGGTGTCCTTGGCGATGTCCTTCTGGTAATGAAAATCCTCGATGCCGCCAAACGCGCCCGCCCGCATGCCCTGCCGGGCTTCCGCCGCGGCCTTGCTGCCGCTGGTCATCAGGCCGCCCACAGAAAACTCCACCCAGTTGGGATAGGTTTCCGCGCCGCCCTCGAACATCTGCTCGGGCGTCAACGGCTCGGCCGTCTTGACTTCATTGGTCTCCCCGGCATGGGCCGGCAGCGCAAAGGCGGAAAACATGCCGACCGCGGGCAGCACCCCCAGCAACACCCGCAGCCCGGCCGTGAGCGTGACGGGCCGTGTCATCCCGGTTGATTTCTTAAACGTGCTCATGTGACTTAATAGCGGAGCGATGAATTGACCCGCGAACCATGCACCGCCTCGTGGCAGCCGGCCGTCCAACAGGTGCCCTGTTGCAACCGCGTGGTGTGGTCCACCCCGCCGATCAGGATCTGCCCGGGCGCCACCACCTGCTGGAAGTGGCACTTGAGACAGAGGGTGGCGTTGCGCTCGGTCAATAGCTTCGCATTCACCGAACCGTGCGGCGTGTGGCAGGTGGTGCAGCCTTCGCGGAGCGCTTCGTGCTCAAACACGTGCGGCCCGCGCTGCTCCACGTGGCAGGCCAGACATTTGTCATTTTCCGTCAACAATGCCGTGCCGCCGCCCATGTGGATGGAACCCTTGTGGGGCGAATGGCATTCCGTGCAGCTAAGCCGGCCCTCGGTCACCGGATGATGATTGGGCAGGTTGAACTGGCCGCGCACATCGGCGTGGCATTGATAGCAAACCCCTTCGTTGAAGTGCGACGCACTGAACCCGAGGCGGGAAGCCCCGCCCGGCACCGCCGGCCGGCCGGAAGTGAAGACGTTCGGCGGCTTGGTTTCCCCGCCGGATTCCTCGTGCAGGCTGCACGGACCGTGGCAGGATTCGCAGCCCACGTTCAGGGCGTTCTTACCGTCGGCCAGCAGGCGGGAATGATCGGCGGAGACAAAGTTGCGGTAGATTTCCTCGTGGCACTGCTCACAATCGGCCGAGCCGACATAACTGGCGCCGGGAACCTCCGGCAGCACCACCACGCCCCGATTGACCGTGCGGCAGGAAACCACCGCGGTCACCCCGATGACCACTCCCGCGAGCGCGCCCAACGGCCGCAACCACGGCCCCGATAACCTCCTTAAAAGACCCCGGCGGATTTTCATTGATTCAATTCCTGTTGCACCCAGTTGCGGGCGGCATCCAGCAGCGCCACGGCATAAGGACCGTTGTGCACCCCGTAGCTGCCGTCGTTCAAAACGATGTAAAGATTGAAGCGGGCTTTCTTGATGTTATCGGGTATCTGCGCCTGCTCGGCCGAGCTGGGTCCGGCGGTGCCCGTTGAGAGCTCACCCGGCACGGTATATTCCCAGGCCAGCGTGCCATACTTGGTGCGCAAGGCCTCCGGCGCCTTGGTGGTGGCCCACAAATCCAGGTAGGTCTTCACCTGCTGCACCTGGTTGGAGATGGAGCCCGTCACAAACGAGACCAGCAGTTGTGGCGAGGAATGGCACTGCGTGCAGGCGTTGTACATCTCCACCTTGAAGCTATGACCGGTCACCGCCGGCACGCTCTCACCGGAACCGGCGGCGATCTGCATGTGGCAGGTGACACATTGCTTTTCCAGCAGCCCGTGCGCTGCGGGCGGATAGGCCGCCGTGCCCGCTGGCAGCAAGCCCACCGTGCTCAGCAGCATGTTATACTGCGGCGAGTGATGCGGCGGCCGGCTGGAACTGGTCCAGTCCGCCCCGCGGTGATTGTGACACTGGGCGCAGACGTTGATGTTCGGATTGTATTTGTTGGTGAAAATGTCCGAGGTGGTCAGGAAATAGTCGTTGGTGGAGGACAGCGGGTTGCGCAACTGGTTGGTGTAAACCGTGCCGGTGATGGCATTGGTGAACACGTGTTCCCCATGGGGGTCGTGACAGGTGGTGCAGACAATGCCCATGTTGGCGTCGCCGGTGGGCAAGGCCTCATTCTTCAACAGGCTGAGCCGGGAGGCACCGGAGTGGCAGCGGCCGCAACTGCTGATGCGGCTGGATGGATTCATGTCTTCCACCACGCCGGCATGCAGGCTGCCATGCCATTCTTCATAGGTGGGATGCTGCGCGCCCGTGTGACAGCCACCACAGACCGTGGCCGCAATTTCCACGCGGGGCACCACGGTGAGATCATCCGGATTGGCCGCGTGATTGGCGGCCGGGCCGTGGCAATTTTCGCATTGCACTCCCGCGAGCTGTGGGGTGGCCGCCGCGCTCGTAAAGCCGCTGGGCAGGCCAAAGCCGACGGTGTGACACGGCAGGCAACTGGCGTTGTTCTGCTGGCCGATGGCCTGGAGCGTTTGCAACGCCCCGGCATGTTTGGTGTCCATCTCGGTGGTGTGAATACCCTCATGGCATTCGGTACATACCTGGGAGCCAGCGTAGTGCGGCGCCGGGCCGGACACCCGGAAGAAAGCGTTGCTGTATATCGAAGTGATGGTGACCGTGCGGTCCAGGTTGGGACTGCCCACAGTCTGCCAGTGGCCGGAAACCAGGTCGCCCGCCCAATAGACCCGGTAATATCCCGCCGGACCATCCCAATGGAGCACCACGCCGTTGGAAACGGTTTCGCTGCCCGTCATGATGGGCAGCCCCGGCATGCCGCCGGGCTGGGTAATGGTGAGGTGTTCCACACTCTGCGCAACCCCCGGGAACGCGGCGAGACCCAGTCCCACCAATACCACGACCAACGTGGAAATGGATTTTGTTAACGAACCCGGCCCGCCTGCTTTCAGACCCGTACTCATAGTTCCGGTTACTCCAGATCGCGGCTGCCGTTGCAGTCGAATGGCTAATTTCGAGTTCATTTATAACTTATTCCCACCCCCCTGCAACATCATTGTTATGATGTACCAGGGCCAGTGCCATCCTGTTAAAGCAAACTTACTCTCCTCTCCTTTCCGGGCTCTCCCTCTATTGTTCAACTTCCACCTTTTGCTGACCTGCCCCGCCTCATTGAGCCGGATTCATTAATAGTTATCACTCTTGTTTTCAGTTATTTACATCATTAGCTTGGCCTTTTCTTGGCATCAATTAATTTATGTTTTTCTCGCCTTGGAGGACAATTCCTGAGAAGTTGCGTTCCAAGAATTACGATGAAAACTTCCGCGTTGCCCCGGTTTCTTTGCCGCCACTTGAAGCCAACCCCCGTTGCCACCCGACGGGGTGAATCGGGCGGCACCCGCGTCGCCGTCATTGTGCTGGTGTTTGCGCTCGGCCTGGCCGTGGGAGCCTTTTCCATTTATCAGGCGGTGGGGTCGCGTCACGGCGCCCCAAACGCGAATCCCGCTTCGCCATTGTCCGCCGGCACGATTTCGGTGTTGCAGGATTTGAATTCGCCCATTGAACTCCGGTTCTACTCGCTGTTGCCCGATGCCGCCGTGAACAAATCCCTCAGCCCGCTGAGTCAGCGGGTGGATCAGTTGCTGGCCGCCTTTGAACAGGCCGCCAGCGGCAATCTCCACATCATGCGCATCAATGACGCCACGGACGCGAACATGAAAGCGGCGGACGCCGACGGCATCGTGCCCTTCAACCTGAGCAAGGGCGACGCGTGCTATCTGGGGATTGCCGTGGGGCGCGGTTCGCAGAAAACCGCCCTGCCCCAACTGGCTGGAGAGTGGGAACCCGCGCTGGAATTTGACCTCACCCGCGCCATCCTGAAAATAAGCCAGGGCGAAGCCACCCCAGCCGCCGCAGCTCCGGCCATGGCAGATGTCAGCCCCGCGGCCACCGAGGCGGTGAAAGCGCTCATCCCCCACCCCGAGTCGGTGTCGGTGGAGGATGCCACGCGGATTGTGCGCGCCGCGTCCGTCAAAGAATTTCAGGAGGCCGTAGCCCAAATGGAACCGGAGATCAAAGCCGCCCAGGCAAAATTTGAAGCGCTGATGAAGGGGGAACATTCGGAAGCGGACCAACAGGCCGCCCTGAAACAATTGCAGGAACTCCAGGCCACCCAAACCGAGAAGCTCAAAGCCATCGCCGCCAAAGCCGAGGCGCAGATCGCCGCCTTCAAACAGCTTAAGACTCCTTAAACGAAGCCAAACGAACCCAAATTGAAACGGCGGCGATTTCATTCACAAGTCGCTATCGTGTAGGTTTTAGCAATGAATTGTTGCTCCCAAAAAATTGGGTTCGTTTCGTAATTTCTACTTTTGCCGGCGGTCCCGTGCCGGAGCGCGACTGTGTCCTGCGCCGCAGGATCAGTCGCAGCAACGGGGCAAAGTGAGACGCGGGAGAATGCTGATGACGTCGAGCTGGCGTTATCGCTGCGGCTGGTCTGCGACCCAGCCGCGCTCCGAAGCTGCCACCGGCGCCGTAGGAGGACAGTCCTCCGCCCGCCGCGGCGTCGCCTGGCACGAGGCGGCGAGTCTTTGATGCGCTGGCGCGTCCGGGGATGTCCCCCACGGGGCGCCCTACCAAACCGAGGTTGGATAGATGTCATAAAAGTGGTTTGATCCGGTTTGATTGGCCTGGATTTCGTTGTTTTCGGAGGGACGACGCTGCAAGTCCCTGACTTTCCCGGAGCGCGGCCGGCTCGTCCGCGCGTCCCGTGTGAAGCTGCGGAGCAGCGTACGATAGTAGCCCACGGCGCCAGCCGTGGGGTTGGG
>DATJIU010000103.1:0-3416 GCA_035492855.1 Dongiaceae bacterium | reverse complement strand
GCCGGCCGCTACGACTTCGCTGCTACGTTGCCGCAGGGGGCGGAAACGGCCTTGCAGCATGAAATCCAAAGGACATTTGGCCTGGCCGGACATCCGGAAACGATGGAGACGGATGTGTTGCTCCTCAAGGTGCGCCAGCCGGGCGCCCCAGGGTTGAAGCCGCACCCGGCATTCGCTCCGGTGAACGCGCTGTATGACATCAAGGGCCGGATTACTTCCGTGGGCCTGCCGATTTCCAGCCCGGCGGGAAATCAAAATTGGGGATTCACCCGGTTCCTGGAAATCTACCTGCGCTTGCCAGTGATTGATGAAACCGGACTGACCGGCCGCTATGATATCGTCCTGCACTGGCCCGAGCGCACCGCGGCAGATCCCCAGCACGACGCCATGAAACAGGCGTTGCTGGACCAGTTTGGGCTCGAACTGGTGCCCGCAAAGCGGGAGGTGGAAATGCTCGTGCTGGAAAAAGCGAAATAATGAGGCGGCGGCAACTTGCTACTCGGTTTGCACCCGCCAGAATTTCGCCCCGCCGCCGGACAAGGGAAGCAACACCGTTTGCGGATCGCTGGTGAGAGTAAACGTCTGGTTGGTGATCCAATTGGGCGAAGTCAGGGAAGCGGCTTCCAGAATGTGGCATATGTGGCCCACGTCACCGCTGACAGTCAGCAAGAAGTTGGTGCCGGTTGGGGTGAGCGCCAGCAGCGGCTGCCGGGGCAGGGTGGTTTGCGGGTCGTCGCTGAAATTCGGGATGGTATCGCTATCGCTGTCGTTCGGATCATCAATCGAAATTTTCCAAGTGTAATAATCGTCATCATCCGGGGTGGTGAGGTCGTAATCAATAAAGTCCACCAAACCGGAATAATTGGTTTGCAGAGTGGTTTCTCGCGAAATGTCGGTGGTGGTGAAGAGATCGAGGGTTAACTGGTCGGCATTCGTCAGCAGCACGCTTTCCAGGGTTAGTGAGTTGTAGAGGTCGCCGGGCGTCTTGGTAAAATTCATCGGACCTTGCAGGGTGATTTCGGGATGCCCGGTCTGCACCAGATTAACCGTGCTGGAAACCGCCGTAGCTCCGGGCGTGTAATCCATGAGGCCCGTGTATTCCAACACTTCAAACGAGTGGGTGAAGGTGATCTTATTGAACGGATTTTCCGGGTCGGGAAAAGTCATGACACACGTGCCCGTGGTGGTGCCGGGATCCCGATACCATTTGGCGGAGAGGTTGTAATTGATGCCCAAGGACTGGCTCTGGATGACGCCCGAACTGCTCAGGCCATTGACGCCTTGGCTGACTTCCCAGAAGTCCGGCAGGCCGTTGCCGTTGGCATCCCCTCCATCGGGAACATCCAGCGCCATGGCGCCCGGATCAGTCCCATTGTTAAGCTCCGAGTAAATGTCCAGGTAAGCGGAATGGGTGTAGCCGCTCCCGAAAAAGTCCGGCGCCAGCTCGCCGTTGTCGCCCGAACTCAGCGTGGTCAGGCTGATCCGCCAGCGAAATCCGTACGAATCCGTGGCCACGGCGCTTTGGACATTGAGCGAAAGGCAGCGCATGCGAACCTGGGCCGGAACGGCCCCCGGGCTTGACCCAGGCAGAAATCCGAGACCCAAAATGAGAAATAAGAGAAGGCGCTTCATAAATCTTTGCAGGAATTATCGGATGATCACAACATCAAGCGGACTTATTGTCAATGCCTTCTGTTATTAATCGGAAGAATTAGAAAACAGCATATGAAATCAACGGCTGGTGGCAGCGCCAGCGGGAAAAAACGGATGGCCAAAATCAGGGTGCGCGCCAGTAGGTTTTCCAGCCCTGGTTGCGCACGATGGCTTGGGCCGGAATCTGGTATAGTACCAGGCTGGCGCCCAAAATGTCACCACAAGCCAGGAAGGCGTTGAAGGCGGAGACGAACGCCAGCCAGGGCAGGCTGAGGTGCGCGACCGCTCCCACCACGAGGGGCGCGGCACTGAGGCATAGCAGCGGCATGAGGAGGATGGCTGCAAAACGGTTGCGGGTGAGTTCGCCGTCGTAGTGGGCGTAAAATATCAGGCGCGCCGGCCAGACGCCGAGAATGGAATGGCGCGACACCCCGGCTCGGGGATGCACGAGCGCATGAATCAGTTCGTGAACCACGATGATGCCGCCAAACGTCAGCCCGAATTTCAAGACCGACCGGGGCAGGTCAATGCCCGGCGGGGGAGTGAGCGCCCACCAGAGCAGAATAAATCCGCCCGCCGCGAGTAACCCGATGGGCAGCGCAAGCAGTTGCACCTGGCGGGGCGACGGCTCGCGCAGCGGATGCCATGAGGCATCCGGCGTGAAGTCCGGTGACTCGGGAATGGCGCCAATACGAAAACGCATGAAATAATCCGGGCATTGCGCACGGGCACTGCTTTCGGTTTTTGAAGCAGACGAGGCAATCCGGAAACCAACTATAAGAAGCTGGGCAGGCGATTGCAATCGCGGCCAAATCTGATCCCAGCTTTGCTCCAAGTGCTCGTTTCTATCAGCGCCAGAGGGCCGGCATATTTGTAGCGCTTCTTACACCGCCGGCAACAGCTCTTCCCAACGTATGGTCCAGTTGCCATCAGCGGGAAAGCCCGGTGCGTTGCGTCCAGGCGTTTGCCCCTCCCAGCCGGCGGCCATCAGGGCGAGGGCATAGAGCAGGCCGCCGTTGCCGGGAAGATACAGGGGCAGGGTGGGGCCGAGTTGGGGATTGTGCCCGTTGGCGAGATAATGATTCTTGGGTGTGTCTTTCAGAAGCGCCTGAATGGCCAATTCGCTTTCGCCCAGGCGCGCGGCGGTCATGGCCAGCATTGGATAATCCCAGCCCCAGGTGTTGTTCCAATCCCAATCTCCCATGATGCGGCGCAGGGTGCGCCGCATGGTTTCGCGGTCCACCGTGGGGTCGTTAAGCATTCCGAGCGGCGCGACCATGCAGGGATGCGAAGTGTTCCGGCCGGGAGTCGTAAAGGTGTCGGCGGATGTCTCGCCCGCCACATACAGGCCGTCGCGGATGGTGAGCGGCGGCAGATGCGTGAGCACATCATCCCACTTGGCGTTGCGCGGCAACCGCAGGCGTTCGCGCCAGCGTTGGGCCAGGGTCAGGCCGGTCCGCCAGTAAGCAATTTCAAACGTGGGATTCCACTGATGTTCATGGTCTGCAAAATACACCTCGGCCGCGTCGGCAAACGGCGGGCCAATGCGATATTGGTTGCGCGCTCCGTCCCAGGCCGCATAGGAGGCCATGAAGTCTGCCGTTGCAAAGACAATCTCCTGATATTGGGCCAGCGTCCGTTGGTTGGGATGCGCGCGGTACGCCAGTTCCGCATAAAAGATGGGATGCGGTTGCTGCCAGATGAGGAAGCATTCCAGATAGGTCGGCGCGGGATCCCCGGCAGGGCCCACGCACTTGGGCCAG
>DATJIU010000102.1:0-2845 GCA_035492855.1 Dongiaceae bacterium | reverse complement strand
CTTCGCGACATCGGCAAGCATTTTTCCGTCAACCAGATGATTGCCAAGGAATCCGTTCGCGCCCGCATGGAAGATCGTGACGTTGGCATCAGCTACACCGAGTTCAGCTACATGCTGCTACAGGCGTTCGATTTTTACCATCTGCGGAAGGAACTCAATTGCGAGTTGCAGATTGGCGGCAGCGACCAGTGGGGCAACATTACCGCCGGCATCGAACTCGCCCGCAAGAAGCTGGGCCAGCCGGCATATGGCCTCACGCTGCCGCTAATCACGAATGCAGACGGTTCCAAGTTTGGCAAGAGCGTGGCAGGCGCCATTTGGTTGGATCCCAAGAAGACTAGTGTTTATAAGTTTTACCAGTTCTGGATCAATACCGACGACCGCGATGTCATTAGGTATCTGAAATACTTCACCCTGCTCGCCCAGGAGGAAATCATAGCATTGGAAAAGCAGCATTCGGAAAATCCTGGCGTCCGCGGGGCGCATAAGAGGTTGGCCAAGGTTGTGACGGATCTAATCCATGGCGAAGCTGCCACCCAGGAAGCCATTCGGGCCAGTGAAATTCTTTTTGGCGGCGCTCTGGCGGGGGTGAGTGAAAGCACCTTTGCGGACATTGTCGGCGAAGTGCCCACCAAGGAAATCGAAATGGCGAAGCTCGAGGGCGCCGGCCTGCCGCTGGTGGACCTGCTGATTCACGCCGGGCTCTGCCCCTCCAAAGGACAGGCCCGCAAAGATATTGAAGGCGGCGGGGTGAATCTCAATAACGTTCGCGAAGCGGGCGTGGCGCGCGCCGTTACAGCCAATGACCTGCTGTTTGGCAAGTATCTGCTGTTGCGCAAGGGCAAGAAGAACTATGTGGTGGTGACGGCGAAATAATATGTAGCCGCCGCCAGCGGCGGCTACGGCTTCTTGGTGCCGTAAACCAGGCGCACCTTTTCGGCGTCCAGCTTGCTGATGCCGTTGCTATCCCACTGGCCGATGACGCCATCGTAGTTGGTATCCACCGGCACGAGCACCGCGCAGGGGCTGCTGCCCACACCGTCATGACACTGGTCTTCACACTTGGAAGCCCAGCAGATGCGGTAGTGCATGATCGAGTGATAATCATACGGCGTGCTGCTGACAATCCAGTTGGTCTGCGGAATCCAGTCGTAGTCATGCTCCCGGCCGGACTTGATGTTCTCGTAATGCACGGTCAAATACTGGTCGCGGTCCCAACGCTGGTGTTCGTGATGGAATCCGAGCACATGGCCGAGCTCATGCGCGGGCATCCACTCGCCCTGCCGCCACCAGAAGGCAGTAATGTTGATATCGGCGCGCTCGCCTTTCTGATAACCGGTCAGGCTGGTATTGTTGCCGGCATTGGTCTGGCCGGTAAAATTGACATATTCCACCTGATTCGTCCGAGGTATAAAATGAATGTTGGCGCCGGTATCCTCCCACCGCTGCATCGCGCGCCGGGCGATGACTTGCTGGTCCGCAGTGAGCTTGGAAACATCGTAGGGAATGATGCCGCCCGGCCAGGGCAGCGGCTTGGTGACATCGGTGGCCATGTGGGCCGGGTCGGAGCCGGCCCGCGTCGGCAATGCCAACAGCACCAGCAGAATCACCGGCAGCCCGAAGCGGAGCAGAAGCAGGTTGCGCATGGCGGCATTCAAGCACGCTGTGCGGATGTCGCCCAGCCAAAACAATCCTGAAGAAAGAACCCTGCGGCTCAACCCAGAGTTTCCCGGGCCCACAAATCCCGCGCCCCTTCGCGCCAAAGCAGCACGCGCTTCCATTTCAAGCCCGAGGAAAAGCCGCCGAGTTTGCGGCCTGCCGCGAGTACGCGGTGACACGGCACCAGCACCGGAACCGGATTGGCGCCGCAGGCATTGCCCACCGCGCGGTTGGCCTTGGGACTGCGAATGGCTGCCGCCAGTTCGCCATAGCTGGAAGTCTTACCCTGGGGGATTTGCAGCAACCCCTGCCAGACCCGTTGTTGAAATGCCGTGCCGCCCGAGAGATCCAGCGGCGGCAACAGGCGCGGTTTGCGACCGGCCAGGGCGCGTTTGAGTGCGGCCACGGTCATGCGGTGCCAGCGCCGTACTGTCTGCGGACAGCTTCGCAAAGTGGTGACGTGGATGCCCGGCCGTGGGGGAGGAAAATTAACGGCTGCCAGTCCGGTCACGGAATAGTAGGCGACAAATTCGCCGTCATCGGTTTTTGCCGTCAACGCGATCCAGTTTGTTTCCGGGTGGGCTTTCATGGCGCGAAACGGGAGTGGCGGTCAGTGTTTGAGGAAAACGGCAACAATACCCAGCAACAGGCCGAACAGCACGATGATCAGCAGCAAGGTGCGGTTGCGGGCTACGCGTTTCTCATAGCGCATGGGCCGGAGTCCCTGCACCCCACCGGCGGCCAGGTAATTCACCAGCCGGGGATTGCTGGTGGGCGGACCGTGAATGTGGTTTTTGATCCGCTGCCAGAGTCCGACCAAGTCATATTTGCGCACCCCCAGTTCGTTGAAATGATCCCGCGGGGCGACGGTTTCCGTTTTGGCCTTGAGCCGGTTCTTGTTGATGTCTTCAAAAATGGGCTCACCAGTGGGCGGCGGAGGTTCCGGCGAGGGTGACACCGGTCGGCTGAGGCCGCTATGGGGCAGGGCGGCGGGGCGTAATTTGGGTTGTTGGGGCGATTGGCTGACTTGGGTGTTGAGCCGCTGGATCTGTTGCTCCAACGCGGCAATTTCAGCGCTCAACGCCCGGGCGCGGTCGGAAACAGGATCGGGTTTTTTCTTGAGCCAACCCATGACAGCGGAGGGTTAATGACGCAACAGAATGAAGACAAAAACTCCCAGCGCCAA
>DATJIU010000101.1:0-10874 GCA_035492855.1 Dongiaceae bacterium | reverse complement strand
CCGGAGGAGGTTCGTCAGCATCCTCGTCGTCCCCTCCGGCAAACCGGGCGGCCAGCCGGGCGCTTAAGGCCAGCAAAATCAATCCGGCCAGCACGAGCACTGCATGAAACCCCACCTTGACCCAACTAAGTTCCACCTGCCGGAGCCGGTGCTCCAGCAATTCCAGACCGAGCACCAGGCCGCCAATGAGGATCAACCCAGTGGCCACCAGCCGGAGCAGTAATTGCGCGATTTTCTGGTTGGGGTCCATGAGGGAATGGCGGCGCTCCGCCGGTTAAATCAGGTCGCCGCTCCAGCCGCCGGCCGGCGAACTGGGCGGAACTGGCAACCCGGGCCAGGGTGCGGTCAGCGGCTGGAAAGCCCGACGGGGGCGTTGCCACTCGTCCGAGGTGGGTGCGGGCACGTCTGCTGCGGCCGGCCGGGTCTCCGGCAGGATGTGAGCGGCACTCAGGGTGGCGAGTTCGTTCATGATGCGCAAGCGGATGGCTTGCTGCCCGGCAGCCGGGTCCGGCGTCCGTACCGGCGCCGGGCGGGGCACTGAAGCTTGAGCCGGAGTCCGCGCCGGGGACTGCGGGAGCGCCGCGGGCCACTGGCGGGTTGGGGGCAATGGCGTAGGGGCCGGCAGGGGTGCGGGTCCGGCAGCTTCCAAGCGGGGCACTGCTAGCACGGGAGCCGCCGCCAGGCGCACCTCGGCGGGCGGCTGATGATCCGCCGCCGGCGTCGCAATTGTTTTAAGTACCTTTACAATAGGGTCTTCTATTGGAATTGTGGCCGTGATAAAGGAGGTGTCCGGCGTGATGGTTTCCGGTGGAGTCGTGACGGCATTGGATTGCGCCACGCGGACCCAGCGGCCTGCGCGGCGGTAACCAAGCTCAGCCACATACCGGGTGTCGCCCCGGCCTCCGGGCACAAACCAGTGCCGGGCGGCGGCGGGAAGGTCCACTTGGGCCACGCGCTTGCCCGAAAAGGAGTTTTCAAAAATGCGCAGGATCAGGTGGCCGGCAGTGGCCAGCCGGAGGAATTGTTGCTGTTGTTCCCGGGTAAAATCCCAGTGCGCATAAAGCCAGCGCGGATCGCGGGCCACCAGGAACAACCGCCCGGTGCCATAGGCTTCCGGCAGTTTGGGGGGCGCGAGTTTGCGGATGGTCTGGCGGGGCGTGACGGGCACGGCCACCGGGCGGGGCCGGCGTGGCGCGGCCAGGGTGGTGGAGGCGGCGGCTTTTTTGGCGGTGCTGGGGGCCGTGGGGTGTTCCGCAGCGGGGGCAATTCTCTTCTTACGGACCGCGCGCCGGGGGGCGGACGGTTTTGCAGCGGCGGTCGCGCGTTTGGGGCGCAGCGGCTTTTTCAAACTCATATGCCTCTTTGACCGGGATAACCGGGTTGGCGCCGGCCAACGGGGGAAAACTATAGCAAGCCGTTCCAGACGCAAACGATTTTCCGCGGAATTTAACCGTAAAGACCGCTTGCCTCCCGCGCGGCTTTTGAGTCTATTAAAGCCCACAACCGCCGGCCTTCCGGGAGGCCGGTGCCGTTGCACCCGATGAACGACGCCAAAGCCCAAGCCCAGATTCCGCCGCTCATTTATGTGGTGGACGACGAACCCATGCTGTTGGAACTGGCCAGTGTCATTTTGCTGCCGTTGCATTACCAGGTGAAAACGTTTCGCGACCCGGAAACTGCGCTCGCTGCTTATGCGGCGGAGCCGCGCCGGCCGGACCTCATCATCACCGACTACGCCATGCACACGCTCAACGGCATGGACCTGATCGCCGAGTGCAAGCGCCAGCATCCCGGACAAAAAATCATCCTGGTCAGCGGTACCGTGGGCGCGGAAATTTTCCGCGATTCCCCCTGCAAGCCCGACCGGTTCCTCCCCAAGCCCTACGAAATTAGCGAGCTGACCGAGATGGTGCGCACGGTTCTTGAAGCATGATGTGGTCATATCCCAAAACGGGGGGCTATCCGGCATGATGATGTCCCTGTCGCCCAACCGCCGGATTGCGTACGTGGCCGGCACTGTCTTTGTCCTCGACCAGCTCACCAAATGGATTGTGCTCCGCTATCTCGCATACGCGCACGAGAAGGTCATCATTTCGGGCTTCTTCAAATTCGTGCATTGGGGCAACACCGGCGCGGCGTGGAGCCTGCTGGTGGGCAACAACGGCCTGCTCGCGCTGGTGGCGCTGGTGGCGTTGGTGGCGCTGTATTTTACCCGGCATCATTTTGGGGCGGACCAGATCCCGGGCCAGCTCGCCCTGGGCCTGATTTTCGGCGGCATCTGCGGCAACCTCTTTGACCGCATCGTGCGCCGGCACGTCGTGGACTTCCTGTATTTTTACGTGAACTCCCACGATGGCCGCGTGGAGCACGGGTTTCCCGCGTTCAATGTGGCCGACAGCGCCATCTGCGTCGGCGTGGGCCTGATTTTTCTGCTGAACTGGAAAGCCCAGAAACCGTCCGAAAAAGCCGCGGAAACGCCGGCGCCGCGTTAGGCCGCCCGCGGGGTTTGCATGTCCGTCCGCACCGAAACCATCATCGTTGAAACTTCCCGGCCCGCCGAGCGGCTGGATGCCTTCCTGTGCGGTCGCTTTCCCCAGGTTTCGCGCGGCACCCTCCAGCGGCTCATCAAGCAGGGCGACATCCGGGTCAACGGCCATATCGTCAAACCCACGCACCATCCGCGGGCCGGCGAACAGATCGCGGTGACCTGGCCCGAAGCCAAACCGGCGACCGCGGCGCCGGAGGAAATTCCGCTCACCATTTTGTACGAAGACCGGCAACTGCTCGTGCTCAACAAGCCGCCCGGGCTGGTGGTGCATCCTGCCGCCGGTCATGCCGAACACACGTTGGTCAACGCGCTGCTGCATCATTGCGCCGGGCAACTCAGCGGCATCGGCGGCATAGCCCGCCCCGGCATCGTACACCGGTTGGACAAGGATACCAGCGGCTGCCTCGTGGTGGCCAAGACCGATGCCGCGCATCTCGCGCTGGCCGCGCAGTTCGCCGACCGCACCGTGGATAAGATTTATCACGCCCTCGTCTGCGGCCCCGGCCCGCAGGCTGGCGGCGAAATCCGCGCCGCCATTGCCCGGCATCCCACGCAGCGCCAACGCATGGCGGTCGTCGCTACCGGCGGTCGCGCCGCGTGGACCACCTACCGCGTGCTGGAACGCTTCGCCGCCGCCGCGCTTTTGGAAGCTGTCATTCACACTGGCCGCACCCACCAGATTCGCGTTCATTTTCAACACCTTGGTTTTCCCATTCTGGGCGATGCCACCTATGGCAGCCGCCCCAACCAGCGCCTGGCCCAAGCGACCGGAATCCATCCGCCGCGCCAGATGCTCCACGCGCACACCATTGCGTTCACGCATCCCATATCCGGCAAAAAACTGAAATTCTCCGCCGACTGGCCCGAAGATTTCGCCGTCATCGTCACGCGGCTGCGAACGGGCAAGTAGAACCGCATCCGGGCAATCTCCGGGCAACGGCCCATTTGTTTCCCCCCCGACGAAGCCAAACGAACCCAAATGGTTTTGGGGCCTTCTTTTGTTGTAAGTATCTTTTTTTGAATGAAATAAAATTGATTGTCGTTCCAAAAAAATTGGGTTCGTTTGGTAATTTGGCCTTGCGGACGGCCACCGGGCGGACGGCCAAGATAAGTGCGGAATTCGGAGTGCGGATTGCGGAATGGGGACCTTCGCCACACCAAGCTGGCAGGTCTGCCTAATCTGGTAGGGCAAAGCGGCTGCTTTGCCCTGACTGGTTTTCGCAACGCGCGGCGCAGCCCAATAAGGCTTGGCGGTATTCATGCGGGTGGGAGCAATCAGGGCGGCGCGCAACGCCGCCCTACCGAGCGAAAATCGGGGGAACTTCATAAAAGTGGTTTGATCCGGTTTGATTGGCTTGGATTTCGTTAAATCTGGTGGGGCCAAAGCTGCTTGCCTGGCCCTGACTTTCCCGACGTACAGCCGGCCCATCCGCGCGTCCCGCAAAAGCTGCGGAGCAGCGTACGGCAGTAGCCCACGGCGCCAGCCGTGGGTTGGGCCAACCCACCCCCAAGCCCCAGTCGGGGCGAAACATCCCCCGACGAAGATCGCGGAATACTGCGCACCGAGTCAGTCCGTATTTTGGCTTTTGCATTTTGCATGGCTCCTCTCTCGGCCCGCCGGCCGGCTCTGGTTGCGGTTTTTCGCATCCCAACGGGCATTCTATCACGCGCCCGGAACCCCTGTGGTTTAATGGTGAACCAATTTTTTTTGAGGCAAAAAATGAAGGTTTAAAAGTTTAAACCGACTGTGGGGAAGGAAGTTGCAAATTTCGAAAATCAAAAATTTGCAAAATCATTGTTAAAACAAAATGCCGGGTGAGCCACCAAAAAACCAAGAAAACCAAGATGGGAAAAACTTCACGCCAAGGCCGCTGGGGACGCAAAGGGAAATCAAGGAAACCAAAGCGCCAAGATCTGGCACGGCACCTCCAATTATTCGGAGGGTGTCGCGGAGCTCCACCCTCCGAATTTTTAAGTGGCGCCCGCCACGCTTTGGCTGAATTCGAGATAATTCGCGACCATTCGCGTCAACGCCTCGGCTCGGGAGGTAGGGCGGGCAGTCCTCTGCCCGCCGGGACGCGGCTTGGCACAACGGCGGGCGCTTCCGGTGGAACTGGATGTTTTTAGAATGGCTGCGGCGGCGCGCACGGAGTGACGCACCCTACCCAGCGCATAGAGTACCGCGAAACCCTCCGAACAATTCAGTCGCGGCTTTGGGGCGCTTCGCGCTCCGAAATTGAGGCCGTCCGGCTCAGGGTTTGGGGGTGGGGGTGGCGTTAAGCTGCACCTGCTGGCCGTTGCCCAGCACGGCGGTGCCGACGATGCGCGAGTTCAGCAGGGGCAATTGATACTGCGAGTTTTTCGGCATCAATTGTTGCGACTGCAAATTGCCCTGCGGATTATTTTTGAAATTGCCCGAGAGATTCACCGCACCGTTGCTGAGCGCGTTGGTCACCGTGATATTGAGCGCCACGATTTCACCCGACAACACCACGTTCTGTTGCAGGCTGCGGTTCGTGCCGGTCGCGGCGAAGCGGAAGTTTTGTTGCGCCATCGCGTAAGTGAACGTATTTGCCGGCGGGCTCACCGCATCCGCCGGCAAATTCTTCACCTGATCATGCAATTGCGTCGGGGCCGCAACGGCCCCGTAATCAGCATACAGGGCCGGGGCATTGGTGCTGCCGGGACTGGGCGCGGGAGCCCAATTGCCGGTGTACACCGAGCCGTCATGATCCACGATGCGCAATTGGTCGCCGTTTTGTTCCACCTTGAAGGAGGTCAGCAGAGTCCCCGTTGTCGCCGCGGGGGCGCTGGAGCGGGTTTGGTCGCCGGTGAACTGGGCCCGGACGGCGCCTTCCGATTGGAGGGCGCGCGCGCCATGAACGCCGGCATCCGATGTATCCCAAGTATCCACGCGGCCCCCCGCAATCACCATATTGTTCTGATAAGCCTGCACCTGCTGGATGTCATGCGTGGCCAGCCCCGGGGCGGTGGGTGTGGCGAGGGGCGGCGGTGCGGGCAGGGCTGCGTCCGTCAGAATGGGAGCACTGGTTACGGGCGGGGCCGGCAGTTCGGGCGCCGCTGCTGGCAAAGTGGGTGCGGGCAGAGGCGCGGGCATTGCGGCGGGCGGCGGCATTGCCGGAGCCTCCGTGTGTTTCGCCAGTGCGGTTTTTTTGTCCTTGGATGCGGGCAGGTCCACTACCCAATCTGTCGCGCCCGAGCCGGGTTTTTGTTCCGGGGCACTGAACCCGTCAACTTTTCCGTCCGAGTAAGTCACTGTCGGGCTCGCCGGCTCCAATTTGCGATCGCGGTCCGGCATCGCCGGTTTGGATTCGTTTGCCGCCAGGGCGCGGTCGTAGGTGCGGGCCGTTTCGCCCCGGGCAGACAACGACGTGACGGTTACCGGCTTTCTTAAATTCTGCCGCGTCATCCAGACGCCGAGAAAAGCCACGGCCAGCAGGCTGGTGAGCGTGGCGAAGCGCGGCCAGCCCAATCCCAGCGTGAGCCAGCTTCGCCGCCGCGGCGCCGGCGCGGGGCCGCGCGTACGGCGCACCTCGTCCTGCAAGGCGCGGCGGTTGACGGGATGCAGTTCAAACGGCGTCCCGGCCTCCGCCTGCCGTTTGGCGGCGGCGGCGCGCAGTTGCTTTTCGATGTCGCGTTCTTCGGGCATGTCGCTAAGGGTTGGACGGGAAAATGGGGGTTTGCTCTCCGGCAAAGATGTGTTTCACGATGACCTCCAGCCGGTCCAGGCACTTGCTCAGGCGCGAACTGACGGTTTTGGCGTTCAAATTCAGCGCCCCGCTGATCTCCTCGTAACTCAAATCCCCGAAATAGCGGAGCTCGATAATTTCCCGGCAGGGCGCGTCCAGCCGGGCCACTGCCTGATGCACTTGCGTTGATTGTTCCGCGCGCAGCAACTGGCCGTCGGGTGCGGGCAAATCCGCGGGCGGGTCCAGCGTCAACCCGGTAAGCGCGTCTTCCGCTTGCAGGGAAAGCGGTTGCCGGCCCCCACCACGTTTCGCCGCCTGCCGGTGCTCGCGGAAGTCGCGCGCGCGGTTGGCCGCGATGCGGAAGACCCAGGTTTGAAACTGGCTGCCGCCCTGGAAGGAATCCAGGTTCTTGATGACCGCGAGAAAAACTTCCTGGCAGATTTCCTCGGCATCCTCCCGCGTGAAGTCCGAGCCCAACTGAAAGACAAACCGCGCCGTGGCGGCATAATGCCGGTCAAACAGCTCATCCCACGCCGCGGCCTCGCCGCGCCGGCAGCGGGCGAGCAGTTCGGATTCTTCGGCGGAGCTCACGGGTTGATAATTATCCGCCTGATCGTCCAGATCAACGCTGATTTGGCGTGCGGGCCACATTGTTAAAAATATTGGGAGCATGATTCGGGGAGCTTCCGTCCAATGCGGCATGAAAACTTGGATGGGTCTCCTCACTTTGTTCGCATGGCTGGGCGTAAGCCTGCCGGGGCAGGCCATTGGCCTCATCGTTGTGCCCAATTCCGACTGGACTCCGCCGGTCGTTCCCGGGCCGCCAGTGCATGCCTTTGCGCCGTTGGAAATGGTTTCGGCCCAGGTGACGGCGCAGATCACCGACCAGGTGGCTACCACCAAGGTGGCCCAGGAATTTGCCAACCCCGGCGGGGCCCGGCTGGAAGGCACGTTTCTGTTTCCCCTGCCCGAAGGCGCGCACATTGACAAGTTTACGATGGAAATTGACGGCCACGCCGTCAGCGCCGAACTGCTGCCCGCCGACAAGGCGCGGGGCATTTACGAGGACATTGTCCGCAAGATGCGCGACCCGGCCCTGCTGGAATATGCCGGGCGCGACACCGTCAAGGTCCGCATCTTCCCCATCGAGCCGCACAGCCATAAACACATTGAGCTGGCTTATACCCAGTTGTTGAAGGCGGACGCCGGACTGGTGGACTACCATCTGCCGCTGGATGCCGGCAAATATTCCGCCACTCCGATCCAGAACCTGAGCGTGAAGGTGGAACTCGCAACCGCCCGCCCGCTCAAAACCATCTACTCGCCCACGCATGCCGTGGAAATCAAGCGCGATGGTACGCGCCAGGCGGTGGTCGGATACGAAGCCACCCAGGTGCGGCCGGACGCCGATTTTCAATTGTGCTACGCCACCAGCACGGATGAACTGGGCGTAAATTTGCTGACGCAACGCAATGCGGGGGAAGACGGCTTCTTTGTGTTGCTCGCCTCGCCCGGCATGGATGTGAAGGAGCAGCGGGTGCTGCCCAAGGATGTGGTGTTTGTGCTGGATACCTCGGGCTCCATGGCCGGGGCAAAAATGGAGCAGGCAAAAAAAGCGTTGCGGTTCTGCGTGGACAATTTGAACCGCGAGGACCGGTTTGAACTCGTGCGCTTCTCCACCGAGGTCGAGCCGTTGTTTGAAAAACTGGTGCCGGCCTCGGCGGAAAATTGCGACCGCGCGGAGCAGTTCATCAAGGACTTGCGCCCCATCGGCGGCACGGACATTGCCGATGCCCTGAAAACGGCCTTGGACTTGCGCCCTCACGAAGAAACGCGGCCCTTCGTGGTCATTTTTCTTACCGACGGCCAGCCGACCATCGGCACCACGGACGAGGACACCATTGTGGCCGGGGTCAAAGCCGCCGCCGGCGGCACACGGGTGTTTTGCTTTGGCGTGGGTACGGATGTGAACACGCACTTGCTGGATCGCATCACCCAGGACACGCGCGCTTTCAGCCAATACGTGCTGCCCGAGGAAGACCTGGAGGTGAAGGTGTCCAACTTTTTTACCAAGATCAAGGAGCCGGTGCTGGCCAATCCCACCCTGAAATTCACCGGCGGCATCAAGGCGACCAAGCTGTATCCCGCCCCGTTGCCGGACCTGTTCAAGGGTGAACAATTGGTGGTGGCGGGACGCTATTCCGGTTCCGGTCCCGCGGCGATTATTGTGGAGGGCAAGGTGAATGGTCAGGTGAAACAATACACCTACGAGGTGAAATTTCCGGCAACGGATTCCGGGCATGAATTTGTGCCGCGTCTGTGGGCCACGCGGCGCGTGGGTTATTTGCTGGATGAAATCCGGCTTCACGGCGAGAGCGCCGAACTGCGTGACGAGATTACCACCCTCGCGCGCCAGTACAGCATTGTCACGCCGTACACGGCCTACCTGATCGTGGAAGACGAAACCAAGCGCAACGTGCCGGTGGCGCTGCAATCGCTGCCGACCATGGGCCAAGATATGGCGGTCCGGGAAACGGCGGCGCACGGTTGGGGGTATTTTAAATCCGAAAATGATGGCCTGGCCGGCGTGGCCAATGCCCGCATGGGTTATGCCCTGGCCTCGGCCGATCAGGCTTCCGTCGGCGCTGTGAATGGCGCCACGGAGAACAGCCGGGCGATGGGACTGCCGGCGCTGACTCCGGCTGCGCCGCCGGTTGCGGGCACCATGGTTTTGGCGGACAAGCCGACTTCGGAGTCGCGATTGGTGCAGTACACGCAGCAGTCGCAATATGTCGCCGGGAAAAACTTTTTCCAGAATGGCAACCAATGGGTAGATCCCGCGGTGCAACAGCAGCAGAACCAGAAAGCCATCCGGCTGCAATTCAACTCGCGCGAGTATTTCGCCTTTGCCGCCAGCAACGCCGTGGCCCGGCCCTGGCTGGCGCTCGGCCAGAACGTACAATTCGTCCTCAATGGTCAGGTGTATGAAATTTATGAGTAACCCCAGCCTCCTGCATGTTATGAAATTAAAATTGCCTTCCCTCCATGTTCTCAGTTTGGCGGTTTTGTTTGCCTGCATTGCCACAGTTCAGGCGAAGACCACCGAACCCAAGTTTGCCCCGTTGCCGCAGCCGCCCAAACCCCGCATCGAAGTGTGTTTTGTGCTGGATACCACCGGCTCGATGGGCGGCTTGATCGAAGGCGCAAAGCAGAAGATTTGGAGCATCGCCAATGCGATGATTGCTGCCAAACCGACGCCAGACCTTCAGGTGGGGCTGGTGGCGTATCGCGACCGGGGCGATGATTATGTGACGAAGACCGTGGCATTGACCAATGATATGGATTTGGTTTACGCGCGGTTGAAGGAATTTGCCGCGAGTGGCGGTGGCGACGCCCCCGAATCAGTCAACGAAGCGTTACAAGATGCGGTGCAAAAGATGACCTGGAGCAAGGACCGGGACGTGCTGAAAATCATCTTCCTGGTGGGTGACGCGCCGCCGCACATGGATTATGCGGACGGCCCGAAGTACCAGCAGGTGTGCCAGGCTGCGATGCAGGCGGACCTCGTCATCAACACCGTGCAATGCGGTGACGCCACGGACACCGCGACCATCTGGCGGGACATTGCCAAGCTCGGGGAAGGCCGGTTCGCCGCCATCCCGCAGTCCGGCAACATGACCGCCATCGCCACGCCCATGGACGCGGAGCTCGGGCAATTGAACCAGGCACTTAACGGCACTGTGATTGCCTACGGCGATGCCGGGGTGCAGCACGAAATTTCCAGCAAGGTGGCGCTGGCCGTGGCGGCGCCGGCCTCCGTGGCGGAAGACCGGCTCGCTTACAATATGGCCGCGGGCGTAACGGTGCAGGGCAAGGGCGAACTGCTGGATGGGCTGGCCGCTGGATCGGTGAAATGGGAAGACATCAAAACCGCGGAGTTGCCCGCGGACCTGCAAAAGCTGAGTTCCACCGAACTCAAGGCCGCCGTAGCTGCCAAGCAGAAAGAGCGGTCCGATTTGCAGGCGAAGATCAATCAATTGTCCGCCGACCGGGACAAGTATATTGACGCGGAACGTCAGCGGCTCGCAGCCGCGGGCAAAACGGATTCGTTTGATGCGCAGGTGACGGAAATCATCCATGCCGAGGCGGCGCGCAAGGGAATCACCTACGCGCCTTGAATGGAGCCGTCACGGGGCCGGATGCAGGCTTGCCGTCGTCTGGATTTTGGAGGATGTGTAGGGTATGCAAACGAATGTGCCCCCACCCAAAACGTTGCTGGCCTTTTTGGATGACTGCTACGAAGACCTGGAGCTGTGGTATCCCAAGCTGCGGCTGGAGGCGGCGGGGTACGGTATGCGGCTGGCAGCGCCGGAGGTGCATTCTTACGCCGGCAAACATGGCTACCCGGCACGGTCCGATATGCGGCTGGCGGACGCGCACAGCGGGGATTTTTGCGGCTTGCTGGTGCCCGGCGGGTTCATGCCGGACAAATTGCGGCGCGACGCCAAGGTGCTGGCGCTGACGCGCGAATTTTTTGAGCAGGGCAAGCTGGTGGCGTTCATCTGCCACGGCGGGTGGATTCCCATCTCGGCCAAAATTCTCCGGGGCCGGCGCGT
>DATJIU010000100.1:0-6406 GCA_035492855.1 Dongiaceae bacterium | reverse complement strand
TGGTTGCCGCGACAGCGCGCAGCAGCGCCAAACCAGCCACTTCATAATCGTCGGTGCCCAATGATACCAGATTGCCAGCCGCGATCAGTCCATCATAACCGTTGGGATTCGGTAGCGTTTGCAAGGGTAACAAGCGCGGCGCGGATTTTGAGACCACCACCATTGTCGCGGTCCCCGCCACGAGCAACAAACCCACTCCCACCGCTGCCGTGATTTTCAATTTGGTCCAGGCCATAAGTTTCAAGGTTCCTTTCGCCAGAGTTAAAGTCGTGCCGCCTGCCGTCGCGCCCTTGGCCGCGGCGATTAGAGATACCGTTTTGGCGAGGGCCGCCGGCGCCGTTTGCAGAGCATGAGCCGTGATTGCCCCGGCAATGCCCGGAGCTGTCAGGGTCACCCCCTGCTGAATGAAAATGCTCCGCAGCTTCTCCAGAGCGCGGTTGACCCGCATCCGCGCGGCATCGGCGCTCAACCCCAGGGTTTCCCCGACTTCGGCGAGCGACTTGTCCTCGAAATAGCGGAGCAGCACGGCGGTGCGGTCGGCTTCGGCCAGGGAATCCAGGGCGGCGTCCAAGATTGGCCCGATCTGCTGCCACACGTCGGCGGCGGCAGGCTCAGGGGAAAGCGATTGCATGTAGGCCTCCTGTTCGCGGTGTTGCTGTCGGCGGCGTTGCTTGAGGGCGTTGGCCGCTGCAAAGCGGGTGGCGCGGTACAGCCAGGCCGGCAGGATGGTGTTGGCCCCAAGTTTGCTCGCCTTGCGGGCCAGGGCAATGAACACTGCCTGGGTGATTTCTTCCGCCAGGTGGGCGTCCCCCACCCGGCGCATGGCCGTGGCATAGACCAGATTGAGATGCCGCGCCACCAACTGCTCAAAGGCGGCTTCAGACTGGCGGTCGGCATACTCCCGCACCAGCGTCATGTCAGTGGTCATCATCCACCTATTACACAAACGCCGAATCGAAAAGCGAACAAACTTTTTTTTGGGGAGGGGGCGAATGGGAGAACCAAACCATGAATTACGACGGTATCGCGCCAGACAGGGCTTCGGCTGATTCACGAAACATTTCGTGTCGCGGCACGGTCATTGATCCATCCGGTCATTTTGATTCGGAAACGAACCACACTTCCACCATCCGGGTTTCCGGGGTGAACGTAATGCCGGTTTGCTGCGTGATGTTGTCGAGCACCTTGCCAAGCAGCTCATCGCGCCGGTCGCCCATGTGCCATTCCTCGGCATCGCTATAAATCCGCCAGTTAAGTCGGACCGACTGCGTTTCAGGGGAAATCTCATTCACCACGCGAAGATTCAGCGCGTCGCCGATCCAATCCAGAAATTGCCTGGCGGTGCCTCCCCCCTGGGAAACTTCCTTGGCATTTTTTTGTTCGGCATAGATGTCGATCTGCGACTGCCGGCCGTTCCCCTGCTGCGCGCGGAACGCCGGGAGCAGACCGCCCCGGGCTACCAGAACCGTTCGCTCCACCTGACGGGGTTCAATTTTGATGCTACGTCCGGTTTCCCGCTGGATGATGGCTTCCAGAGCTCGCAGGAGTTGTGCCCGATCCGTTCCTGCCCGTACCGTCCAGTCGCCATTGAGCGCCAGATCCTGTAACTCCTCCGGCCCCTCAAGGTTCTGCCGGCCGATGCCAAACAAATCCCGGGTCACATCCAAAAGCCGCATGACCGCCGCGCCGAAAGTGGCCTGGGTATAATGCAAACTTGGTCCGTCCTGCCCAAACATAAATGCGGCTGGAGGCTCCGGAGCATATTTGGCCTGCGTGCTCAGGGCTTCCTCCCGATGGTAATACTCCGCCCGCTCGGGAATGAAGGGCGGCGCGATGTGTTTCAACACTTCGCCATCATTTAATCTATACGCAGCCTCGAACCGCTGCCGCCAGCCCGCCGGCCCATCGGACGGCGGATGCGTCTTGAGGACCAGCGGCGCTACCGCGGCAACGCACAACACCCCTGCCCCAATCGTCGCTACCGTAATTTTCAATTTTGTCCAAGCCATAAGTTTCAACGCTCCTTTCGCCAGGGGTAAAGCTGAGCCGGTCGCTGCGGCGCCTTGGGCCAGCGCGCCGGTAACAACGAGATGCGCCAAAGCCGGCGGCGCGGCATGCAGAGAATGAGCCGACACCGCTCCGATGATGGCCGGCGCGGAAAGTGCCACGCCGTCGCGGGCGAAAATGCCCCGCAGCCGTTCCACCGCGCGGGCCACCCGTTTTTGCGCCGCATCCGCGCCCACGCCCAGCGCGGCGCCGACTTCCTCCAGCGTACGCTGCTCGTAGAAACGCAACACAATGGCATTGCGGTCGGCCTCACGAAGTTCAGCCACGGCGTGGTCCAGCAACGGCGCGAGTTGCTGCCAGACGTCCGGGGTTGCTTCGCCGGGTGCAGCCGGGTGATCAGGGTTCATTTCACAGGCGAGTTGTTCGCGGTGCTGCCGGCGGCGTTCGGCCTTCAGGGCGTCGCTGGCGACGAAGTGCGCGGTGCGGCACAGCCAGCCGGGCAGCACGGTTCGCCGGTCCAGGCTGCCGGCCTTACGGGCGAGGACAATAAAGACCGCCTGCGTGACCTCCTCCGCGAGTTGCGGCTGATTCACCTGGCGCACCGCCGCGGAATACACCAGCGCCACGTAACGCTCCACGAGTTGGGCAAAGGCGGATTCCGACTGGCTCGCGGCGTATTGGGCCAGCAGTTCGGCGTCGGGCGGCATTGGCATTTCACCCATTTAATGGCCACCGGCCGGAAAATCCGACAGAATTTTTGTCCGTCCGCCGCGCCAATAAACTCAGGGCGCGCGCAGACGGAAAAACTGCCGGGCGTTGGTGTGGGAAGGCACCACCACGATCACCTGGTTGCTGACAATCACCGGTGATGCTGCGTTGGTGGTCCAACCGGAGATCAGATTCGTGCTGCTTTCGAGAATCCAATCCGCCGCCGTCGTTGGCCAGCTTACGTTCACGGTGTTGGTGGTTGTAGAAATGTTCAGCCGCGGATTCGCGTTGGAATTCAGCAGCACCAGCGCCAGGTTGTCGGCATAACCGTCATTATACGTGCCGTCGGTGCGATTCATTTGCAGTGTCACCAAAATAGACCGCGTTCCCGCGGGGACGGCACTGGAGGCTTCGCGGTACAATAAACCTGTAAAACTCTGGCGGTCGGCGGCGGTGACGGGCCCGATGCTCACCGCGCCCAAGGTGGCATTGGTGGCATCACGGAACGAGGCGGTCAGCATGGCGTTGTCGCCCTGGCTCGAAAAGCCGCCGAGGTAGCCCGACAACGCACCGCGCACGCTGCCCGCATCAATGCTCGTAGCCCCGGCGGAAACATCAATCACCTGCGTCGCAGCCGACAACCCGGCCGTAGGGCCACCCGAAAAGAAATTGGTGCCACGCGTTGCCGGCCCGGGATCGGTACTGAAGGGAAAACCGCCGGAAGCGCCATATTGCACCACGGCAAAGGAACCACCATTGGTCGTCCAACCCGGCACGGTGGCCACCAACCCGCCATTGGGCGAGCCCGGGCCCGCCTCGGCGTCGCCGTTGACGATAAGATTGGTATTGAAAATTTGCGCCGTGACGCCCCCGCACAAAAGGCAAAAGCATGCCGCCACGAAATGAATTTTCGTTCGTTGCCAAAATGTTTCCCCTTGCATATTCCCATACTAGCGATTCCGCTGGAAAATGCCAGCACTCTTGTAATCATGCGGTTACAGAGCGTCACAGCCGGCTGACACCCGGCCCGCACCGTTCCCCGAACTAATGCGAATCATGGCCAAAAATTGAATTTTGGACTTTGAACTTGGCGGGCCGGCCACTATTTTTTCCGCCCATGAACGAACCTATTCTGCAGCTCGACCTGCCCGGCATCAAAAAAGTCCGCTCCGGCAAAGTCCGCGAAGTCTTTGACCTCGGCGAAGCCTTCCTGCTCGTTGCCAGCGACCGCATTTCCGCCTTCGACGTCATCATGCCCAACGGCATCCCGCACAAGGGCGCCGTGCTCACGCAGGTCTCGCATTTCTGGTTCGAGAAGTTTGCCACGCTCGTGCCGAATCATCTGCTCGCCAAGGCCGGCGATCCCCTGCCCGCCAATTTGCAGCCCTACGCCACCCAACTCGCGAAGCGCTCGATGATCGTGAAGAAGGCCAAGCCGCTTGCCATCGAATGCATCGTGCGCGGTTATCTCTCCGGCAGCGGCTGGAAGGAATACAAGAAGTCGCAAACCGTGTGCGGCATCCAGTTGCCCGCCGGCCTCACCGAATCCGCCGAGTTGCCCCAACCCATTTTCACGCCGTCCACCAAGGCTGAACAGGGCCACGATGAAAACATCTCCTTTGAGGAGGCCTGCAAGATTGTCGGCACCGACCTTGCCACCCAGGCACGCGACCTGAGCCTGAAGATTTACTCCGCCGGACGCGATTACGCCCGTCAGCGCGGCATCATCATTGCCGACACCAAGTTCGAGTTCGGCCTGTTCGACGGCAGACTCATCCTCATTGACGAAGTGCTCACGCCCGATTCCTCGCGCTTCTGGCCCGCCGACCAGTACGCCCCCGGCAAAGGCCAGCCCAGCTTCGACAAGCAGTTCGTGCGCGACTACCTCGAAACGCTGGATTGGGACAAAACCCCGCCCGGCCCGAAGCTGCCGGACGACGTCGTGGCCAAGACTTCCGCCAAGTACCTGGAAGCCTACGAACGGCTGACGGGAAAGAAGCTGTAAGCAAACGCACTCTTTGCTCAAAATCGGAGCCGGCATCAACGCGGGCTCCGATTTTTCATTTGTCCCGGGAATTTTCTTTCGGCAGGCAGAGCGCCGCAACGCACTGATTTAACTTGCTCCTACTTGAGGCAGAGTCGCGGCCTTCGCCACCAAAAGTGGACGCCCGCCCTCATCCCGGCTTCTCCCCCGAGACCTTCCTAATTGTCCTGCTTGGCAGGCTTGCGAAAGCAAGCCAAGCTGGAACCGTCTTCCGGCTTGCAGACCGGCGCATTAAACCATGGTAAAACGACTTGCATCAATTCATGACTTTGGGTTCATTGGGCTTCGTTGGGGGGCTGCGGGCGTACTAACCCCGGACCAGTTCGGCGCCTCCTACCAAAAATGGCAGGAGCAGCAACTCAACTTCCTGGAGTCCATAAAACAGGGATGGGAAAATAGGGCAATGTTGACTCCGGCCTGATCGTGAATTCTAGAGCATTTCCATCAAAGCTGTAGCGCTGTGCTGAAACCGGAACAAGAGCGGTCTTTTTGGTCTTTGGCTTCGTTTCGGCTCAGTTACAGGGTTTTTCAAACCTGCGCCTTCGCCAAAGCCTTGCCAAAAAACAAAAATCCTCGCTGCCCAGCGCTACATCTTTTTCTGTCAATGCTCTAAAATTCCAACTTCATTCCTTCACCCAGCGCCTTTGTCGTCCCATACGTCATGCTTTTGGTAGTAGCGGCGGCAGTTTCCGGCGTGCGGAAACTACTTCTTCATCGTTCATCCGCAAATAAAGTTTTCGCCGCAACCGATGTTCAAATACTCGTTCTACATCCTGATCAAACCAGTTCTGGAGCGCTTGCAAATCCTCAAACTGCCGCGGCTTTTCCTTATGGCGGACTACCGCATCAACAAAGTGTCGATAGATGCCTGCCACGTCATTTGAAGCAATCCGAACGGTTTGATGCCAGGGTACCGCATCAAACGCAGTTTTGGTGTTGTTGGAACAACTAAGAACTTTCTTCTCGAAGACCGCGGTAAATCCGATCACCATCTGCTCCCGGTCCCGGCGGACGGGTGGCGGGGCGTGAAATTTGGCATAAATCAGTTGCCCGAAGTAGCGTCGCCCGCGGTCCAGAAAGTTAATGCCGCCATTGTCGCGATGATGCGGATTGAGCAACCGCCGGCCCTTTTTGAAACCCACCTCCCCAAACCCAAGGCTGCAAAACATTTCACGATACGGTTCAGCCACCTTGAGGCACTGCGGCGAAAGCTCCGCTTCAGTACACTCCAATTCCGCCCACGTCTGCGGCATCCACCCCTCGGGTATTGGCGCTGCAAATCGGGCGACCGAATAGGTCAACGGCAGCCGCAGCCACCCTCTCATCCGGGCCATTTCCCTCAGGCTCATTGCGCGGGGATTTGATTTGTAATAACCGGCATCACTCATGGGCATCTGATCCCCGGATACTGGTTTGATTCATCATGGGGCGCAGATAAACTAAAACCTATTGTTTGCGCGGGCTTGCAGCCCATTACCAGAGAGGGACTGACCATTCATACAGTGCTTGTACCATCGGACTCACTACGTGACAACCCTCGTTTTCTCAACAGTTTGGATAGCAGCCGCGAACGTCCGTTCGCGCCATTTGAGTCCCCGCGCAATCCGATTTGCGCCGATGTCCGTCGGCGGCTACGATAGAATTTAA